>JANNKD010000295.1:0-30136 GCA_031396115.1 Gammaproteobacteria bacterium
GGTTCGCAGATCGCGAGGATCCGGTCGCGCTCCTTGCGCGGCAGGCCCTGGATCAGGCGGTTGGTTACGGGTGCTCGTGCTGCTACGGGTGTCACTCGATGAGTCCTGCAGCACGCGGGAAAGCCGAACCGGCACGGAAGAGGCGCTGGGCTGTCCCGATGGGGCAGTGTGCCGCCCGGGTGCCCGAGGGTCTGTTCGTCAGAGCACACACCGGGCCGGCGCGGACCACCGCGGACCACGGCCCGATGCGCCCGCGTGCGCTGTCGAACAGACGCCCCGCGGCCACCCGGCCACGCTGGACACCTCGCTGCCAGTCAGATTTGGAGTAAGCAAATGCTTGAAACCATCGCAATCCTGTTGTTGGTCCTCTGGGGCGTCGGACTCGTGTCCTCGTACACCATGGGCGGACTCATTCACCTGTTGCTGGTTATCGCGATCGTCGTGATCCTGCTGCGGGTCATCCAGGGCCGGAGAGTCGTATGAACCCCGCGAAGGTCGTGGCGATCCTGCTGCTCATCGGCGGCGCCCTCGCCCTGATCTACGGCGGCTTCACCTACACCTCCGACACCCATCGGGCGGACATCGGCCCGATGCATCTGAAAGTGACGGAGAAAGAGCACGTCAGCGTTCCGGTCTGGGCCGGCGTCGCCGCGCTCGTCGCCGGCGGGCTGTTGCTGGGCTTCGGCGCCCGCAAAGGGGCCTAGGAAGCTCTGTCTGGATTCCCGCTTTCGCGGGAATGACGTTGATCAGAGCGGCGGCGCCGCCGCTCAGATTCCCGGCAGGCACTTGCCGGGATTCAGGATGCCCTTCGGGTCGAACACCTGCTTGAGCTCGCGCATGGTGGCGAGCGTGTCGGCCGCGATCTCCCAGCCGACGTAATCGCGCTTCTCGATGCCGACGCCGTGCTCGCCGGAGAGGGTTCCCTCGAGCGACAGCACCAGGCGGAAGGCTTCCTCCAGGCACTGGTGCAGCGCTGCTTTCTGCGCCGGGTCGGAGGTGTCGCCGAGCAGGTTGACGTGGATGTTGCCGTTGCCGGCATGGCCGAAGTTGACGATACGGATGCCGTGCTGCTTCGACAACGCGCGCAGTCCCTCGATCAGTTCGGGCATGCGCGAGACGGGTACGGCGACGTCCTCGTTGATCTTGTTCGGCGCCAGTTTCCTCAGCGCCGGCGACAGCACCTTGCGCGCGGTCCACAGCGCCTCGGATTCGGCCGCGGTGGCGGCGGCCTTCAGTTCGAGCAACCCGTCGCCCCTCGCTGCCACGGAAACCGCCTTGACCGCGGCGCCGATGGTCTCGGCGTGGCCGTCCACCTCGACGATCAGCAGCGCGCCGGTGCCCTCGGGCAGCTCGGAACGCTGGTAGCCCTGCGCGAGTTCCACCGAGTCGCCGTCCATGAATTCGAGCGCGCTCGGCGTCTCGGGTTGCGCCATCAGGCGCGACACCGCCGCGGCAGCGCTGGCCTCGTCGCGATAGCAGGCCCGCAGCGTGCGCACCGTCTCGGGCTTCGGCAGCAGTTTGAGCGCGGCGTCCGTGATGATCGCCAGCGTGCCTTCCGAGCCGACGATCAGCCGCGTGAGGTCGTAGCCGACCACGCCCTTGGTCGTGTAGCAGCCGGTCTTCAGCGTGCGGCCGGTGCCGGTCACGGCGCGCAGGCCGAGGATGTTGTCGCGCGCGGTGCCGTACTTCACCGCGCGCGGGCCGCCGGCGTTGCACGCGAGATTGCCGCCGACCGCCGAGTAGCCGAGGCTGGTCGGGTCGGGCGCCCAGAACAGGCCGTGCTTGCCGGCCTCGGCCTGCACGTCGCCGTTGATCGCGCCGGCTTCGCACTCGAGCAGCCGGTCGCCCGGCGACACGCGCAGGATCCGGCTCATCTGCTCGAACGAGAGCACCACGCCGCCGGCGATTGGCACGGTCGCGCCGGTGGTGTTGGTGCCGCGGCCGCGCGCGATCAGCGCGACGCCGTGCTCGTGACAGGTGGCGGCGAGCGCCGCGACTTCGTCGTGCGTGCGCGCGAAGGCCACCGCCTGCGGCAAGGCGACGCGGCGGCTGTTGTCGTAACCGTAGGGCAGGCAGTCGGCCGGATCGGTGCGCAGGCGCTCGCCGAAGATCCCGGTCATGCGCCGCAGCGCGGCCGCCGGCAGCTCACTCCTGGACATCGAAGGCCTCGCGCCGCCACTCGAGCTCGCCCGCGTCGAGCGTCACCACGTCGAAGCGCAGCGGCTGCTCGGCCAGGTCCGGCCGGCGCGCGAGCCACAGCTTCGTGGCGCGCACCAGGCGCGCCTGCTTGCGGGCGTCCACGGTCTCGGCCGCCGCGCCCCAGTCGCTGCGCGCGCGCGAGCGCACCTCGATCACGGCGATGGTGTCGCCGTCCTGCATGACCAGGTCGAGCTCGCCGAGCTTGCAGCGCCAGTTGCGCGCCAGCAGGCGCAGGCCGCGCTGCTCGAGGAAGCGCAGCGCCTCCGCCTCGGCCTGACTGCCGTCCATCAGCGCGACGACGCCTGTGGCAGGTCGAGCGTTTTCAGCGTGCCGTTGCGGATCTCGGCGCAGGCCAGGCCGCGCGTGATGACGCCGTCGTTGCGCAGCGACAAGGTGCCGCTGACCGACGGGAAGAACGTGCCGGGCTGCAGCGCGCCGCTCTCGATGAGCTGCACCAGCAGGTAGGCGTCGTGGCCGAGCGCGAGCAGCCGCGCGTATTCCTTCGGCCGCGCGGGGAACAGCGCCTTGAGCCGGCTGCGCAGGCCGGCGGCCTCGCCATCGGTGGCGATCATCCACGGCATGTCGCAGAAGCGCAGGCCGTTGAGGTCGGCGACCGGCGGGTCGCCGTCGAACACCTGCGCGGTGGCGTAGATCGGCAGCTCGCCGGTGCGGTGGAAGCGCAACTGCGGGCCGAGCAGTCGCGCCTGCTCGGGGCGCGCGCCGATGAACACGACGTCGACGTCGTCGCGCCGGCGCGGCTGGAACTGCGACTGCACGCCGAGGACGTTGGTCAGCGCGCGGTGGCGCTCCTCGCTGGCGTTCAGCGCCAGCAGCTGGCGGATCGGCTCGGAAAAGTCATGGTCCGTCGGGTTGTAGGTGCCCGACTCGATGACGCTGCCCCCGAGCGCCTCGAAGCGCTCCTGGTAGGCGCGCAGCACGCGGTCGCCCCATTCGCCCTCCGGCACCAGCACCACGGCGCGCGCCTGGCGGTCGGTAATGGCGCGCTCGGCGGCCTGCCGCGCCTCGTCCTCGGGAGCCAGGCCCCACTGGAACAGGTTGAACGGCGCCTGCTTGCCCGGATCGAGATAGTTCAGCGCCAGCACCGGCACCGCCAGCCGGCCGCTGTCGGCCAGCACGGTGACCTCCTCGCGCGTGAGCGGGCCGACCAGGAACTCGGCGCCGGAGTCGAGCGCGCGGCGGTACGCGGCCATCAGCGAGTCGGCCGTGGCGCCGGTGTCGTACACGCCGAGCACCGGCGTCACCGACTGCACGCCGCGCGCGCCGTACCAGGCAGCGAGGAAGCCGTCGCGCACCGCCTCGGCGCCGGCGCTGTTGCGGCCGGACAGCGGCAGCAGCAGCGCCACCGAGCGCATGGCCTTGCGCGAGGCGTCGGCAGGCTGGGCGATGTCCTGCGCGTGCTGCTCGGCCGGGTGGGCCGGATACTCGGCGCGCCACTGCGCCAGGCGCGCCTGCAGGTCGCGCGGATCGAACCAGACCGAGCGGCGGATGGTGGCGAACTCGATCCAGCCCTTGGTGAGCGGGTCCGCCTTCATCAGGCGTGTGCTCATCGTCGTTTCGAGATCGGTGGTGCGCAGCCCCTCCCACAGCAGCGCGCGGTTGGCCGCGATCTGCGCCGGGTCGGTCAGCAGCTTCTCGCGCGCGACCAGCGTGCGCGTCGCGCCGACCACGTCGCCGAGGCGGAACAGCACCAGCCCGCGGTCGGCCTCGGCGCGGGGCGCGAACTGCGGCTGCGCGCGCAACTCGGCCGCGAGCGGCAGCGCCTGCAGCGCCTCGACCGGCCGGTCCTCGGCCAGCAGGATCTCGGCCTGCAGCAGTTGCGCGCGCACGCGCTGGGCGGGATTCAGCGCCTCGGGCCGCAGGCCCGACAGCCACTGGCGCGCATCGCCGGGATGGCCGCCAGCGAGGTCGGTTTCGGCCGCGCGGAGCACGGAGTCGGGGTCGCCGGGAGTGGCGCGGCTGCCGCCGGACGTGGCGCAGGCCGCGATCAGCAGCACGGCGATCAGCACGGAGGAACGGGGAGGGGACATGAGCGATAAAGTATGCACTTCCCGCACGCCAAATCCCATGAGCGAAACGCACTCCGAGGTTCGCCCCGGCCACCTTTACGTCGTCGCCACGCCGATCGGCAATCTCGGCGACCTGTCGCCGCGCGCGCTGAAAATCCTGGACAGCGTGGACCTGATCGCGGCCGAGGACACGCGCGTCACCGGCGCGCTGCTGGCGCATTTCGGCGTGCGCAAGAAGATGCTGGCGCTGCACGAGCACAACGAGGCCGACGCATCGTGCGACGTGCTCGACCAGTTGCGCAAGGACCGCAGCGTCGCGCTGGTGTCCGACGCCGGCACGCCGCTGGTCAGCGACCCGGGCTTCGGGCTGGTGCGCGAGGCGCGCGCGATCGGCATTCCCGTGATCGCGGTGCCCGGCCCGTCGGCGGTGCTTGCGGCGCTGTCCGTCGCCGGGCTGCCGACCGACCGCTTCGTGTTCGAGGGCTTCCTGCCGGCGCGCGACGAGGCGCGCCGCCATCGGCTGGCCGAGCTGGCCGCCGAGACGCGCACCGTGATCCTGTACGAATCCACACACCGCATCGCCGAGACGCTGCAGGCGCTGGCGGCAATGCTCGGCGACCGGCGCGTGTGCGTGGCACGCGAGCTGACCAAGCTGTTCGAGGAGAGCCACACCGCCGCTGCGCGCACGCTGCCGGCCTGGCTGGGCGCCGACGAGAACCGCCAGCGCGGCGAGTTCGTGCTGGTGATGGAGGGCGCCGACGCCGCGGCGGCGGGGCCGCAGGAGGCCGAGCGGATCCTGAAGGCCTTGCTGAAGGAACTCGGCGCATCGAAGGCGGCCAAGCTCGCCGCCGAGCTGACCGGCTTGCCGCGCAAGGAGCTCTACGCGATCGCCGTGCGCCTCGGTGGGCATGGCGGCAACGCCGAAGAGGTAGACTAGCCGCGGAGTTGGCCGAGCAACCGCTGCGCCGCAAGGCGTGGAGGAAAGTCCGGGCTCCACCGGGCAGGACGCCAGATAACGTCTGGGCGGCGCGAGCCGACGGAAAGTGCAACAGAAAGTAAACCGCCGATGTTCCGCAAGGAGCAGGCAAGGGTGAAAGGGTGCGGTAAGAGCGCACCGCGCGACGGGCAACCGCTCGCGGCAAGGTAAACCCCGTCCGGAGCAAGGCCAAATAGGGAAGGACGAGCGCGCAAGCGCTCAACGCGCGGCCCGCGCGCCTTCCGGGTAGGCTGCTTGAGGCTTGCGGTGACGCAGGTCCCAGAGGAATGGTTGCTTTCGACAGAACCCGGCTTACAGGCTGACTCCTTTTGTGCCAGTGGCCCCGGTGACGCGAAACGTCCCCGGGGCCACCTCATTTGGGCCGCCGGGGTGGCCGCGCCCACCGAGGGGACGGCCTAATAATCCACATTAATATCCACAGCTAACTGTCTGTTTATTTTGGACAACATCTGTCCAAAACCGCCTGATCGGATTCCCTCATAAGTCCTTGTTCCACTTGGATATTTCTATTGCAAAGTGGATTTAAGTGGAATAAAGTGGAACTACGTGGAGGAGTGCGGGGTCTGGTTGTTTGTTCACAACCCGATTCCGGAGAGCGCGAGGGGTAGGGAGTCATGTTCGCTGGGTCGCACCTGCTGACCGTGGACGACAAGGGTCGCCTTGCGATTCCCGCGCGTTTTCGCCAGCGCCTGCACGAAAAGTTCGGCCCGCAGGTGTTCATCACACGCTCCTACCAGCCGTGCATCGAGATCTACCCGGTCGCGACCTTCAACCAGGTCGTGGAGCAGATCGACCAGCTCGCCGACCGCAAGAAGGCCGACCTCGCCACGCGCGCCTTCATCGGCCACGCCGAGGAAACCGAGATCGACAAGCAGGGCCGCGTGCTGTTGCCGCAACTGCTGCGCAAGCTGGCGCACCTGGAGAGCCGCGCCGTCGCGGTGGGCCAGAACAAGCGCATCGAGATCTGGTCCGAAGACGTCTGGACCGAGAAATTCAGCGCCACGCAGGCCGATGAGCTGGCCGACGCCTTCGCTTCGCTGAAGCGGTGAGTCCGCGTGCTCGCCGCTTGCCGCCAAGCCCTTTACCTCCAAGGGCTTAGTCCCCGCATGCAGACCCACCTTCCGGTGATGCTCGAAGAATCGCTCACCGGACTGTCCCTCCGCGCGGACGGCATTTACCTCGACGGCACCTTCGGCCGCGGCGGCCACAGCGGCGCCATCCTGTCCCGGCTCGCCCCGTCCGGGATGCTGCACGCGTTCGACCGCGACCCCGCCGCGGCCGGAGCCGCCGGAGCGCTCGCCGCGCGACACGCCAATTTCCGTTTCCACTCCGCGCCGTTCGCCACCCTCGGCGCGCTGTGCGCAGCCGAGGGCATCGCCGGGCGCGTATCTGGCGTGCTGCTGGACCTCGGCGTGTCCTCGCCGCAGTTCGACGATCCCGCGCGCGGCTTCTCGTTCGGCAAGGACGGCCCGCTCGACATGCGCATGGACCCGCGCGCAGGCGAGTCCGCCGCTGCGTTCCTCGCGCGCGCCTCCGAGAAGGAGATCGCCGACGTGCTGTGGAAACTCGGCGAGGAGCGCAACAGCCGCGCCATCGCCCGCCAGGTGCTCGCGGTGCGCAAGGCGCAACCCCTGACCCGCACGCTGCAGCTGGCCGAGCTGATCCTGTCGGTGCACCGCGGCCCGCGCCAGAAGATCCATCCCGCCACGCGCAGCTTCCAGGCGCTGCGCCTGCACGTGAACCAGGAGCTCGAACAGCTGGCCAGCGCGCTGGCGCAGGCCGTCGGCGTGCTGGCGCCGGGCGGCCGGCTGGTCGTGATCAGCTTCCACTCGCTCGAGGACCGCATCGTCAAGCGCTTCATGCGCGATGCGTCGCGGGGTGATGCGCCGACGCTCGCGCTGGTCGGCAAGAAGCAGTTCGCCGCCGACGCCGAGGTCGCCGCCAACCCGCGCGCGCGCAGCGCCGTGCTGCGCATCTCCGAAAAAGCGTCCTCGCGATGACCCGCCGCGACTGGGCGTTCATGGTCGCGCTGGTGCTGACCGTGGTCGGCTCCGCGCTGATCGTGGTCAAGACCAAGCACGAGAACCGCACGCTGGTGCACCAGCTCGAGCAGTTGCGTGCCGAGAAGGCGCGGCTCGAGACCGAGTGGGCGCAGCTGCAGCTCGAGGAGGCCACGCTGGCGCACCACGGCCGCGTCGAGCAGATCGCGCGCGACAAGCTGAAGATGTCCGAGCCGCGCGACACGCGCGTGGTGAGGTCGCAGCAGTGAACGAACTGCCCGAGCGCGAGGCCCGCCGCCCCGGCGGCGAGGTGGCGCCGTGGCGCCGGCTGGTCGTGATGGGCGTGCTCGTCGTCGGCGCCGGGGTGGTGATGGCCAGGGCCTTCGAGCTGCAGGTCGTGCAGCGTGACTTCCTCACCGCCGAGGGCAACAAGCGCGCGCTGCGCACCGTCACCGTGCCCGCTTACCGTGGCGCCATCCGCGACCGCTACGGCGAGCCGCTGGCGTTGTCGGCGCCGGTCGAATCGCTGTGGGTGATTCCGGCCGAAGTGCTGAAGGCGCCCGAGTACCTGCCGGCGCTGTCCAAGCTGCTCGAGTTCGGCCCGGGCGAACTGCGGCGCTTCCTCAACGTGCGCCGCGAGAAGCACTTCGTCTACCTGCGCCGGCACATGAATCCGGCCGAGGCGCACCGCGTGCTGGCGCTGAAGGCGCCCGGCGTGTTCAGCCAGCGCGAATACCGGCGCTATTACCCGGCCGGCGAGGTCACCGGCCATGTCGTCGGCTTTACCAACATCGACGGCCGCGGCCAGGAGGTCATGGAGGCCGCGCTCGATACGCCGCTGGCCGGCAAGGCCGGCGCGCGTGGCGTGGTGCGCGACCGCTCGGGCCGTATCGTCGAGCAGAGCGGCGATTTCGAATCCGCCGTCGCCGGCCGCGACCTCCCGCTCACGCTCGACCTGCGGTTGCAGTACATCGCCTACCGCGAGCTCAAGGCCGCGGTCACCGGGCATCGCGCTCACGGCGGCCTGATCGTCGTGCTCGACGCCAGGACCGGCGAGATCCTGGCGATGGCCAACCAGCCGGGCTACAACCCCAACCGCCCCGAGGATCGCGATGGCCGCGGCCTGCGCAATCGAGCCGTTACCGACCTGTTCGAGCCCGGCTCGACCATCAAGCCGCTGCTGATCGCGCAGGCGCTCGAGCTCGGGCGCTACCGCCCCGACAGCGTCATCGACACCGCGCCCGGCTTCTTCAAGATCGGCTCGCTGACCGTGCGCGACACCCACCCGCAAGGCGCGGTGAACCTCGCACGCGTCCTGTCGCGCTCGAGCAACGTCGGCGCCGCGCGCATCGGCCTCGCGCTGGGCCCTGCCGCGGTGTGGAGCGGCTACCAGAAATTCGGCTTCGGCGATCCGGTCGGCGCCGGCTATCCGGGCGAGGCCACCGGCGTGTTCCGGCCGTCCGGCGACTGGGGCCAGATCGCCACCGCCACCGCGTCCTACGGTTACGGCATTTCCGTGAATGCGCTGCAGCTGGTGCGCGCCTACGCCGCGCTCGCCAACGACGGCCTGCTGCCGGTGCTGCGCCTGGTCGCGGGCGGCGAGGCGGTCCCGCCGCAGCGCGCGGTGTCGGTGAAGGTGGCGCGCCAGGTGCGCCGGCTGATGGAGGACGTCACCGTCGGTGACGGCACCGGCGTGCAGGCCGCGGTGCCGGGCTATCGCGTGGCGGGCAAGACCGGCACGGTGCGCAAGCACACCACGGGCGGCTACTTCGACGACCGCCACCAGTCCGTGTTCATCGGCATGGTGCCCGCGGAGAATCCGCGCCTCGTCGGCCTGGTCATGATCGACGAGCCGCGCAACAAGGAGTACTACGGCGGCCAGGTCGCCGGGCCGGTGTTCTCCAACGTCATGCGCTCCGCCGTGCGCCAGCTGCAGCTCGCGCCGGACGGCACGCCGCTCACCAGCACCGCCGCGGTGCCGGCGCCGCCCCCGACGCGAGACCCGAGGACATGACCGGCATGCCTCCGTCCGTGACCGTGCGCCGCTTGCCCGACCTCGTGGCCGGCTTCGCCACGGGCGTTCCGGACGTCGCCGTGACCGACCTGTCGCTCGACAGCCGCCAGGTGCGCGCGGGCGCGCTGTTCCTGGCCTGCCGTGGCACGAAACAGCACGGCCTCGATTTCCTGCCGCAGGCGCTCGCCAACGGCGCCGCCGCGCTGCTGTGGGAGCCGGCGCCGGGCATCGCGCCGCCCGCGGTCGGCATTCCCGCCATTCCGGTCGAAGGACTTTCGCGCCGCGTCGGAGAGATCGCGGCGCGCTTCTTCGGCCATCCTTCCCGCGCCTTGCACGCGGTCGGCATCACCGGCACCGACGGCAAGACCTCCACCGCGTGGCTCACCGCGCAGGCGCTCGACGCGCTCGGTGAGCCCTGCCTGTACGTCGGCACGCTCGGCAGCGGGCGCGTGGGCGCGCTGGCGCCGGGCGACCAGACCACACCCGATCCGGTGAACCTGCAGCGGCGCCTGCAGCAGGCGCGCGCCGACGGCCTGCGCGCGGTGGCGATGGAGGTGTCCTCGCACGCGCTGGACCAGGCGCGTGTCGGCGGCATGGCGTTCCACACAGCCGTGCTGACCAACGTCGGCCGCGATCACCTCGACTATCACGGCACGCTCGAGAACTACGCGGCCGCCAAGAAGAAACTCTTCACCGACTACGGCGCCCGGGGCTTCGTGCTGAACCGCGACGATGCCGCCGGCGCCGCCTGGGCGAAAGAACTGGCCGGGACGCAGTCCCGGCTCACCGTCTATGGCCTCGATGGCGATGCGCCGGCGGCGCGGCACGTGATGGGCCGCAGCCTCCAGTTACGCGCGTCGGGCATTGCCTTCGAGGCCACCACACACGCGGGCAGCGCGCTCATCGACAGCCGCCTGCTCGGGCGCTTCAACGCCTACAACCTGCTGGCCGCGCTGGCCGTGCTGCTCGACCAGGACGTGCCGCTGGCGCAGGCCGCGAGCGCGCTGTCGGCGGCGCCGACGGTGCCGGGACGCATCGAGGGCTTCCGCGGGCCCAAGGCGGCTCCGCTCGTGGTGGTGGACTACGCGCACACGCCGCAGGCGCTTGCACAGGTTTTGCACGCGGTTCGCGCGCACTGCCGCGCGACGATGTGGTGCGTATTCGGATGCGGTGGCGATCGCGATCGCGGCAAGCGGCCCTTGATGGCCGCGGCCGCGGCGCAGCACGCCGATCGCGTCATCGTTACGGATGACAACCCGCGCAACGAGGATCCGGCGGCGATCGTGCGCGACATCCAGGCCGGCTTGCCGAGGGGCCTCGAAGCTCCCGTGATCCACGACCGCGCCCGGGCAATCGAGACCGCGGTGCGCGAGGCCGGCGTGAACGACGTCGTCGTCGTGGCCGGCAAGGGCCACGAGGACTACCAGCTCTACGGCAGCGAGCGCCGCTCGTTCAGCGACCGCGCCTTTGTCGCGCAACTCACCGGCGGCACCGCCGCGGGCGCAGCCCGCGGTCACAACTGAGATGGAGCGCATGAGCGATCTCGCCCGCCGACTCGAAGCGCCGCTCCACGGCAACGACGTGCGCTTCACGCGCGTTGCCACCGACACGCGCGCGCTGGCGCCCGGCGACCTGTTCGTCGCGCTCAAGGGCGCGCACTTCGACGGCCACGATTTCATCGAGCAGGCGCGCCAGGCGGGCGCCGCCGGCGCGCTGGTGTCCGAGGCGCAGGCGTCGAACCTGCCGCAGGTGATCGTCAAGGACACGCTGGCCGGGTTGCAGGACTATGCCGTGTCCTGGCGCGGGGATTTCCACATCCCGGTGATCGGCGTCACCGGCAGCAACGGCAAGACCACGGTCAAGCAGATGCTGTCGAGCATCTGCGCCCGCCGTGGCCCGGTGCTGGCCACGGCCGGCAACCTCAACAACCACATCGGCGTGCCGCTGACGCTGCTGGCGCTGCGCGAGGAGCACAAGACCGCGATCGTCGAGATGGGCGCCAACCATCCCGGCGAGATCGCGCGCCTGGCCGGCATCGCACGGCCCGAGATCGGCGTGGTCAACAACGCCGGCGACGCGCACCTCGAGGGCTTCGGCTCGCGCGAGGGCGTGGCGCAGGCCAAGGGCGAACTGTTCGCCGCGCTCGGCGACGGCGGCATCGCCGTGATCAACGCCGACGACGACTACGCGCCGCTGTGGCGCGAGCTGGCCGGCGACGCCGACGTCCTGACCTTCGGCCTGACCGGGCATGCCAACGTGCGCGCGGGACATCCGCAGCCCGAGCCGCCCGAGGCGCCGGCGGCAATGGACTTCGTCCTCGAGACGCCGGTCGGCAGCCAGAACGTGACGCTGCCGCTGCCCGGCGTGCACAACGTGCGCAATGCGCTGGCCGCTGCCGCCTGCGCGGTGGCGCTCGGCATGGACCTGCGCGACATCGCTGCGGGGCTGATGGCCGTGCGCCCGGCCCCGGGCCGGCTGAGCTGGCGGCGCGCGCACAACGGCGCGCGGCTGCTCGACGACAGCTACAACGCCAACCCGACCTCGCTGCGCGCCGGCCTCGAGCTGCTCGGCGCGGTCAAGGCGCGGCGCTGGCTGGTGCTCGGCGACATGAACGAGCTCGGCCGCGGCAGTGAGCAACTGCACCATGCCGCGGGCGAGGACGCGCGCGCGCTCGGCATCGAACGCCTGTACACGGTCGGCGCGCTGGCGCGCCACGCGGCCGCCGGCTTCGGCAGCGGCGCCGTGCATTTCGACGACGTCGCCGCGCTCATCGCCGAGGTGCGCGAGCGGCTGGCGCCGGAGGTGGCGGTGCTGGTGAAGGGATCGCGCGGCTCGCGCATGGAACGGGTGGTGGCCGGCCTGACCGGCGAAGAGTCGGGGGCCCACTGAATGCTTTACGAACTGACGCAATGGCTGCAGCACGTCGAAAGCGGCTTCCGCGTCTTCAACTACCTGACCTTCCGCGCGATCCTTTCGACGCTGACGGCGCTGACGTTCTGTTTCATCTTCGGCCCCTGGCTGATTCGCAAGCTGACCTTCCACCAGATCGGTCAGGTGGTGCGCGGCGACGGCCCGCAGACGCACCTGGCCAAGGCCGGCACGCCGACCATGGGCGGCGCGATGATCCTCGTGGCCGTCACCATCGCCACGCTGTTCTGGGCCGACCTCGGCAACCGCTTCGTGTGGTTCTCGCTGCTGGTGACGCTGGCCTTCGGCGCGGTCGGCTTCGTCGACGACTACAAGAAGATCCGTTACGGCTCGAGCAAGGGCCTGTCGGCGCGCGACAAGTATTTCTGGCTGTCGGTGGCCGGCTTTGCGACCGCGTTCGCGATCTACGGCACGGCCCAGACGCCGGTCGAGACGCAGCTGATCGTGCCGCTGTTCAAGGACGTCGCGATCCCGCTGGGCTGGCTGTTCATTCCGTGGGTCTATCTGGTCATCGTCGGCTCCAGCAATGCGGTGAACCTGACCGACGGCCTCGACGGCCTCGCCATCATGCCGACGGTGCTGGTCGCCTCGGCGCTGGCGGTGTTCGCGTACGCGAGCGGCAACATCAAGATCGCCACCTACCTCGGCATCCCGTACATCGCCGGCGTCGGCGAGATCGCCGTGTTCTGCGTCGCCATCGCCGGGGCGGGCCTGGGCTTCCTGTGGTTCAACGCCTATCCCGCGCAGGTGTTCATGGGCGACGTCGGCGCGCTGGCGCTCGGCGCCGCGCTCGGCGTGGTCGCCGTGCTGGTGCGCCAGGAGATCGTGCTGGCGATCATGGGCGGCGTGTTCGTGGCCGAGACCGTGTCGGTCGTGCTGCAGGTGGCATCGTTCAAGCTCTACAAGCGGCGCATCTTCCGCATGGCGCCGTTGCACCACCACTTCGAGCTCAAGGGCTGGCCCGAGCCGAAGATCATCGTGCGCTTCTGGATCGTCACGCTGATCCTCGTGCTGATCGGCCTGGCCACGCTGAAGGTCCGGTGAGCATGTCCGGCTACCGCGGCAAGAACGTGCTGATCGTCGGTCTCGGCAGGACCGGCGCCTCGTGCGCGCGGTATTTCGTCGAGCAGGGCGCGCACGTCACCGTGACCGACAGCCGCGCGCAGCCGCCGGGCACGGTCGAGCTGCGCGGCCTGCCGGTCGAGCTGAAGCTCGGCGGTTTCGGCGCGCCGCGCCCGCTCGGCAGCTACGCGCTGGCGGCGGTGTCGCCGGGCGTGTCGCTGGACGAGGACTTCGTGCGCGAGTTGCGCGCCAACGGCGTGCCGACGCTCGGCGACATCGAGTTGGTCGCGCGCGCCGCCGAGGCGCCCGTGGTTGCCATCACCGGGAGCAACGGCAAGAGCACCGTCACCACGCTGCTCGGCGAGATGGCCAAGCGTGCCGGGCTCAACGTCGCCGTCGGCGGCAACCTCGGCACGCCGGCGCTCGACCTGCTGGCGGCCGACGTGCAGCTGTACGTGATGGAGCTGTCGAGCTTCCAGCTCGAGACCGTGCTGTCGCTGCGCTGCAAGGCTGCGGCCAACCTCAACGTCAGCCCCGACCACCTCGACCGCCACAAGAGCTTCGAGGCCTACGCCGAGGCCAAGTCGCGCATCTTCATCGGCTGCGAGCTGGCCGTCGTCAACCGCCAGGACGCCGAGAGCGGGCGCAACGTGCGCGCCGCGCACCGCAAGCTCAGCTTCGGCCTCGACGCGCCGATGGCCGGGCAGTACGGCCTGGTGAAGTTCGGCGGCGAGGACTGGCTGGCCTGTGGCGACGAACGCCTGCTGAAGGTCGGCGCGCTGAAGATCCACGGCTTGCACAACGCCGCCAACGCGCTGGCGGCGCTGGCGGCGCTGGCGCTGGCCGACGCCGCCGGCATTGCGCGAACGGCCTCGCTCGACGTGCTGCGCGAGTTCAAGGGCCTGCGCCACCGCTGCGAGTGGGTGGCCGAGCTCAACGGCGTCGAGTACTTCAACGATTCGAAAGGCACCAATGTCGGCGCCACGCTGGCCGCGCTCGCCGGCCTGCCGGAGCCGATCGTCTGGCTCGGCGGCGGGCAGGGCAAGGGCCAGGATTTCGCGCCGCTCAAGCCGGTGCTCGCGCAGAAGGCGCACGCGGCCATCCTGTATGGCCAGGACGCCGCCCAGATCGAGCGCGCCCTGGGCGATGCGCTGCCGGTGTATCGCGAGGCGACACTCGAGGCCTCGGTCAAGCGGGCGCACACCGTCGCGCGCCGCGGCGGCCGCGTGCTGCTGTCGCCGGCGTGCGCCAGCCTCGACCAGTTCAAGAACTACGAAGAGCGCGGCGAGAAGTTCTGCGCTTACGTGCGGGAGCTGGCGTAATGGCCGCGCTCGCGATCCCGCCGCCGCGCTACGGCCTCGACGCGCCGTTGATGGTCGCGGCCGTCGCGCTGCTCGCCACCGGGCTGGTCATGGTCGCCTCGGCCTCGGTCGCGGTGGCCGAGAAGTCCACCGGCGTGCCGCTGTACTACTTCTACAAGCAGTTCAGCTACGCGCTGATCGGACTCATGCTCGGCGGGCTGGCGTTCTCGGTGCCGATGCGGGCCTGGGAGCAGAGCGGTTTCTGGCTGCTGGCGTTCGCCTGCTTCCTGCTGGTGATCGTGCTGATCCCCGGCATCGGCATCAAGGTGAACGGCGCGCGCCGCTGGCTCGACTTCGGCGCCTTCCGCCTGCAGGCCTCCGAGCCGGCGCGCCTGGCGCTGGTGCTGTACCTGGTCGGCTACGTCGTGCGCCGCCGCGCCGAGCTGCAGGCCAGCTTCAAGGGCCTGCTGCGGCCGCTGGTGCCGGTCGTGCTCGCCTCGGCGCTGCTGATGTTCGAGCCGGACTTCGGCGCGACCGCGCTGCTGCTGCTGGTGACCTTCCTGCTGCTGTTCATGGCGGGCGCGCGCCTGCTGCACCTCGGCGGCTTCGCGCTGGCGGGCGCGGGCGGGCTCGCGCTGCTGATTGTCTTCGGGCCGGCGTGGCGCATCGAGCGCATCGGCACGTTCATGAATCCGTGGGCCGACATGGAGCACAGCGGCTGGCAGCTGACGCAGTCGCTGATCGCGATCGGCCGCGGCGAGTGGACCGGCGTCGGGCTCGGCAACAGCGTGCAGAAGCTGCTGTACCTGCCCGAGACGCACACCGACTTCATCTTCGCGATCTGGGCCGAGGAGTTCGGCCTGCTCGGCATCGCCGTGCTGCTCGCGGTGTTCGGCCTGATGGTGTGGCGGGCGTTTCGCATCGGCCAGGTCTCCGAGCAGCGCCAGAACCTGTTCGCGGCGTACCTCTGCTACGCCTGCGGCGCCTGGCTCGGCGCGCAGGTGCTGATCAACATGGCCGTGAACATGGGCCTGCTGCCGACCAAGGGCCTGACGTTGCCGCTCATCAGTTATGGCGGCTCGAGCCTGGTCACGGTGTGCCTGATGGTCGCGCTGGTGCTGCGCGCCGACCACGAGAACCGCATCGCGCGCGCCGGCGCACCGGCCGGCGGCCTCAAGCCCGGTTTCGGCGAGAGGGGGCCATGAAAGTGATGATCATGGCCGGCGGCACCGGAGGGCACGTCTACCCGGCACTCGCGGTCGCCCACGAGCTGAAGACGCGCGGCCACGAGGTGGTGTGGATGGGCGCGCCCGACAGCTTCGAGGCGCGCGTGGTGCCGCCGCAGGGCTTCCCGATCGAATTCATCCGCGTCAGCGGGCTGCGTGGCAAGGGCGTGGTGAAGGTGCTGCTCGCGCCGCTGCTGATCGCGCGCGCCATGCTCGACGCCTGGGCCGTGCTGCGCCGCCAGGCGCCGGCGGCCGTGCTGGGCATGGGCGGCTACGCGGCGGGGCCGGGCGGACTGGTCGCCAGGCTGTGGGGCGTGCCGCTGGTGATCCACGAGCAGAACGCCGTCGCCGGCCTGACCAACCGCTGGCTCGCACGCCTGGCGCAGCGCGTGCTGCAGGCGTTCCCGGATACGGTTGCCGGCGCAGCCACGGTCGGCAATCCGGTGCGCAGCGCGATCCAGGACGTGGCGGCGCCCGCCGCGCGCCTCGGTGCGCGCAGCGGGCCGCTGCACGTGCTGGTGATCGGCGGCAGCCAGGGCGCGCGCGCGCTCAACGAACGGATTCCCGAGGCGCTGGCGCTGCTGCCGGCGCACCAGCGGCCCGAGGTCTGGCACCAGGGCGGGCGCACGCTCGCGGTCGCGCAGGAGGCTTACCGGCGCGCCGGCGTCGACGCCACGCTCGAGGCTTTCATCGACGACATGGCCAGCGCGTATGCGTGGGCCGACCTCGTGGTCTGCCGCGCGGGCGCCTCGACCATCGCCGAGCTCGCGGCCGCCGGTTGCGGCGCGGTGCTGGTGCCGTTCCCGGCGGCGGTGGACGATCACCAGACGCGCAACGGCGCGTACCTCGTGAGTCGCGGCGCGGCTGTGCTGGTTGCCGAGGCGCAGCTGACGGGCGAGAGCCTTGCGCGCACGCTGCGCGCGTTGCTGGCCGATCGCGCCGCGCTGCTGGCGATGGCGCAGGCCGCGCGCGCCGCGGCCTGGCCGCGCGCGGAAGCCAGCATCGCCGACGCCGTGCTGGAGGCCGCCCGTGGCTAAGCGCGCGACCCTCGAGCCGCCGGCCCTGGCGCGTGCACCGATGCGGCGCGTGAAGCGCGTGCACTTCGTCGGTATCGGCGGCTCCGGCATGGCCGGCATCGCCGAGGTGCTGCTGAACCTCGACTACACGGTGAGCGGCTCCGACCTCAAGGCGGGCCCGGCGACCGCGCGCCTGAGCAAGCTCGGCGCCAGGGTGAAGAAGGGTCACGGCGCCGGCAACGTGAAGGGCGCCGACGTGGTCGTCGTCTCCTCGGCCGTGCGCGAGGACAACCCGGAGGTGCGCGCCGCGCGTGAGCAGCGCATTCCGGTCGTGCGCCGCGCCGAAATGCTGGCCGAGCTGATGCGCTTCCGCTACGGCATCGCCATCGCCGGGACGCACGGCAAGACCACCACGACCTCGCTGGTCGCCGCGGTGCTGGCCGAAGGCGGACTCGATCCGACCTTCGTGGTCGGCGGCAAGGTCAAGGCCGCCGGCACCCACGCGCGCCTCGGCACCGGCGAGTACCTGGTGGCCGAAGCCGACGAGAGCGACGCCTCGTTCCTGCACCTGACGCCGATGATGGCCGTGGTCACCAACATCGACGCCGATCACCTCGAGACCTACGGCGGCGATTTCGGAAAGCTGCGCGCGACGTTCCTGGAATTCCTGCACCGCATGCCGTTCTACGGCCTGGCCGTGATGTGCGCCGACGATCCGGTGGTCAAGGAGCTGTTGCCCTCCGTCGACCGGCCGGTCGTGACCTACGGCCTCGCCGATGGCGCCGACGTGCGCGCCACCAACATCCGGGCCGCCGGCACCGGCAACGATTTCACCGTCGTCACCGCCGCTGGCGAGCGGGAGAAGCTGCACTTGAACCTCCCCGGCCGCCACAACGTGCAGAACGTGCTGGCGGCCATCGTCATCGCGCGCGAGCTGGGCGTCGGCTTCGCCGCCATCCGCAAGGCGCTGGCCGGCTTCCAGGGCGTGGGCCGCCGCTGCGAATCGCACGGCGAGGTCGCCATCGGCGGCAAGCCGGTGCTGGTCATCGACGACTACGGCCACCACCCGCGCGAGATCGCGGCCACCTTCGAGGCGTTGCGCAGCGCCTACCCGCAGCGGCGGCTGGTGGTGGCGTTCCAGCCGCACCGCTACACGCGCACGCGCGACCTGTTCGACGATTTTTGCGAAGTGCTGGCGAACGCCGACGTGCTGCTGCTGACCGAGGTCTATGCGGCCGGCGAGGCCCCGATCGCGCATTACGACGGCCGCGCGCTGGCGCGCGGGGTGCGCGCGCGCGGCGCGGGCTCGCCGGTGTTCGTCGAGACCGTGGCCGAGCTGCCGGCCGCGCTCGCGCCGGTGGTGAAGAAGGGCGACGTGCTGCTCACGCTCGGCGCCGGTGATATCGGCACGCTGCCGGCGCTGCTGGCCCGGCCCCCAAGACCGGCATCGCGCCGGAGGAGGGCGTGAGTGCCTTGCGCAATTACGCCGGCCACTGCGCCGACCATGAACTGTTCGGGTATGACATGCGCGGCCTCGTGAAGCACCACGAGCCGATGGCGCCGCACACGAGCTGGCGCGTCGGCGGCCCTGCCGACCGGTATTTCGAGCCGGCCGATCGCCAGGACCTCATCGACTTCGTGCACACGCTGTCGCCGGGCGAGCCGGTGCTGTGGATCGGCCTGGGCTCCAACCTGCTGGTGCGCGACGGCGGCGTGCGCGGCACCGTCATCTGCCTGCACGGCGCGCTCGACAAGCTCGAGCTGCGCAACGGCAGCCCCAGTCCAGGTGTGATCCACGCCGAGGCCGGCGTGCATTGCGCGCGCCTCGCCAAGTTCGCGCAGCAGCACCAGCGCGCCGGGCTCGGCTTCATGGCCGGCATCCCCGGCACCGTCGGCGGCGCGCTGGCGATGAACGCCGGCGCCTGGGGCGGCGAGACCTGGCCCAACGTGATCGAGGCGGAAGTGCTGCTGCGTGGCGGGCGCGCCGAGTGGTGGGCCGCCAAGGCGTTCACGTGGGACTACCGCCACGTCGAGCTGCCGCGCAACGTGCTCGGCTTCCTCGCCGCGCGCTTCCAGGTCGATCACGACGCCGATGGCGCCCACGAGCGGTACACCAAGGAGGCGTTGGCGCGGCGCAAGGCCACGCAGCCGGTCGGCAAGCCCTCGGCCGGCAGCACGTTCCGCAATCCGCCCAACGACCACGCGGCGCGGCTGATCGAGTCGTGCGGCCTGAAGGGCCATCGCATCGGCGGCGCCGAAGTCTCGACGCACCACGCCAACTTCATCATCACGAACGACGGCGCCAGGGCGGCCGACGTCGAGGCGCTGATCCTGCACGTCCAGCGCGTGGTGCAGGAGAAGACCGGCGCCGAACTGCAGCCCGAAGTGCGCATCGTCGGGGAGACAGTTTCTGGAGGGCCCGGTCGTGCGTAGGCGCGTGAGGGACCCGCGCGAGTTCGGCCGCGTGGCCGTGCTCATGGGCGGCTGGTCGGCGGAGCGCCAGGTGTCGCTGTGGAGCGGCGAGGCGGTGCTGGCGGCGCTGACCAAGCGCAGTGTCGACGCGATGGGTGTGGACGCGACGCGCGAGAACATCCTGACGCTACGCACGCTGGGCTTCGAGCGCGTGTTCATCATCCTGCACGGGGGCGCCGGCGAGGACGGCACGGTGCAGGCCGCCCTCGAGCTGCAGGGCCTGCCGTACACCGGCTCGGGCGTCGCCGGCTCCGCCGTGAAGATGAACAAGATGACGGCCAAGCGCATCTGGCTGGCCGAGAAACTGCCGACCGCCCCGTTCCTCGAGCTCGCCAGCGAAGCCGACGCGAAAGCCGCGGCCAGGAAATTCAGGTTCCCGTTCGTGATCAAGCCCGCCGCGGAAGGCTCGAGCGTCGGCGTCACCATCGTGAAGCGGCCGGCGCAAGTCGCCGGTGCCTTCCGGCTGGCTCGCGGCAAGGGCCGTTCAGTCATGGCGGAAAAATTCGTCAAGGGCGCGGAGCTGACCGTGCCGGTGCTCGACGGCCAGGCGCTGCCGTCGATTCGCATCGTGCCGGCCGGCGAGTTCTACGACTACCACGCCAAGTACATCGCCGACGACACCCGGTACCACTGCCCGTCGGGGCTGCCGGCCGCGCGCGAAAAGCAGCTGCGCACGCTGGCGCTGGAGGCGTTCCGCCTGGTGGGCGCCGGCGGCTGGGGCCGCGTGGACTTCATGCTCGACAAATCGGGCAAGCCCTGGCTGCTCGAACTGAACACGGTGCCCGGCATGACCTCGCACTCGCTCGTGCCGATGGGAGCAAAAGCCGTCGGCATGGGCTTCGACGAGCTGTGCTGGGCCATCCTCGAGACGTCCATGGGAGGCGACCGATGCCTGCCCTGAGCGTAGCGACCGCAGGGCGCGGAGCCGAAGGGCGCGCTGAAGCGACGCTCGCGGGCACCGCTGCGGACAGCGTGCAGTCGCCGGTGCTGCGCCTGCTCGGCTGGTGCGTGGCGGTGCTGCTGATCGCCGCGGCGCTGCTGCCGTTGGCGCCGCGGCTCGGCGGCCCGCGCACCGCGCTGACCCTGGAGGTCGGCGGCGAGCTCACCCGCATCTCCGCCAACGACGTGCGGCGCGTAGTCGCGCCGCGGCTCGACGCCGATTTCTACGAACTCAATCTCACCGCCGTGCGCGGCGCGGTCGAGGCGCTGCCGTGGGTCGCGCGCGCGCGGGTCGAGCGCACCTGGCCGGCGACGGTGCGCGTGCACGTGCAGGAGCACCGCGCCATCGCGCGCTGGGGCAACCAGGCCCTGTTGTCGGACCAGGACGTCGTTTTCACGCCGCCGGCGGTGCCGGGCGACCTCGCCGACGCGCCGCGACTGGCCGGCCCGGCCGGGCAGCAAACGGCGGTGCGCGAGGCGTACCAGGGGCTGCGGGCGCAGCTCGGCGACACGCCGTTCGCGCCGGTGGCGCTGGAACAGAACGCGCGCGGCGAGTGGACCGCGCGCACGGAGCAGGGAATCGAATTGCGGCTCGGCCGGGGGGCACCGCTCGACGCGGTTGCACGCCTGGCCGGGCCGGTCAGAACGGCGCTCGAAGGGCGTCTCCAGGAGGTGACGTATGTCGATCTTCACTACATCAATGGATTTGCGGTCGGCTGGCGCGAGCCCGTCGTCGACGACGCCGGACGTATCGGCGCCGCCGCGACGGGGGATGACTAGAAAAGCGCCGCGCGATCTTCTCGTCGGTCTCGATATCGGCACCCACAAGGTGGTGGCGATGGTCGGGGGCACGACGGCGGACGGTCGCCTGGAAGTCATCGGCCTCGGCTCGCACCCGTCGCGCGGCATGAACAAGGGCGTGGTGGTCAACATCGAGGCGACCACGCAGTCGATCCGCCGCGCGATCGAGGAGGCCGAGCTGATGGCCGGCTGCCGTATCCAGTCGGTGTACGCCGGCATCTCCGGCGCCCACGTGAAGAGCTTCAACAGCCAGGGCATCGTCGGCGTCAGCCACGGGGAAGTCAGCCCGCACGACGTCGAGCGCGTCATCGCTGCGGCGCGCGCGATGGCGATCCCGGCGGACCAGAAGGTGCTGCACGTGGTGCCGCAGGAGTTCATCGTGGATGGCCAGGAGGGTATCTCCGAGCCGGTCGGCATGGCGGGCGTGCGCCTCGAAGCACGCGTGCACATGGTCACCGGCGGCGCCAGCGCCGCGCAGAACATCCGGCGCTGCATCGAAGGCTGCGGACTGCGGGTGGACAAGCTGATCCTGGAACAGCTTGCCTCCAGCTACGCCGTGCTGCAGCCCGATGAGCGCGAGCTGGGCATCTGCCTGGTCGATATCGGCGGCGGCACGTCGGACATCGCGGTGTTCAAGAACGGCGCGATCCGCCACACCGCCGTGATCCCGATCGCCGGCAACCAGGTCACCAACGACATCGCGGTGGCATTCCGAACGCCGCCAGCGAACGCCGAGGAGATCAAGATCAAGCACGGCTGCGCATCGCCGGCGCTGATCCGCCAGAACGACGAAATCGAGGTGCCGAGCGTGGGCGACCGGCCGCCCCGCAAGCTGTCGAGGCTGACGCTCTCGGAAGTCGTCAAGGCGCGTTACCTGGAACTGTTCCAGTTCATCCGCAAGGAGCTGCACCGGTCGGATTTCTACGACGCGATCGCCGGCGGCATCGTGCTGACCGGCGGCAGCAGCAAAGTCGAGGGCGTCATCGAGCTGGCCGAGGAGGTGTTCGACCTGCCGGTGCGGCTCGGGCTGCCGCAGAACATCGCGGGACTCACCGACGTCGCGCGCAGCCCGATCTATTCGACCGCGGTGGGCCTGCTGCTCTACGGCCGCCAGCAGCAGGGGCCGGTGACTCAGGCGCCAGCCGGCGCCGGAGCGGGCTACTGGCTGCAGCGGCTCCAAACCTGGTTCAAGGGGCAGTTCTGACTCTTTTCACAATTTCTGGCGTAAGCCACGAGGAGGTTGTCATGGGTGCTGAAGTGTTCGAAGTGACCGACGGCAAGAGCGATCGAGCCGTCATCAAAGTGATCGGCGTGGGCGGAGGCGGCTGCAATACCGTCAACCAGATGGTGGAGGCGGGCATCGACGGCGTGGACTTCGTCTGCGCCAACACCGACCGCCAGCACCTGGAGCGCTGCAAGACCAACATGATCCTGCAGCTCGGCCAGGGCCTGACGCGCGGCCTCGGTGCCGGGTCCAACCCGGACCTGGGCCGCCAGTCGGCGATCGAGGACAAGGACCGCGTCAAGGAGCTGATCTCGGGCACCGACCTGCTGTTCATCACGGCGGGCATGGGCGGCGGCACCGGCACCGGCGCGGCGCCGGTCATCGCCGAGATCGCCAAGGAGCTGCAGGTGCTGACGGTCGCCGTCGTCACCAAGCCGTTCGCGTTCGAGGGCAGGAAGCGCATGCTGGCGGCCTGCAAGGGCATCGAGGAACTGGAGAAATTCGCCGACTCGATGGTGCTGATCCCGAACGAGAAGCTGCGGCTGGTCATGGGCCCGCAGGCGACGCTGGTCAACGCCTTCAAGGCGGCCAACGACGTGCTGCAGAACGCGGTGCAGGGCATCTCCGATTTGATCACGCGCCCTGGCCTGCAGAACGTGGACTTCGCCGACGTGCGCACGGTGATGCTGAACCGCGGCAAGGCGATGATGGGGCTGGGAACCGGCTCCGGCGACAAGCGTGCCGAGATGGCCGTGGAGATGGCGCTATCCAGCCCGCTGCTCGACGACATCGAGCTGGCCAACGCGCGCGGCGTGCTGGTCAACATCTGCTGCGACAACACCCTGAACCTGGACGAGGTGGGCCTGGTGATGGACCGCGTCATGCACATCGCGTCGGAGGACGTCGACGTCAAGTACGGCACTTCGCTTGACCCGTCGCTCAACGGTGAGATGAAGGTGACGGTCGTGGCGACGGGTCTCGGCTCGAAGGCCGCGGCGAGCGCCAGCACGGTGGTCACGCCGATCACGGCGGCGGCCAAGCGTCCGGTCAACCTGGACGAGCCCGCCATCATCCGCGGCGGCAACAAGAAGGCCATGCCCGAGGCGCTGCGCGAGTTGGTGATGGACGAGCAACTGCTCGACATCCCGGCGTTCCTGCGGGCACAGGCGGATTAAGGGCCGCTATGCCGTTCAGCCTCGGTTCAGGCGGAGGGAGGATAACGCGCGGATTGTGTTAACATTTTAGGTTACGCCGGCCAGGGGCAAAGGGTAGCCGGCGTCACCGTAACGGGCCATTTCGCAACCGCGTCCTCAATCGACATGCTTAGACAGCGCACGCTCAAGAACTCCATCCGCGCCACCGGCGTGGGGCTGCACAGCGGCCAGAAAGTGTTCATGTCGATGCTGCCGGCGGGGCCGGACACCGGCATCATCTTCCGCCGCGTCGACCTCGAAAAACCGGTCGAGATCCGCGCTTACGCGACCAACGTCGGCGCGACCGAGTTGGCCAGCACGCTGATGCACGAGGGCGTGAAGGTGGCCACGGTCGAGCACCTGCTGTCGGCGATCGCGGGCCTGGGCATCGACAACTGCGTCATCGAGCTGTCGGCCGGGGAAGTGCCGATCATGGACGGCAGCTCCGGGCCGTTCGTGTTCCTGATCCAGTCGGCCGGCATCCAGGAGCAGGACGCGCCCAAGCGCTTCATCCGCATCCGGCAGCCGGTACAGGTCCAGGACGGCGACAAGTACGCGCGCTTCGAGCCCTACGAGGGCTTCCGGGTCAGCTTCTCCATCGACTTCCGGCACCCCGTGTTCAAGACCAGCCGGCAAAGCGCCACCATCGATTTCTCGACCACCTCCTTCGTCAAGGAAGTGTCCCGGGCACGCACCTTCGGCTTCATGCGCGACGTTGAAACCATGCGCTCCAAGAACCTCGCCCTGGGCGGCAGCCTCGATAACGCCGTGGTGCTCGACGAATACCGGGTGCTGAACAACGAGGGCCTGCGCTACGAGGACGAGTTCGTCCGTCACAAGATCCTGGACGCCATCGGCGACCTGTACCTGATGGGCCACAGCCTCATCGGGTCGTATACGGCCTACAAGTCCGGCCATCAGCTCAACAACAAGCTGCTGCGGGCCCTGATCGCCGACCCCCGGGCCTGGGAGGAAGTGACCTTCCAGGACGAGTCCAAGGCCCCCATCGCCTACGTCCGCGGCTTCAACACCGCCGACATCCCGATCTGACGCCGTTCAGCCACCTGACGCTGGAGTCAGACATAGACTTTGGGCGGGTTGCGGGCCTTTGCCCCGACCATTAAACTTTAAATTTGGCGTCTAAGTCTCTGGCTGCACGTTGATTTGAAGCTTGGTGCAGGCCGGATTCAGGTGCTCGCACACGTAAGCCACCACGGTCGGCGCGCGAAAGCGCAGGAGCGTGGCGGTCGCGGCATCGCGCGCGTACACGACGACGGTGGTGTCGTCGAACGCAGCGATGCGGACCGCGTCGGACCAAGGCTCGCGCAGCCAGTCGCGGAAGGCGCGGTTGACCTGGACGAGGTGGTCGGTACGGGAAAGGATTTCCTGCAGCGCGCCGGACTGCCGGTGCAGCCAGTCGGAAAGTTTGCGCGCGTCAGAGGGCATTGGGAGCTAGGGGACCGGTGGACATTATCTTAGTAAGCCACAAGCGTGGCCGCACCTGGCGCGTGACGCTGAGCACTCGGCGCATCATGGGCTGGTTGCCGTTCGCCCTGGTCGGGGCGCTGGCGTTTTCCGCCACCCTCGGTCTCGGCTATTGGATCAAGTCCGTGGACGGCCGCCTGCCGGTCGAGATCGTCGGCCTGTGGGCCGGCGAGCTGCAGCAGCAGCGCCAGCAGCTGGCTTCGACGCGCGAGCTGGTCGAGAACAACACTGGCGCGCTGGCGCGCCGCCTCGCGCAGTTGCACGCGCACGTCATGCGCCTCGACGCTGCCGGCTCTCGCCTGACCGAGATCGCCGGGCTCGACAAGGGCGAGTTCAATTTCAGCCAGCCGCCGCCCGTGGGCGGTCCGGAAAGCGCGGAGCCGTCGCAGCCGATGGCCGCCGATGAAGTGCTGGCCTCGCTGGCCTCGTTCGAGAAGCAGCTGTCCGACCGCGAGCGCCAGATGCGCGTGCTCGAGGACCTGCTGCTCGCCAGCCGTCTGCAGAAGGAAGTGCGTCCCTCGGGCTGGCCCGTGGAGAACGGCTGGATTTCGTCGTTGTTCGGCATGCGCGTCGACCCCTTCACCGGCCTGCGTGCGTTCCACGCCGGCGTCGACTTCGCCGCACGCCAGGGCGCCAACGTGCAATCGGTGGCCGCCGGCATCGTCTCAGACGTCGGCGAGCGCTTCGGCTACGGCCTGCTGGTCGAGATCAACCACGGCAACGGCTACGTCACGCGCTACGGCCACAACGACACTGCGCTGGTCACCGTCGGCGAGCGCATCCGCAAGGGGCAGGCCGTCGCCCTGGTCGGCGACTCGGGCCGTTCCACCGGCCCGCACGTCCACTTCGAAGTGCTGCTCAACGGCCGCACGGTCAACCCGTACCAGTACATCCAGGCCGCGCGTTAGGGATCAGGAACCAGGGGCCAGGGGCCGAAGGCCCTTGGCCTTCGTTTTTCTGGCCCTGACCCCTCACCCCTAGTAGAATTCGCGGCTCTTTAAAAGCCGCCAACGCGCCCCAAAAATCCCAGATGCTCAACACCTTGCTGGCTCGCGTCTTCGGCAGCCGAAACCAGCGCATCCTGAATCGCCTGAACGGCCTCGTCACGGCCGTCAACGCGTTCGAGCCGCGTATCGCGGCGCTCAGCGACACGGAGCTGGCCGGCAAGACCACCGAGTTCCGCCAGCGCCTGGCCAGCGGTGAGACCCTCGACAAGCTGATGCCGGAGGCCTTCGCCGTCGTACGTGAGGCCGGCAAGCGCTCGCTGGGCATGCGCCACTTCGACGTGCAGCTGATCGGCGGCGCGGTGCTGCACGAGGGCCGCATCGCCGAGATGAAGACGGGCGAGGGCAAGACGCTGGTTGCGACGCTGGCGGCCTACCTGAATGCGCTGCCCGGCAAGGGCGTGCACATCGTCACGGTGAACGACTACCTCGCGCGCCGCGACGCCGAGTGGATGGGCAAGATCTATCGCTTCCTCGGCATGACGGTCGGCGTCGTCGTGTCGCACCAGCCCTCGGCGGAGAAACGCGAGGCCTACCAGGCCGACATTACCTACGGCCAGAACAACGAGTTCGGCTTCGACTACCTGCGCGACAACATGGCGTTCGCGCTGGCCGACAAGATGCAGCGCGGCACGCACTTCGCGATCGTCGACGAGGTCGACTCGATCCTGATCGACGAGGCGCGCACGCCGCTGATCATCTCGGGCCCGACCGACGACAACCCGGATCTGTACAAGAAGATCGACGTCATCGTGCCGAAGTTGAGCCGGCAGGAGACCGAGGAAGGGCCGGGCGATTTCTACGCCGACGAGAAGTCCCGCCAGGCCCACCTGTCGGATGCCGGTCACGAGCACGTCGAACAACTGATGCGCGATGCCGGGCTGCTGGGCGAGGAGGAGAGCCTCTACGACGCCTCCCACATCATCCTGATGCACCACCTCAACGCGGCGCTGCGCGCGCACCACCTGTACAAGCGCGACGTCGAGTACCTGGTGCGCAACGGCCAGGTCATCATCGTCGACGAGTTCACCGGCCGCATGATGGTCGGCCGGCGCTGGTCCGACGGCCTGCACCAAGCCATCGAGGCCAAGGAAGGCGTGCCGATCCAGCAGGAAAACCAGACGCTGGCGAGCATCACCTTCCAGAACTATTTCCGCCTGTACGGCAAGCTCTCCGGCATGACCGGCACGGCCGACACCGAGGCCTACGAGTTCCAGAGCATCTACAACCTGGAAGTGGTGGTGATCCCGCCGAACATGCCGATGGTCCGCAAGGACCAGGGCGACCAGGTCTTCCTGAACGCGAAGGACAAGTTCAGCGCGGTCATCGCCGAGATCAAGCAGGCGCACGCCAAGGGCCAGCCGGCGCTGGTCGGCACCGCCAGCATCGAGACTTCCGAGTTGCTCAGCGGCCTGCTCAAGAAGGAAAACATCGCGCACGAGGTCCTCAACGCCAAGCAGCACGAGCGCGAGGCGCAGATCATCGCTCAGGCCGGCATGCCGGGCGCGGTCACCATCGCCACCAACATGGCCGGCCGCGGCACCGACATCGTGCTCGGCGGCAGCCTCGAGGCGGAGCTGCACGGGCTGCCGGCCGAGGATGCCGCCGTGCGCGATACGGCCCGTGCGGCCTGGCAGCAGCGCCACGAGCAGGTCGTGGCTGCCGGCGGCCTCTATGTGATCGGCTCCGAGCGCCACGAGTCGCGGCGCATCGATAACCAGCTGCGCGGCCGCTCCGGCCGCCAGGGCGACCCGGGCGCCTCGCGCTTCTACCTGTCGCTCGACGACACGCTGATGCGGATCTTCACGCCGCCGCGCATGCGCGCCATGCTGCAGGGCCTCGGCATGCAGGCAGGCGAGGCCATCGAGCACCGCTGGGTCACCCGCGCCATCGAGACCGCGCAGCGCAAGGTCGAGGCCCACAACTTCGATATCCGCAAGAACCTGCTCGAGTACGACAACGTCGCCAACGATCAGCGCAAGGTCATCTACGAACTGCGCAACGAGCTGATGACCGCCGAGCGTGTGTCGCCAATGCTCGATGAGATCCGCCGCGACGCCGTCGACGGCGTGGTCGATGCCTACATCCCGCGGGAGAGCATCGAGGAGCAGTGGAACGTGCCCGGTCTCGAGGAAGCGCTCAAGCGCGACTTCGGCATCGAGTTGCCGCTGCGCCAGTGGCTCGATACCGAGAAGATGCTCGACGAAAAGGGCCTGCGCGCGCGCATGACCGGCGCATTGGAACAGGCCTACGCCGAGAAGAAAGCGCGCATCGGCGCGACGACGCTCGAGCACATCGAGAAGGTGATGTTCCTGAACGTGCTCGACCAGTACTGGCGCGAGCACCTCGCCGCGATGGACTACCTGCGCCTCGGCATCCACCTGCGCGGCTATGCGCAGAAGGATCCGAAGCAGGAGTACAAGCGCGAGGCGTTCACGATGTTCAGCGAGATGTTGGCGCGCTTCAAGCACCAGGTCGTCAGCGTGCTGGCCAAGGGCGAGATGCGCTCCGAATCCGAGGTGACCGCGCTGGAGGAGCAACGCCGGCGCGCCGCCGAAAAGCGGCCGCTGCAGTTCCAGCACGACGCCGCGCCGGTCCCTGGCGCCGGCGTGCCACCGCCGCCGGACGACAAGGGCGATGGCGGCGGCGGGCGTCCGCTCGGTCCGCCCGCTGCGCCACCGTCCAGGCCCGTGACCGTCACGCGCGACCAGCCCAAGGTCGGCCGCAACGATCCGTGCCCGTGCGGGTCGGGGAAAAAGTACAAGCAATGTCACGGCAAGCTCATCTAATGACGGGCGGCTCCGCTCGAAGCATCCATGGCCGTCAATCTCAAGGAACCTGAGTCGCTGCTGCCCGTCGCGGGCGTGCGCCTCGGCGTCGCCGAAGCGGCCATCAAGACGCCGGGCCGCAAGGACGTGCTGCTGGTCGAGCTGGCGCCGGCCGCGCAGGTTGCCGGCGTGTTCACGAAGAACGCGTTCGCCGCCGCGCCGGTGCTGCTGTGCCGCCAGCGGTTGAAGAAGAGTTCGCGGATCCGCGCGCTGCTGGTGAACTCCGGCAACGCCAACGCCGCGACCGGCGCGGAAGGGCTCGCCAGCGCCCGCGCTACGACCGCGGGCGTGGCCTCGGCGCTCGGCATTGCCGCCGACGCTGTGCTGCCGTTTTCGACCGGCGTGATCGGCCAGCAGCTGCCGGTGCAGCGCATGGGCGCCGCCATCGGGCACGCCGCCGGCCGCTTGCGCGAAGACGCCTGGCTCGACGCAGCGCGCGCCATCATGACCACCGACACCGTGCCCAAGGGCTGTTCGCGCGAGGTGCGCACGGGTGCCGGCACCGTCACCGTCACGGGCATCGCCAAGGGCGTCGGCATGCTGTGTCCGGACATGGCGACCATGCTGGCCTTCGTCGGCACCGACGCGACGCTGTCGGCGGCGCAGGTCAGGAAGTGCCTGCACGAAGCGGTGGCAACCTCGTTCAACTGCGCCACGGTGGACGGCGACACCTCGACCAACGATTCCTGCGTGCTGATTGCGACGGGCCACGTCGCGACGACCGCGCGCGACTACAAGGCCATCGCCCGGGCGGTCACCGAGATCTGCGAGGAGCTGGCCCAGGCCGTGGTGCGTGACGGCGAGGGCGCCACGCGCTTCGTCACCGTGCGTGTCGGCGGCGCGCGCAGCGTCGCCGAGGCACGGCAGGTCGCCTACGCCATCGCCCACTCGCCGCTGGTCAAGACGGCGCTGTTCGCGGGTGACGCCAACTGGGGCCGCCTGGCGATGGCCATCGGCAAGGCCGGCGTGAAAGGGCTCGACGCCGCCCGAGTCAGCATCGCGCTCGACGACGTTAAAGTCCTGCAGCGCGGCCAGCCGCACCCCGCCTACGACGAAGCCCGCGGCGCCGCCGTGCTGGCCAAGCCCGAGTTCACCATCGGCGTCGAGCTGGGCCGCGGCAAGGCCGTCACGCGCATCTGGACCTGCGACTTGAGCTACGACTACGTGAAGATCAACGCTGAATACCGCACCTAAGTACATCCATATCGCCGCGGGCGCGTTGCGCAACGCACGCGGCGAGGTGCTGATCTGCCAGCGGCCCGCGCACAAGCTCTACCCGGGCGAATGGGAGTTTCCCGGCGGCAAGGTCGAAGCCGGCGAGAGTGCCGAGGCTGCGCTGCGCCGCGAGCTGCAGGAAGAGCTCGGCATCACCATCACGCAGGCCCGCCCGCTGATTCGCCTGCGCCACGAATATCCGGA
>JANNKD010000048.1:0-13853 GCA_031396115.1 Gammaproteobacteria bacterium
GAACCGCAACGCGCCGCTCACCTTGCGGTTCTTGACGTCAATGATGCCCAGCATGGTCTGGTCGCCCTTGGGCATCGACGCGGCGAGGTACTGGCCGGTCGGCGAGATCTTGGCGTTCTCGTATTCGCCCTTGCGCGCGAAATCCTTGATGGGCACCAGCGCGGGTTCGGTGGCGCGAGCCGGCGTCACCAACATGCCGAAGACCGCGCACAGCAGCGCGACTGTCCCGCATGAAAGTCCCGGCCTTTTCATGACTTGCGCATCTCGCCGACGACCGCCTGGTCGCGGATGCCGAGGTGCCGCTCGATTTCCTGCTCGAGATACAGCGCCTGGTCGGCGGCGTTGACGCCCGACACCAGCTTGAGCTTCTTGCCGTCCTTCAGCGCCACCGACAGCTGGTAGGTGATCGACTGGCCGTTCTTGGTGTGGCGCACGATCTCCTCGCGGTAGACTTGGGCGACCTGCGCGGGCGCCACCGCGCGGTTGCCGGGCCACGGCACGGGTCCGATGCGCACGCGGATCTCGCGCGGCGACACGTCGATCATCGTGCGGTTCACGAAGCTGCACGCCGTGAACCAGGTGATGCCGATGCCGGCCGCGACGTGCAGCAACGGAAACAGCACGAACATCGCCTCCGGGCCGGCCAGCGCGTCAAGCCCCTTCGACCAATCGATGATCGAGCCGGCTTTGGAGTACCACATCACCAGGAAGCCGTTCCAGAGCACGCAGAACACCAGTAGGAACCAAGCCGCCGGCGTGAACCAGGTGTAGGTCAGGCGCAAGCCGGAGGGCAGCACCTCGCGCGTGATCCGGTCGGGCATCGGCGCGTGCAGCGTACCGGTCTGCGGGTTCATCGTTTCAGGCCGCGCGCAATGCATCCACCACCGGCATGCGCGCCGCGCGCACCGCCGGCAACAGGCCGCCGAAGAAACCGATCACCAGCGCCCACTTGATGCCGCGCAGCACGAGCTCCGGCGTCACCGCGAACTGGAAGGCGACCTGGCTGAAGGTCTGGAAATTCAGGCCCGAGACCTGGAAACCGTTGAACACGACGTAGGCGACCGCGGCGCCGATGACGGCGCCGGCGAGCGACAGCAGCAGCGACTCGATCATGATCGAGCACACCACCGGAAAACCGCCGAAGCCGATGGCGCGCAGCGTGGCGATCTCGACGCTGCGCGTGGCGACGGCGGCGTACATGGTGTTCAGCGCGCCGAACACCGCGCCGATCGCCATGATCACGGCGACGGTGTAGCCGATGACGGTGATGAACGTTTCGAGCGCCTGGGAACGCGAGGCGTAGTACTCGGGCTCGCGCTGCGGCGCGGCGCGCAGGCGCGGATCCTGCGTCATGTGGTCCTTGAAGGCCTGGAACGTCTCGGCGCGGTCGTCTTCGAGCTGCAGCGTGATGGTCGAGTAGAACTGCGCGCGGACCGCGTCGTGCAGCGCGGCGGCGTCGACCCACACCTCCGACTCGTGCACGTCCCCGCCCGACTCGAACACCCCGACGATGATCCAGGTGCCGTCGCGCACCTCGACGGTCTTGCCGATGTCGAGGTCCGCGTACTCGGCTTGCGCGGCGCGGCCGACCACGACCTCGCGCTTGCCGGGCTCGAACATGCGGCCGTCCACGATCTTCGCCTCGGGCCGCACCTTGAACACGGCCGGCGAGGTGCCGCGCACGACGGCATTGGTCTGCGCGCGCGTCAGGTCGCCTTTCTTGCTGATGTTGGTCAGCACGTAGATCTCGGACAGCGCGAGCGGCACGCCGTCGGCGCCCCGCCTCACGCCCGGCACGTCGGCGATCAGGCGCGCCTGCTCGACGCCCAGCGTGCTGCCGAGCTCGTCGATGCTGCCGACGCGCAGCACGATGACGCGATCCATGCGGCCGGTGGAGGCCAGCGTCGCGGCGAAGCCTTCCGCCATCGCCAGCATGGCGATCAGCACGCCGACCACGCCGGCGATGCCGGCGACGATGACCATCGAGATGCCGAGCCGGTCGGGGATGGTCCGGACGTTCATCGCGGTGACGGCGCCGATCTGCTGAAAGACGTTCGCCATGGCTCAGTGCCCGCTCAGTGCGTTGACGATGTCGAGCCGCATCGCGCGCAGCGCGGGCGGCAGGCCGACCAGCAGCGCCAGCCCGGTCGCGATCGCCGCGCCGAGGGCCGCGGCGCCCGCGCTGACTTTCATGCCGGTGAAGCCGGGGAACGGGATGCCCGCGCCGATCAGCGGGGCGGCCCACATCGCCAGGCCGATGCCGATCGCGGCCGCGACCAGGCACAGCAGCAGCGCCTCGACCAGCACCAGCCCGAGCACGGTTCGGTCCGGGTAGCCCAGCGTCTTCAGCACGGCCAGCTCGGGGATGCGCTCACGCACCGACTGCATCATGGTGTTCCCGGTCAGCATCAGCAGCGTGAAGATCACGGCGACCATGATGCCGCCGAGGATCATCTGGAGATTGCCGAACTGCTTGACGAAGCCCTGGTTGAACGCCTTCTCGGAATCGGTCTTGGTCGGGCTCGGCGAGTTGGCGAACAGCTGGTCGATCGCCAGGGCGATGTCGGCGTTCTTCGATGGGTCCTCGGTGCGCTCGATGAACCAGCCGACGCGGCCCTGGCCGAACGCGCGCGCCTCCTCGAAGTACTCGTGGTGGAACAGCAGGTACTCGTGCTGGGCGCGGGTCGCGCCGTCCTTGCAATCGAAGATGCCGACCAGGTCGAACTCCCAGACGTTCGAGCCGTCCTTCTTCGGCCAGATGGTCGAGATGATCGGCACCTTGTCGCCGACTTTCCAGCCGTACTTGTCGGCCAGGCGCTTGAGCACGACGGCGCCGGTGCGCGTCTTCAGCAACGCCTGCTTCTGGTCCTCCGGCAGCAGCACCTCGGGATAGAGCCGCAGGTAGGGCTCGACGTCCGAGGGAAACTGCGCGAAGAAGTTGCGCTCGGTCTGGTAGATGCCGCCGAACCAGGACTGGAACGCGACGTCCTTCACGCCCGGCACGGCGCGGATCTGGTTGGCGTAGCCGATCGGCTGCAGCTGCGTGAACGAATACTTGCCGACGGTGATCAGGCGGTCGGCGCCGGCGATGTCGATGCCGGCGGTGAACGCGGCCAGCACGCCCTGCAACAAGCCGTAGAGCAGGAATGCCACCACGATCGACAGCATGGTCAGGATCGTGCGCGGCTTGCGGCGCATCAGCGCGGCCCAGATGAGTGGGAAATATTTCACGAGATTCCTCGCTTCGCTCGGAATGACACGGCTACGCGGCCCTCAAGGCGACGACGATCGGCAGGCGCGCGGCGCGCACCGCCGGGAACAATCCGCCGAACAGCCCGATCAACACCGACCAGACCAGGCCGGTCGTGACCAGGTCCGGCGTCACGGCGAAGCTGAACGCGACCTGCGTGAAGTTCTGGCCGAGCGTCGAAACCGTCATGCCGTTGAACAGCACGTACGAGATCCCGGCGCCGATGAGCCCGCCCGCCAGCGCCAGCGCCAGCGCCTCGGTCAGCACCGACACCACCACCGGCAGTCCGGAGAAGCCGATCGCGCGCAGCGTGGCGATCTCGACGCGCCGCGTGGCCACCGCGGAATACATGGTATTGAGCGCGCCGAACAGCGCGCCGAACGCCATGATCGCGGCGACCACGGTGGTCAGGATGCCGATCTGGCGCGTGAAGTTCTCGGTTTGCGCGGTGAAGTAGGCGCGCTCGGTCTGGACGTCGAGCCGGAAGCGCGGATCCGAGCTCACCGCGTCCTTGAGCGCCTGCAACCGGTCCGCTGATTCGAGCTGCAGCAGCATCGACGAGGCGCCGGTGCGCCCGAAGGCGTTGCGCGCGGTATCGGCGTCGGTCCACAGCTCGGACTCGTGAGCATCGCCGCCGGAATCGAACACGCCGACCACGGTCCAGGTCGAGCCGCGGAAATGCAGCGTCTCGCCCACCGCGATGCCTTCGAACTGCTGCGTGGCCTGCTTGCCGGCGATGAGCTCGTTCAACCCGGACTCGAACAGCCGCCCCTCCACCAGCTTCACTTCCGGCCGCATCGCCAGCCCGGCGGGTTCGACGCCGCGCAGCGCGACGTTGACGCTGGCGCTCTGGGCGCCCACGCCCTTCTTCAATTCCGTGATCACCATGATCTCGCCCGAGGCCAGCGGCCGGCCCTCGGCGTCGCGCTTGATGCCCGGCAGCGCGCGCACCAGCGGCAGCGTGTCGGGGCCGAGGCCCGACGACAGTTCGGACAGCACGCCGGCCGACAGCAGCAGCGCGCGATCGTTGGTGCCGGTGCCTTTCAGCGTGCGCTCGAAGCCGCGGCTCATCGACAGCATGCCGATCAGCACGGCGACCACGCAGGCGATGCCGACCACGATCACCAGCGAGGTGCCGAGCCGGTTGCCGATGCTGCGGAAATTCATCAGCGTGATGGCGAAGATGGTCTGCACGGCTACCTTCCCGCCAACGCGTCGACGATGGAGAGGCGCCAGGCGCGCAGCGCCGGCCACAGGCCCACCACCACGCTCAGCACCACCATCGAGGCCGCCGCAAACAGCCAGACCTCGAGATTCGCGCTGAGCGGCGGGAAGCCCGGCAGCTTGGCCATCACCCCCATGGCCACCTGCGCCAGCAGCATGCCGGCCACGCCGCCGAGCACGCACAGGAACAGCGCCTCGGCCAGCACCAGCCCGAGCACCTGCCCGTCGGTGAAGCCGATGGTCTTCAGCACGGCCAGCTCGGGGATGCGGTCCTGCACCGCCTGGCTCATGGTGTTGCCGGTCAGCATCAGGATGGCGAAGAACACGGCGCCGAGGATCGAGTACAGGATCAGCTTGAGGTTGCCGATCTGGCGCACGAAGTTGAGCGAGAAGTCCTTCTCGGTCTGCGTCTTGGTCTCGTCCGCGGAATTCTCGAACATCGCGTCGATGGTCTGCCCGATCGGCCCGGCCTGGTCCGGGTCGGCGATGCGCACGACGATGATGCCGGCGCCGCCTTGGCCGAACTGGCGCGCCTCGTCGAAGTAGGCGTAGTTCACGTACATGTTGCCGATGCGCGCGCACGAGTCCTTGACCTTGTCGCCGAAGATGCCGACCAGGTCGAACTCCCAGGCGCGCGAGCCGTCCTGCAGCGGCCAGATCTGGCTCTTCAGCGGGATCTTGTCGCCGATTTTCCAGCCGAAGCGCTGCGCCAGCAGCGGGCCGACGACGGCGCCGGTGCGCGTGCTGCGCCACGCCTGCTCCTGCTCAGGGGGCAGCACGCACTCGGGGAAGGTGCGCACCCAGCGCTCCGGGTTGACCGCGAACTGCGGGAAGAAATTGCGCGGGTTGTCCTGGTAGATGCCGCCGAAGAACTGCGAGTGCGACACCGACTCCACGCCGGGCACCGCCTCGACCTGCGGGATCAGGCGCATCGGCAGCGGACTGGTGAACGACACGCGCGCCTGCGTGATGAGGATCGGCGCCGAGAGGTTGATCTGGTTGCCCGAGAACAGCGAGTTCGCGGCCTGGATCAGCCCCAGCAGCAGGAACGCGGTGACCAGCGACAGCAGCGTCAGGATGGTGCGGGCGCGCGAGCGCCAGAGCATGGCCCAGATCAGCGACAGGAATTTCACCGTGTCAGGCCGCGTTGCTCACCTGCTCGACGAGCACGCCCTTGTCGAGGTGCAATTCGTGCGTGGCGAAATCCGCCGCCTTCTGGTCGTGCGTCACCATGACGATGGTCTTGCCGTGCTGCTTGTTGAGCACCTGCAGCAGGTTGAGGATCTCGTCGGCGGTCTTGCGGTCGAGGTCACCGGTCGGCTCGTCGCAGACCAGCAGCGTCGGGTCGGCGACCAGCGCGCGGGCGATCGCCACGCGCTGCGCCTGGCCGCCCGACAGCTCGGACGGCTTGTGCTTGGCGCGGTCCCTGAGCCCGACGATCTCGAGCGCGGTCTCGACGTGCTTCTGGCGCTGCGCCTTGTTGAGCGGGGTCAGCAGCAGCGGCAACTCGACGTTCTTCTCGGCGCTCAGCACCGGCAGCAGGTTGTAGAACTGGAACACGAAGCCCACGTGGCGCGAGCGCCACTGCGCGAGCTGGCCGCTGGACAGCTGGTCGATGCGGACGTTGTCCACGCTGACGCTGCCGGCCGTGGGCCGGTCGAGGCCGCCGATCAGGTTCAGCAGCGTGGTCTTGCCGGAGCCGCTCGGGCCCATCAGCGCCAGGAAATCGCCCTTGGCGATCTCGAGGTCGAGCTTCTCGAGCACCGGCACGGCCTGCTTGCCGCGCGTGTAGGTCTTCGAAACGCCTTTCAGGCTCACCAATGCAGTCATTTCAATGTCTCCTGGTCCCCGGTCGCGCCTGAGAGGCGCTCCTACTGCGTGATTTCCACCCGCGCGCCATCCGACAGCTTCGCCAGCTCCCCCAGCGCCACCTGCTCGCCGCCGCTAAGGCCGGCCACCACTTGCACGTTGCTGCCGCGCGACTGGCCGAGCTTCACGGCCCGCCGCTCCACGGTCTCGCCCTTCAGCACGAACACGACGCTCGTGCCGTTCTCGTCCTTCACGGCTTCCGCCGGGATCAGCACGCCGCTCGGCGCCTCGGCCTGGGCGGCCGCGTCGGCCTCCGGCAGGAACGCCACCCGCACGCCCATGTCCGGGATGATGCGGGGGTCCTTCAGCTGGATGCCGATGCGGACCTTGACCGTCGCCTTGCTGCGGTCCGCGGTCGGGATCACCGCGACCACGGCGCACGGAATCTTCCATTCCGGGTAGGCGTTCAGCACGGCCTCGACCTTCTGGCCCCCCTGCACGCGGTTGATGAAATTCTCGTTGACGTCGACCTCGATCTCGAGGGAGTCCATGTCCACCAGCGTGCCGATGCCGGTGCGCGTGCCGGCGCCGCCGGCCGACAGCGGCGAGATCATCTCGCCGACCTGCGCGTTCTTGACCGTGATGACGCCGGCGAACGGCGCGCGCACGACCATGTCGTCGAGCAGGCGGCGCTGCACCGTCACGCCGCGCTGCGCCACGCTGACGTTCTGCTCGGCGCTCTCGAGCCGCGCCTTCAGCGAATCGACCGCGGACTGGGCGTTGTCGATGGCAGCGTCGCTGACCAGCTTGCGCTCGTGCAGTTCGCGGGTGCGCCGCAGCTGGCGTTCGGATTCGATCAGTTGCACCTTCACTTCCGACTGCGCCGCGCGCGCCGCGTCGAGCTGCGACTCGGACAGCGACAATTGCGCGCGCACGTTGCTGTCGTCGAGGCGCGCCAGCACTTCGCCGGCCTTGACCGTGCGGCCTTCCTCGATCAGCAACTCGACCACCTTGGCCGTGACCTTGGAGGACACCGTCGCCTGGCGGCGCGCGATGACGTAGCCGGAGGCGTCGAGCACCGAGCCGGCGCCGGCGTTGGCCGAACTCATCGCGACCACCGCCGCCGCCTTCACCGGGATGGCGGCGGCCGGCTTGAAGGCCAGGAACGCGCCGAGGGCGGCGACCACGGCGACGATGCCCAGCAGGATCCACTTGCCGCGGCCGCTGCCCTGCGGCTCGACACTGCGATCGATCTTCAGTTGGCCCAGCAGGGCGCTCTTGTCGTTCATCGGCGGGGTCAATTTCGAGGCGCGGATTGTAACCTGCTGCGCGCGGGCGTTTTACGACGGCCCGGCCGGGTCGAGCTGGCGCTCGAGCAGGCGCACGTCGAGCACCCGCCCGAATTTCTCGCCGACGCGCCGCATCACGCCGATGGGGGTGAAGCCCAGAGCCTCGTGCAGCGCCAGGCTCGCCGGGTTGCCCTCGACGATGCGCGCCAGCAGCACGTGCACGCCGCGCTGCGGCGCCAGGCGGATCAGCTCGGTCAGCAGCGCGCGGGCCACACCCTTGCCGCGCTGCGCCGGGTGCACGTAGACCGCGTTCTCCGCCGCGCGCGCGTAGGCGCAGCGGTTGGACCAGGCGTACAGCCGCGCCCAGCCGGCCATCTGGCCATCGGCCTCGGCGACCAGGATTGGGTAACGCCCGCCGGCGTCGTCGCGCAGCCAGGCCACGCGTTCCGCCGCGGATTTGGGCTCGGTGTCGAAGGTCGCGGTGCCGTGCAGCACTTCGCGGTCGTAGATCGCGAAGATGGCCGGCAGGTCGCCTTCAGTGGCGGGCCGGATGCTAATGGGGGACAGACCACTCATTCCTTTAGCCATCGGTTTGAGTTCCTGCGGGGTTCGGGGAATTAGGGGTCTGTCCCCTTTTTCGCTGCCACAGCGCCGCGGCCACCAGCAGCAGCGCCGACCCGAGCCACAGCGGGCCGTTGCCCCAGCCCTGGTAGGGCGTGATGCCGCGGCGCGGCTCCACCTCGCCGCGCAGCACGGCCTGCTCGAACTGGCGCGTGCGCGCCACCACCTCGCCGTCGGGGTTGATCAGCGCCGAAATGCCGGTGTTGGCGGAGCGCAGGAACCAGCGCCCGGTCTCCATCGCGCGCAGGCGCGAGAACACCAGGTGCTGGTGCGGCGCCGAGGAGTTGGCGAACCAGGCGTCGTTGGTGACGTTGACCAGGAAGGCGGCTTCACGCGCGCGCGCGCCGATCTCGCTGCCGAACACGTCCTCGAAGCAGATCGACGCCTCGATCCGGTGACCGTTGAGCTTCAGCAGCGGCTGGTCCGGCGCGCCGAAATCGAAATCCGAGTACGGCGTCTCGAGCACGTCCATGAGCGGCCGCAGGAAATCCGGGATCGGGAAGTACTCGCCGAACGGCACCAAGTGGCGCTTGTCGTAGCGCCCGTTCGCCGCGCCGACGGTCACCACGCTGTTGTAATGGCGGTCTTCATCGAAGATCAGGATGCCCAGCAGCAGCGTGGCGTTGCGCCCGGCGGCCTGCTTGCCCAGTTGCGCCAGGTAGCCGTCCTTGAGCTGGTGATAGGGCTGGGTCAGGGCCACCTCCGGCCAGACCACCAGGCTGGCCGGCCAGGCCTGCTGGGTCAGCCGCCAGTGCCGCGCCAGCGCTTCGTAGCGCATTTCAGGCCGCCATTTCTCATCCTGTCTGATGTTGCTCTGGACCAGGGCCACGGCCTGCGGGGGGCCGTCTGGCTCGGTCCAGGACGAGGGTTTTCGGAGCAGAGCCGAGGCCGCCGGGGCCAGCAGCAGGGCGGCCGCGACCGCCCGTCCCCGCGGGGTGATTTCGACCCCCAGGCGGAAGATGGCGTAGGCCGCCAGGACCAATACCGCCGATATCCCATGGGTGCCCACCAGGGGCGCCAGCCGGGCCAGCGGGGTGTCCACGGCGACCTCGCCCAGGCTCAGCCAGGGGAAGCCGCTGTAGAACCAGCCGCGCACCAGTTCCAGCAGGGTCCAGAGCGCCGGCACGCCGACCCACCCGGCCGTGCCGCGCAGCAAGCCCAGGCGCTGGGCCAGGCCCATGGCCAGCGCCGGATACAGCGCGAGGTAGCTCGCCAGCGCGACCAGCAGCAGCACGGCAAGCCCGGCCGGCGCGCCGCCGTAGACGTGGGTGCTGATGTAGACCCAGTAGATGCCGGTGGCGAAATGGGCCCAGCCGAACAGCCAGCCCAGCAGGGCGGCGCGCAGCGGCGTGACGGGCGCCGCCAGCGCCAGCAGCAGCGCCAGCGCCAGCAGGCTCAGATACCACTGCGCGTAGGGCGCGAAGCCGAGCGTGGCGATAGCGCCGAGCAGCGGCGCGAGGGGCCAGCGCAGGCGGTGAAGGATGGGGAAAGGCATTGCCGTCGTCATGCCCGCGAAAGCGGGCATCCAGCGTCGCGGGGAAGACTTCTGGATCCCCGCTTTCGCGGGGATGACGGTGACCCCCTCATGCTTCGGGCGTTACCGTCACCTGCAACTGGTGCACGCGCCGCGTGTCGGCGCGCTGCACGTTGAAGCCGAAACGCTCGATGCGCACGCTCTCGCCGCGCCGCGGCATGTGGCCGAAGCGGTGCACCACGAGGCCGCCCATGGTGTCGAACTCGTCGAGCGGCAGGTCGGCCTTGAAGTACTGGTTGAAGTCGGCCACCGGCGTCAGGCCGTTGATCAGGTAGCGGCGCTCGTCCTGCTTGAGGATCTTGGCGCCCTCGGACTCGTCGTACTCGTCGGCGATCTCGCCCACGATCTGCTCGACGACGTCCTCGATGGTGACCAGGCCGGACACGCCGCCGTACTCGTCCACCACGATCGCCATGTGGTTGCGGCTGCCGCGGAAATCCTTCAGCAACACGTTGACGCGCTTGGATTCCGGCACGAACACGGCCAGGCGCAGCATCTGCGCGAGGTCGAACTCCGCGGCATCGGACGCGGCGGTGGTGAAGCGCAGCAAGTCCTTGGCCAGCAGGATGCCGACCACCTTGTCCTTCGAGGTGGTCACGACCGGGAAGCGCGAGTGGCCGGACTCGACGACGATCGGCAGGATCTTGTCGAGCGTGAAGTCCTGCTGGATCACGGTCATCTGCGCGCGCGGCACCATGATGTCGCGCACCTGGCGCTCGGCGGTGCCGAGCACGCCCTCGATCATCAGCAGCGCATCGCCATCGACCACCTTGTGGTCGCGCGCGCCGTGCAGGATCGCGAGCAGGTCATCGCGGGTCTGCGGGCCGCCGACCAGCTTCTGCGTGAGCGTGCGCCACCAGGACGGCGAGGCGCCGGTGCGCTTGCGCGGACCGCCGGATTCCTTGGTCATGAAGGGGGCTGGTAAGGGTCGGGGAAGGACAGGCGCGAAAGAATCGCACGTTCGCGTCCTTCCATCACGCTTGCGTCGGCCGGACGGATATGGTCGTAGCCGCGCAGGTGCAACACGCCGTGCACCACCATGTGCGCCCAGTGCGCGGCGCGGCGCTTGCCCTGCTCGCGCGCCTCGCGGTCGACCACCGCGGCGCAGATCACCACGTCGCCGAGCAGGCCCGGATCCTCGTAGGGGAACGACAGCACGTTGGTCGGCTGGTCCTGCTTGCGGTAGCGGCGGTTCAGCGTGCGGCTCTCGGCCGGGCCGACGATGCGCACGGTGACTTCGCCCTGCGCCCGGCCCCGCGCCGCGCGCGCCCACTTGCGCAACTGGCCCGCCGACGGCGCGCCGCGTGCCGCGACCGCGCGCTGGATGGTGATGGTCACGGGTTCCGCTCTCCGTGCAGCTCGTAGGCGTGCACGATGGACTGCACCAGCGGGTGGCGCACCACGTCCTGCTTCTCGAACATCCGGAAGCGGATCGCCGGGACGTCCTTGAGCACTTCCATGGCCTGCCGCAGGCCGGAGGTCTGGTGCTTGGGCAGGTCGACCTGCGTGACGTCGCCGGTGACCACCGCCACCGAGCCGAAGCCGATGCGGGTCAGGAACATCTTCATCTGTTCGACTGTGGTGTTCTGCGCTTCATCGAGAATCAGGAACGATTCGGAGAGCGTGCGGCCGCGCATGAAGGCCAGCGGTGCCACCTCGATCACCGCGCGCTCGACCAGCCGCGCCACGCGCTCGAAGCCGAGCATCTCGTACAGCGCGTCGTACAGCGGCCGCAGGTATGGGTCCACCTTCTGCGCCATGTCGCCGGGCAGGAACCCGAGCTTCTCGCCGGCCTCGACGGCGGGGCGCGTCAGCACGATGCGGCGCACGCGGTCCTGCTCCAGCGCCTGCACCGCCGACGCCACCGCGAGGTAGGTCTTGCCGGTTCCGGCCGGGCCGATGCCGAAGGTCAGGTCGTGCGTCGCGATGTCGCGCAGGTAGTCGCGCTGGCGGTCGGAGCGGCCGCGCACGGTGCCGCGCTTGGTGCGCACGACGATCTCGCCGTTCTCCTCGGCGGACGGCGGCACCGCGACCGCAGGCCCCTGCTGCTCGGCCAGGGCCAGGTGCACGTGCTCGGCCGACAGCGGCGCGTCCTCGGCTAACGCGAACAGCGCGCGCAGGATGTCCTCGCCGCGCGCGATGTCGGCCTCCGGGCCGAGCAGGCGGAAGCGGTTGCCGCGCGCGCGGATCTCGATGCCCAGGCGCAGCTCGACCTGGCGCAGGTGCGCGTCGAACGGGCCGTTGAGGTTGGCCAGGCGCTGCGCGTCGTCGGGCTCGAGCACCAGGTCCAGGCGCTGGGAGGGGACTGTCCCCGGGGACTGTCCCCTTTTCATCTTTTCGAAAAGGGGACTGTCCCCTTTTGTTGGTTTCACAACAGCCGCCCGCGCAGGCAGTTCGTCAGCGCCTCGGTCACGGTCACGTCGACAATGCGGCCGATCAGCGCCTCCGGCCCGTCGAAGTTGACCGGCCGGTGGGTCGAGGTCTTGCCGGTGAGCTGGCCGTGGCCACGCTCGGACCGGCGCTCGACCAGCACCGCCTGCGTGGTGCCGACCATGGCCTGCTTGAAGGCGTCGTCGAAAGCGCGGATGCGCGCCTGCAGTTCGTGCAGGCGGCGCTCCTTCTCGGCGGCGGGAATGGCGTCGCGCAGGGTGGCGGCCGGCGTGCCGGGGCGCGGCGAGTAGGCGAACGAGAAGGCGCTGTCGAACTGGACCTGCTCGATCAGGTCCAGCGTCGCGCGGAAGTCGTCCTCGGTCTCGCCGGGAAAGCCGACGATGAAGTCCGATGACAGCGACAGGCCCGGCCGCGCCGCGCGCACGCGACGGATCTTGTCGAGGTACTGCGCGCGCGTGTGGCCGCGCTTCATCGCGCCGAGGATGCGGTCGGAGCCGGACTGCACCGGCAGGTGCAGGAAGCTCGCGAGCTTCGGCACTTCGGCGTAGGCCTGCACCAGCGCATCGGTGAACTCGACCGGATGCGAGGTGCTGAAGCGGATGCGGTCGAGCCCGTCGACCTCGGCCAGGGATTCGATCAGCAGCGCGAGGTCGCAGGTGCCGCCGCCCGGCATCGCGCCGCGATAGGCGTTGACGTTCTGGCCGAGCAGCGTGATCTCGCGCACGCCCTGCGCCACCAGCTGCTCGCACTCCTTCATCACGCCAGCGAACGGCCGGCTGACTTCCTCGCCGCGCGTGTAGGGCACCACGCAGAACGTGCAGTACTTGCTGCAGCCTTCCATGATCGAGACGAACGCGGTCGGGCCTTCGGCGCGCGGCTGCGGCAGGCAATCGAATTTCTCGATCTCGGGGAAGCTGACGTCGATGGCCGCTGCGCCGGTGGCCTTGGCCTGCTCCAGCAGGGCCGGCAGGCGGTGCAGCGTCTGCGGCCCGAACACGAGGTCCACCATCGGCGCACGCCGCGTCAGTGCCCGGCCTTCCTGGCTCGCCACGCAGCCGCCGACGCCGATCACGCGGCCGGGCTTGTCCGCCTTCCAGCCCTTCCAGCGGCCGAGCTCGGAGAACACCTTCTCCTGCGCCTTCTCGCGCACCGAGCAGGTGTTGATCAGCAGCAGGTCGGCGTCCTCGGGAACCTGTGTGCGCTCGTAGCCGTGCGAGCGCGCCAGCACGTCGGCCATCTTGGCCGAGTCGTACTCGTTCATCTGGCACCCGTAGGTGCGGATGAACACTTTCGGCGAAGGGGCCTTGGCAGCGCTCATGGGGGCGAAATTATAAGTCGGGACCGCCCGCGGAGCGGGCGGCGGGGCCCCGGCGGGTCAGGCCAGCCGCGGCAGCCAGTCGGCGACGCAGTCGTCGATCTGCTCGAACACGGCCTCGAACGCGGCGCGCTCATGGCCATAGGGATCGGGGATTTCCTGCTCGCGCCAGCGCCCGAGCAGTTGCACGCGCCCGCGCAGCGGCGGCACGCGCTCGTGCACCCAGCCGGCGTGCGCGTGCGTCATCACCAGCACGAGGTCGGCCACGACCAGCAGCGGCGTGAGCGCCTGCCGCGCACGATGTTCCGACAGGTTGAAGCCGTAGCGTGCGGCGACTTCGATCGCCAGCAGGTCGGCCGGCTCGCCGACCAGTGCGGCGGTGCCGGCCGAAGCGACGGTCACCTCGGGTGAGTTCAGCCG
>JANNKD010000078.1:0-10269 GCA_031396115.1 Gammaproteobacteria bacterium
GCCATCTCGCTCTTGTTGCCGGTGCTCAGCACCAGGTAGCCGTGCTTGTTCGACAGCGCCATCAGCATCACGCCGCGGCAGCGCGACTGCAGGTTCTCCTCGGTCAGGTCGGCCGGCTTGTCGCCGAAGGCCGGCGCCAGCGTCTTCAGGAACGCCTCGAACGGCAGCTCGATGGACAGCGTGTCGAGCTTGATGCCGAGCCGGAAGGCCTCTTCCCTGGCGTCCTCGTTCGACATCGCCGCCGTGTAGCGCGACGGCATCGCCACGCCCCACACGCGGTCGGGCCCGAGCGCGTCCACCGCCAGCGCGGCGACCAGCGCCGAGTCGACGCCACCCGACATGCCGATCAGCGCGCCCTTGAAGCCGTTGCGGTTGATGTAGTCGCGGATCGACTGCACCAGCCCGTGATAGACCACCGCATCCTCGCTCTCGTCAGCGCGCACCGAGCCGCGCAGCTGGTCGAGGTCGTATTCGACCAGGAACAGGTCCTCCTCGAACTGCGGCGCGCGGAAGCCCACGGTGCCGTCGCTGTTGATGCCGATGGAGTCGCCGTCGAACAGCAGGTCGTCCTGGCCGCCCACCAGGTTGACGTACAGGATCGGCAGGCCGGTCTCGGCGGCGCGCGCGCACAGCACGCCGCTGCGCTCCACGCTCTTCTCCAGCGTGAACGGCGAGGCGTTGATGTTGATCAGCAGCTCGGCGCCCGCGCGCCGCGCCATGGCGGCCGGGTTCGGCCCCCACACGTCTTCACAGATGCACAACCCGACCGGGGTGCGGTTGATCTCGAACACGCAGCTGCTGCGGCCCGGCAGGAAGTGGCGCTTCTCGTCGAACACGCCGTAGTTCGGCAGCTGCTGCTTGCGGTAGTGCGCGACCGCGCGGCGGTCGCGGAACACGGTGGCGGCGTTGTAGACGCCCTCGTCGGTGTACTCCGGGTGGCCGACGATGAGGTGGATGCCGAGCACCTCGCGGCCGATTTTCTGGAGTCCCTCGGCGATCACCGGCGGCAGGCCGGAGCGCTGCAGCAGGTCGTCGGGTGGATAGCCCAGCACGGCCATCTCCGGGAACACGACGAGGTCGGCCTTCAGCCGGTCGCGCGCGTCGTTGGCCGCCTTGATGATCTTGGCGACGTTGCCCGCGACATCGCCAACCCAGAAGTTGAGCTGGGCGGCGGCGATTCTGAGTGGCATCCGGTCGCGCCTGAAGGCGCTCCTACGAAAGCGCCGCCTTGATGGCGGCGCCCAGGTCCGCGGGCGACTTGACGGTCTTGACTCCTGCCGCCTCGAGCGCCGCGAACTTGTCCTGGGCCGTCCCCTTGCCGCCCGAGATCACCGCGCCGGCATGCCCCATGCGCTTGCCCGGCGGCGCAGTCACGCCCGCGATGTACGCCACCACCGGCTTCCTGACGTTCTGCTTGATGTAGGCCGCGGCGTCCTCTTCCTTGGAGCCGCCGATCTCCCCGACCATGATGATGCCCTCGGTGGCCGGGTCTTTCTCGAAGCGGGCGATCACGTCGATGAATCCCATGCCATGCACCGGGTCGCCGCCGATACCGACGCAGGTGCTCTGGCCGAGCCCGGCCTGCGTGGTCTGGTGGACCGCTTCGTAGGTCAGCGTGCCGGAGCGCGACACGATGCCGATCCTGCCCGGCTTGTGGATGTGGCCCGGCATGATGCCGATCTTGCACTCGCCCGGCGTGATGGTGCCCGGGCAGTTCGGGCCGATCAGCAGCGAATCGGGATAGTCCTTCAGTGCGGCCTTCACCTTGACCATGTCCATCACCGGGATGCCTTCCGTGATGCAGACGATGATCTTGATGCCGGCGTCGGCAGCCTCGAGGATCGCGTCGGCCGCGAACGGCGCCGGCACGTAGATCATCGTCGCGTCGGCGCCGGTGTCCTTCACGGCGTCGTGGCAGGTGTTGAACACCGGCAGGTTCAGGTGCTTGCCGCCGCCGCGGCCCGGAGTCACGCCGCCGACCACCTGGGTGCCGTAGGCGATGGACTGCTCCGAGTGGAACGTGCCCTGCTTGCCGGTGAAGCCCTGGCAGATGACCCGGGTGCTCTTGTTGATCAGGATGCTCACGGTCAGCCTCCCTTCGCCGCGGCGACGACGGCCTTGGCCGCCTCGGTCAGGTCGGCGGCCGGAATGGTCTTGAGGCCGCTGTTCTTCAGCAGGTCGCGCCCCTGCTCCATGTTGGTGCCCTGCAGGCGCGCCACGACGGGAATCTTCAGGCCCACTTCCTTGACCGCCGCGATGATGCCCTCGGCGATGAGGTCGCAGCGCACGATGCCGCCGAAGATGTTCACCAGGATCGCGTTGACGCCCTTGCTCGAGGTGATCAGCTTGAACGCCTCGGTCACGCGCTCTTTGGTGGCGCCGCCGCCAACGTCGAGGAAATTGGCCGGCCGGCCGCCGTGCAGCTTGACGATGTCCATCGTCGCCATCGCCAGCCCGGCGCCGTTGACCATGCAACCGATGTCGCCGTCGAGCGTGACGTAGTTGAGGTCGTGCTCCTTGGCCTTGCGCTCGCGCTCGTCCTCCTGCAGCGGGTCGCGCAGTTCGGCGACGGCGCGCTGGCGGAACAGCGCGTTCTCGTCGAAGGTGAGCTTCGCGTCGAGGCAGAACACGTTGCCTTCCTTGGTCACGATCAACGGGTTGATCTCGATCAGGGCGGCATCGAGGTCGGTGACGATGCGGTACAGGCCGAACAGGATCTTGCTGAACTGGTCCACCTGCTCCTTGTTCAGGCCCATGAAGAAGCCGAGCTGGCGCGCCTGGTAAGGCTGCAGGCCCGCCGCCGGGTTGATCGTGACGTGCTTGATCTTCTCGGGCGTGTGCGCGGCGACTTCCTCGATGTCCATGCCGCCGGCCGCCGAGGCCATGAACACGAAGCGCTCCCGGCCGCGGTCGACCAGGCCGGAGACGTACAGCTCGCGCTCGATGTTGGACGGCTTTTCGACCCACACCGAATTGACCGGCTGGCCGTCGGGGGCGTTCTGCTTGGTGACGAGCCGCGTGCCGAGCAGCTTCTTGGCGAATTCCTCGGCGGCGTCGGCGTCGTTGACCAGCTTGACGCCGCCGGCCTTGCCGCGGCCGCCGGCGTGCACCTGCGCCTTGACCACGACGCGGCCGCCCAGCGTCTTGGCGGCGGCGCGCGCGGCCTCGGGGCTCTTGGCGAGGATCCCTTCGGGAACCGGAATGCCGTACCGCGCGAAGATTTCTTTGCCTTGGTACTCGTGCAGGTTCATTCGTTGTCCCCCGGCGACCAATGCCCCGGACGGTACGTTCTTCGAACCGGGGAAGGGCCGGGATTGTAAACTGGATTCCGCATGTCCCGCCTCTTGCTGTTGTTGCTGCTCGTCGTGCTCGCGGTGATCGCCTGGCGCATGGTGCGCGGCGCGCTGAAACCGCCGGCGGGCGACGCGCCGAAGTTCGAGCCGACGGCCCGCTGCGCGCGTTGCGGCACGCACGTGCCGCGCGACGAGCTCGACGCGGGCGGCGCCTGCGCGCGCTGCCGCGCGGCGCCGGAACGGCCATGATCGTGTCCGACGCGGCGGGCAAGCCGACGCCCGAAGACTGGCGCATCCTGCGGGCGCTGTCGTTCTACCGGCTGGTGCTGGTGACGATCCAGCTGGTGCTGATCGAGAGCGGCTACCTGACCGGCATCTTCGACGCGTTCAAGCCCAAGCTGTTCTACGCGGCCTGCGTGGTTTACGCCGCCTTCGCCGTGCTGCTGCTGCTGCCGATCGTGTACCGCCGGCCGCGCGTCGAGTGGCAGGCGCACGCCCAGTTCTTCGTGGACACGGCGGGCATCACCACGCTGGCCTACGCCTGTGGCGGCGTGCCCAGCGGCCTCGGCATGCTGATGCTGACCACCGTGGTGGGCTGCAGCATGGTGATCTCGACGCGCATGGCGCTGGTGCAGGCCGCCAGCATCACGCTGGTGATGTTCGCCGAGGAGGTCTACCGGCTGTATCCGGACTTCGACACCGGTCCGATCACGCAGACCGGCATCCTCGGGTTGATGTTCTTCGCCACCAGCGTCGCCGCCAACGCGGTGGCGCAGCGCGCCCGCAAGAGCGAGGCGCTGGCCGCGCAGGCCGGCAGCGACCTCGCCAGCCTGGCGCAGCTCAACGAGAGCGTGATCGAGCACATGGAGACCGGCGTGGCCGTGATCGGCCCGGCGGGCAACATCCGCCTGCTCAACGTCGCCGCCGCGCAGATGCTGGGCGGGCGCGCCGGCGAAGCGCTGGCCGGCTGCGCGCCCGGACTGGCGGCGGCGCTCGACGAGTGGCGCCAGAACCCGGGCGCGCCCGAGAGCCCGCTGAAGCCGCGGCCGGACGCCGAGGAAATGGTGCCGCGCTTCAGCCGCCTGGGCTGGGCCGCGGACGCCCCCGCGCTGGTGCTGCTCGACAACGCCCGCACGCTGCGTGAGCAGGCGCTGCAGATGAACCTCGCCGCGCTCGGCCGCCTGTCGGCCGGCATCGCGCACGAGATCCGCAACCCGCTGTCGGCCATCAGCCACGCCGGCCAGCTGCTGGCCGAGTCGCCGGACCTCGGGCCCGAGAACCAGCGGCTGCTGTCCATGATCCAGCGCCATACCGAGCGCATCGACAAGATCATCAAGGACGTGCTGGCGCTGTCGCGGCGCGAGGGCGGCGCGTCGGCGCCGATCCCGCTGCGCAGCTGGCTCGGCCATGCGGTGGCGCAGTACCGCGAGGGCTACCCGGGCCAGGACCGCGTGATCCGCTGTGAACGCGTCGACGCCGATTTCACCACGCGCTTCGACGCCAGCCACCTGCAGCAGGTGCTGTTCAACCTGTGGGACAACAGCTTCCTGCACGGCGGCGCCGACGGCCGCCGCGTCGAGGTCGAGCTCACCACCGGCGCCGGCCCGGGCGGCAGCTTCCTCGACGTGCGCGACAACGGGCCTGGCATCCCGCTCGACGTGCGCGACCGCGTGTTCGAGCCGTTCTTCTCCACCGCGCACGCCGGCACCGGCCTGGGCCTGTATCTCGCCCGCGAGCTGTGCGCCTACAATCGGGCGCGCCTGACCTATCGCGAGACCCCGGACGGCGCCTGCTTCCGGCTCGCGTTCACCGAATCCGTGAAAGCCGCAGCCGCATGAGCCAACCGCACGTTCTCGTGGTCGATGACGAAGCCGACCTGCGCGAGCTGGTCGAGATCACCCTGTCGCGCATGGGCATCCGCAGCTCGGCGGCGGCCACCCTGGCCGAGGCGCGCGCACGCCTGGCCGAGCAGCACTTCGACCTGTGCATCACCGACATGCGCCTGCCCGACGGCAACGGCATCAGCCTGGTGCAACACATCCAGGAGCACCACGCGCAGCTGCCGGTGGCCGTGCTGACGGCGTTCGGCAACGCCCAGGCGGCGGTCGAGAGCCTCAAGGCCGGCGCGTTCGATTTCGTCTCCAAGCCGGTCGACCTGCAGATGCTGCGCAAGCTGGTCGACTCCGCGCTCAAGCTCAAGCCGGCCGCCGCCGGCGGCGAGGAAGCCCCGCTGCTCGGCCACGCGCCGGCGATCGAGGCGCTGCGCGGCATGATCGAGCGCCTGGCGCGCTCGCAGGCGCCGGTGCACATCGCCGGCGAGTCGGGCACCGGCAAGGAGCTGGTGGCGCGGCTGATCCACGCGCGCGGTCCGCGCGCCTCGGGCCCGTTCGTGCCGGTCAACTGCGGCGCGATCCCCAACGAACTGATGGAAAGCGAATTCTTCGGCCACCTCAAGGGCAGCTTCACCGGCGCCGGACGCGACAAGGCCGGGCTGTTCCAGGCGGCCGAGGGCGGCACGCTGTTCCTCGACGAAGTCGCCGACCTGCCGCTGCACATGCAGGTCAAGCTGCTGCGCGCGCTGCAGGAGCGCGCGGTGCGGCCGGTCGGCGCCGAGAAGGAAGTTCCGGTCAACGTGCGCATCATCTCGGCCACGCACCGCGACCTCGGCGCGCTGGCGGCCGACGGCTCCTTCCGCCAGGACCTGTACTACCGGCTCAACGTGATCGAGGTGCGCGTGCCGCCGCTGCGCGAGCGCGCCGACGACATCCCGCTGCTCGCGCACAGCATCCTCGAGCGCCTCGCGCGCGAGAACCAGCTCAAGGACACGCCGGAGCTGGAGGCCGCCGCGCTGACCCAGCTGCAGGCCTACCCTTATCCGGGCAACGTGCGCGAACTCGAGAACATCCTCGAGCGCGCCGTCACGCTCAGCGACGGCCGCCGCATCACCGCCGCGGAGCTGCGCCTGCGCCGGGCGCCGCGCACCGCCGAGCTGCCGACCGCGCGCGGCACGCCGCTCGACCAGCATGTGGAGGAGCTCGAGACGCGCGCGATCCGCGACGCCCTCGAGAAGACCCGGGGCAACAAAACCCGCGCGGCAGCGCTGCTCGGCATGACGTTCCGCCAGCTGCGCTACAAGGCCAAGAAACTCGGCATCGACTGAAAATGGGACGCACACAATTTCGGAGAACGCCATGAACTCGATCAAACCCCGCGCGGTGAAATTGTGTGCGTCCCATTTTCTGTGGATCCTCGCGCTCCTCGCCGCGCCGGCCCTGGCGGCACCGCCCGCCGCCGTCAAGCAGCTGCACCAGCTGCTCGACGAGGACTGGGAACGCGGCCTGAAGGACTACCCGGAATACGCCACCTTCCTCGGCGACACGCGCTACAACGACCGCTGGACCGACTGGAGCCCGGCCGCGATCGCGGCGCGCGACGCCGCCGACCGCGAAGTGCTCAACAAGCTCGCGCGCATCCCGCGCGACAAGCTGCCGCTGGCCGAGCAGGTCAACTACGACCAGTTCAAGCATCGCTACGAGATCGGCGTGGCGTATCAGCGCTTCCACATGGAACAGCTGCCGCTCAGCCCGATCGGCTTCGACGGCCTCGGCTCGGCAGCGACGCTGGCGCAGCTGCAGCCGTTCGCGACGGCCGCCGACTACGAGCCGTGGATCCGGCGGCTGCAGGCCTACGCCACGCTGGTCGAGCAGAACATCGCGCTGATGAAGCTGGGCATGGCGGCCGGCCGCCTGCCGCCACGCGAGCCGATGACGCGCCTGGTGGCGCAACTGCGGGACTTCGTGCCGGACAAGGTCGAAGACAGCCCGTTCTACGCGCCCTTGAAGAAAATGCCGGCCGGGCTCCCGGCCGCGGACGGCGAGCGCGTGCGCGCACAGGCAGCGGCCGCGATCCGCGACGTCGTCGCGCCGGCGTTGCGACGCTTCAACCAGTTCTACGAGAAGGAATACCTGCCGGCCTGCCGCACCAGCATCGCCGCCGAGGATTTCCCGGACGGCGTCGCGTTCTACGCGCTGCGCGTGCGCGACATGACCACGACCGACCTCACGCCCGACCAGATCCACCAGATCGGGCAATCCGAGGTGGCGCGCATTCGCGCCGAAATGGAAAAAATCAGGGAGCAGGTGAAGTTCAAGGGTGACCTGCAGGCGTTCTTCAAGTTCCTGCGCAGCGACCCGCAGTTCTACTTCAAGACCGGCGACGAGCTGCTCGCGGCCTACCGCGTGCTGGCGAAGAAGATCGACCCGCAGCTGGTGAAGCTGTTCGGTCGCATCCCGCGCATGCCGTACGGCGTCGAGCCGGTGCCGGAGCTCGAAGCGCCGAACCAGACCACCGCGTACTACCGCTCGCCGGCCGAGGACGGCTCGCGCGCGGGTTACTTCTACGCCAACCTGTACAAACCGGAGACGCGGCCAAAGTGGGAGATGGCGGCGCTGACCGTGCATGAGGCCGTTCCGGGCCATCACTTCCAGATCGCGCTGGCGCAGGAGCTCGGCGAGCTGCCGAAGTTCCGCCGGCTTGGCGGCTACACCGCGTTTGTCGAGGGCTGGGGCCTGTACTCGGAGAGCCTCGGCGAGGAGATCGGGCTGTACGACGATCCCTACTCGAAGTTCGGCCAGCTCACCTACGAGATGTGGCGCGCGGTGCGCCTGGTCGTGGACACCGGCATCCACCACAAGGGCTGGACCCGGCAGCAGGCCATCGACTTCTTCAAGGCCAACGCCGCCAAGACCGAGAACGACATCGCCGTGGAAGTGGACCGCTACATCTCCTGGCCCGGCCAGGCGCTGGCGTACAAGATCGGCCAGCTGCGCATCAAGGCACTGCGCGCCCGTGCCACGGCGGCGCTGGGCGACAGGTTCGATGTGCGCCGCTTCCACGACGAAGTGCTCGGCAACGGCGCCCTGCCGCTGGACGTGCTGGAAGGCAACATCGACCGCTGGATCGCGGCCGAGAAGAAGCGCGCCAGCTGACGCTGCTCTACACGTACCGCTGGAACGCGAGGTGCGAGACGAATAGCGCGCCGGCGTAGAACAGCGAGACGGCCGCCGCCGCGAACGCCTTCATGAAGATCGTGCGGTGATAAACCTGGGTGAATGCGAGCCACGCGGCCAGGCCCAGCAGCGCCTCGGCCGGCAGCACGTACAGGGCAATGCCCTGCCAGGTGTCGACGTTGCGCGGATGCCACAGCGCGAGGACGTGCGCCGCCGCCCACTCGGCTGCGCCGAACACGGCGAGCGAGACGGTCACGGCGACCGCCACCGCCAGCAGCGCCGAAAAGCGATGCGCGAGCTCCGCCGCCCAGATCACGACCAGCAGCGGCGCGATCCACAGCCCCGCCATGTAGACCGGCACCGGGCCGAAGCGCGCCGCGCCAAGGTCGGGAAATGCGAGCACGCCGAGGGTCTGCACCAGCAGTGCATCGGGCACGACCTGGCAGACCGACAGCGGCAGCAGCACGGCCAGCGCATCGAGCAACTCGTGCTGGCTGCGCAGCCAGGCCCCCGTGAACAACACCAGGATGTACAGCGCGACGACGCCGGTGATGGCCTGTCCGAGCTGCGGCGGCGCGAAGAAACGCGGCGCCAGCAGCAGCGCGCCGCAGAGCAGGCTGGCGGTGAAGAAAATCCAGAAGGTTGCGCGGGCCACGGGAGGGTCGCGCCTGAAGGCGCTCCTACGATTTCGCGGAGAGCTTCGCGCTGGTGACCGAGAGCCGGTAGATCAGGATCTCGGTGAAGACCTTGTAGAACTTCAGCTGGCACTCGGTGGACAGCTGCTCCATCAGCGCCGAGTTGATCTTCAGCGCCAGCGCCGAGGTAGTCGCGACCACGCTGGCGGTGCGCTTGGCCTTGCTCAGGAAGCCCATTTCGCCGAAGGCGTCGCCCTTGCTCATCGTGTGCAGTGGCTTGCCTTTCTTGCGCACCTCGGCGGCGCCCAGCGCGAGCAGGTAGAACGCGTTCTCCTGCGTGTCTTCCTCGATGATGGTCTGGCCGGGCGAAAACGTCATCATGCTGCCGGCCTTGACGATCTCGTCGATCTCCTCGTCGGAGAACGTGTTGAAGAAGCTCAGGCGGCGTAGCGAGTCGCGGTTCTCGCGCCGGCTGACCCCCTTGTCGGCGGCCTTGAGCTTGTCGGACAGGCGCATCAGCGCGGTCGCCACTTCGCCGCCCGTGTGATAACGGTCCTGCGCGTCCTTGCTGAGCAACCGGTCGACGATCTCGCAAAGCTGCACCGGCAGCTCGGGCCGGATCAGCTGCAGCGACGGCGCCGGCGTGGCCTTGATCAGCATGAACAGCTTCTTGACGTCCTCGGCAAAGAACGGCGGCTCGCCGGCGAGCAGGTGGTAGATCACCGCGCCCAGCGCGTAGAGGTCGGTGGTCGGGCCGAGCTCCTCGTTGCGGATCTGCTCGGGCGCCATGTACATCGGCGAGCCGACGATGCCGGCGAGTCCGGGGCCGCCGGCCGCGTTGATCTCTGCGATCGAGAAATCCATGATCTTCGGCACGCCGTCCTTGGTCAGCATGATGTTCGCGGGCTTGATGTCCTTGTGCAGGACGCCCTTGCTGTGCGCGTACTCGAGGCCCTTGGCCGACTTGAAGGCGATGTCGAGCACCTGGTCGACCGGCGCGCGCGGCCCCTTCTTGCGGCACAGCGGCAGCAGCGTGTCGCCGTCGATGTACTCCATCACGATGTAGTTCAGCGCGCCTTCCGAGCCGGCGTCGTAGGTCGCGATGATGTGCGGGTGCGTCAGCATGCCGGCGGCGCGCGCCTCGACAAAGAAGCTCGCGTGGCTCTGCTCGTTCGTGCTGCCCTGCATCCTCTTGGGGTCGTGCGCCGCGACCTTGATCGCGACGTCGCGCTGCACGAACGGGTCGAAGCCCTTGTAGACCACGCCGCACGAGCCGCGGCCGATCTCGCCCTTGATTTCGTATTTGCCGATGCGCTGGGGGGCATCGGACGG
>JANNKD010000084.1:0-2991 GCA_031396115.1 Gammaproteobacteria bacterium
CCGTGCCATGATTCCGCGCAACCTTCAGGAGACCCGTCGATGACGAACCTCGCCCTGGCTGCGCTCGCGTTTGCAGCGATGCACTTGCTGGTGTCCGGCACCGCGTTGCGCGGCGTCGTGGTCGCGCGCATGGGCGAGCGCGCGTTCCAGGGATTGTTTTCGCTGGCCTCGGCCGTCGTGCTCGGCTGGCTGATCTGGGCCTACGGCAAGGCGCGCGTGCCGGCGCCGACGCAGCTTCTCGAGTTGCGCTGGCTTGCCGCCGTCCTGATCTTCGCGGCCTTCGCCTTCATCGTGCTCGGGCTGCTGACGCCGGGCCCGACCGTGGTCGGCGGGGAGAAACTGCTGAGCCGCGAGACCCCGGCGCGCGGCATCCACCGCGTCACGCGCCATCCGTTCCTGTGGGGCGTCGCGCTGTGGGCGCTGGTGCACGCGATCTACAACCCGCAGACGGCGAACCTGCTGTTCTTCGGCACCTTCATCGTCGTGGCCGGCGCCGGCACCTTCTCGCTCGACGCCAAGCGGGCGCGCGTCCACGGCGAGCTGTGGCAGCGTTACGCGGGGATCACTTCGAACATCCCGTTCGCGGCGATCGCGCAGGGGCGCAACACGCTGGTGCTGGGGGAGTTCGGCTGGCTCAAACCGGGCATCGTCGTGGCCGCGTTCGCGGCCTTCGCGGTGCTGCACGCCCGGTTTTTCGGGCTGCCGCCCTTCTAAAAAAAATGCCCTAGGCCGCCGCCTCCGCGGTCCTGGCCGCCGACGGCGGGCGGATGCGCGCGGTGCGCACCGCGTTGGCCTGCGTCTCGGTGATCTCGATGACGTAGTCGCGCACGCGCACCTGCTTGCCGGGCTTGGGGATGTCCTCGAGCTGCTCGAGCACCAGGCCGTTGACCGTGCGCGGGCCGGCGGTCGGCAACTTCCAGCCGAGCGTGCGGTTGAGCGCGCGCAGGGTGATGCCGCCGTTGACGAGATAGCTGCCGTCGGGCTCCATCGACACGTTCTTGATGCGTGCCGCCGGATCCGAGGTGAACTCGCCGACGACTTCCTCGAGGATGTCGGCCAGGGTCACCAGGCCCTGGATGTCGCCGTATTCGTCGACCACGAAGCCGATGCGGCGCTTCTGGTTCTGGAAATTGAGCAGTTGCTGGTTCAGCGGCGTGCCTTCCGGGATGTAGTAGGGCTCGCGCGCGTTGGCCAGCAGCTCCTGCGAGTCGAACGGTTCCGTCGAGATCACCTTCATCGAGCTGCGCAGGTGGATGATGCCGCGCAAGTCGTCGATCGAGCCGTTGTACAGCGGCAACCGCGTGTGCTGGCTGCCGATCAGCTGCGCCTTGATGCGGTCGGGCGGATCGGTCAGGTCTACACCTACGATCTCGTTGCGCGGCACCATGATGTCCTCGACCGTGGCCTTCTCGAGGTCGAGCAGCGACAGCAGCATTCTCTGGTGGCGCTGCGGAATCAGTGCGCCGGCTTCGGCCACGACCGAGCGCAGCTCCTCGGTGCTGAGGCTGTGCTGGGCGGCTTCCTCCGGCGACACGCCGAAGATGCGCAGCAGGCCGTTCGACAGCACGTTGATCACATAGACGAACGGGTAGGCGACCCACTGCAGCCAGACGTAGACGTACGAGGAACCGAGCGCCACGCGTTCGGGATGAAGCGCGCTGAGGGTCTTGGGCGCGATCTCGCCGAAGATCAGGATGAACACGGTCAGCACGCCGATGGCCGCCGAGATCCAGACCTCGCCGAACAGCTTCAGGGTCAGGAACGTGGTGATGGCCGCCGAGGCCGAGTGCACGGCGATGTTGCCCAGCAGGATCATGCCGATCAGCCGGTCCGGGCGGGCCAGCAGCTTTTCGGCAATCACCGCCCCGCGATGGCCGGCCTTGGCCATGTGGCGCAACCGGTACCGATTCACGGCCATCAGCGCCGTCTCGGTTCCCGCAAAGAACGCCGACAGGGCAATCAGCACGGCCAGAATGATCAGCCAGACGTACAGCGGCAAGTCTTCCAAGTCGACGGGTCCGGACGTTGCAGGGGGGACCCTACTAACTACGGTCCGGCAGACCGCCCGTCAAGCAAGGGCGCCCGACTACGCATGAAGAATGTCGGGCAACTCCAATGGCTGTAAGGGATTTATGTCAGGAGCAGCTTGGTGCCGAAGTACGCCAGGATGAGGACGCCGTAGCCGGCCAGGGTCCAGCGCACCGCGGTGCGCCCGCGCCAGCCCCAGCGCCAGCGGCCCCACAGCAGGCCCCCGAACAGCGTCCAGGCGGCGACCGACAGGACGGTTTTTTGCGCCAGGTGTTGGGCCATGAGGTCTTCCACGAACACCAGGCCCGACAAGAGCGACAGGCTGAGCATGAAAAAGCCCAGGGCGATCAGCACGAACAGGGTGCGCTCCATCGTCTGCAGCGGCGGCAGCGCCTGCACCAACCGGTGGACCGACTTGCCGCGCAGCAGCGCGTCTTGAAGGGCGAGGGTGACGGCCTGCGCCGCAGCCAGTGTCAACAGGCCCGCGCCCAGCACGGAGAGCACGATGTGCAACTGGAGGGGAAGGGCAGCGTTCATGGCGGGTCGGCGGGATGGGGTCCGACCTTAGCAAAAAACCGCTTTTCCATCCGGGAGTTGGCGGGAAGTGCTGTGCTAGCATGCAACGCATCTCGGGGGAGATCACACAAGCACATGCGCATCAAAGTGCTGGGCTGCAGCGGTGGTGTCGGCCCAGGGCTGCGCACCACGAGCCTCCTCGTGGACGATGAAATGCTGATCGATGCCGGCACTGGCGTCGGCGATCTCAGCCTCAAGCAGATGGCGCGCGTGCGCGACGTGTTCCTGACGCACGCGCACCTCGATCATGTCTGCGGCCTGGCGCTCATGGCCGACAACCTGTTCGACCTGATCCATCGGCCGGTGCGCGTGCATGCCGGCGCCGAAACCCTCGAAGTGCTGCGCACGCACCTGTTCAACTGGAAGCTGTGGCCGGATTTTTCCAAG
>JANNKD010000090.1:0-45413 GCA_031396115.1 Gammaproteobacteria bacterium
ACGTTGAGCGAGCGGAAGCCGCCGCCGACCGGCGTGGTCAGCGGGCCCTTGATCGAGACCACCAGGTCCTGCAGGACCTTCAGCGTCTCGTCGGGGCAGTAGTTGCCGTCGTACAGGCCGGCGGCCTTTTCGCCGAGGTAGGTCTCGCACCAGTGGATCTTGCGCTTGCCGCCGTAGGCCTTCTTGACCGCGGCATCCCAGACGCGCAGGCAGGCCTTGGTGATGTCGGGCCCGATGCCGTCGCCCTCGACGTAGCCCACGATCGGCTGGTCGGGCACCTGCAATTTGCCGTTTTTTACGGTGATTTTTTCGCCGGTGGTGGGAATCTTGATGTGGCGATAAGCGGCCATGGCCGGTAACTCCTTGATTCTTATATGAGGTTTTCCCGCGAAACAGCATTTTATCCTAGCGCCGGGTTAAGCTAGCGCCCGTTTCACCTGCCGGCCTCCCCCATGCGTGCCCTCGTCCCCATCGCCAACGGTGTCGAAGACATCGAAACCGTCACCATTATCGACGTGCTGCGCCGCGCGCAGTTCGACGTCACGGTCGCCTCCATCGAGCACGACCTGACCGTGACCATGGCCAAGGGCTGCAAGCTCACGGCGGACACGGCGTTCAACGACATCAAGAAAGAGAGCTTTGACCTGATCGCGGTTCCCGGCGGCAGCGCCGGCGCCGCCGCGCTGGCCAAGAACAAGGCGCTGATCGAGATGCTCAAGCACAACCGCGCCAACCGGAAGTGGTACGCGGCCATCTGCGCCGCGCCGGCCATGGTGTTCGCGCCGCACGACCTGCTCGAGGGCAAGCGCGGCACCTGCTTCCCCGCGTTCAAGGACCAGTTGCCGCGCTACATCGACGCGCCGGTGGTGGTCGACGGCCACTGCATCACCAGCCAGGGGCCGGGCACCGCGCTGGCCTTCGCGCTCAAGCTGGTCGAGTTGATCCAGGGCGAGGACAAGGCGCGCAAGATCGCCGAGTCGATGGTCGCCCCGCTCGAGGACGCGACCGCGTAGCAGCCGCTCCTACACTTTCTCGGCGACCGCTTCCTTCAGCATCTTCTGCAGCTGGCCCGACTGGTGCAGGTCCAGCGTGATGTCGCAGCCCCCGACCAGCTCGCCCTTCACGTATAGCTGCGGGAACGTCGGCCAGTTGGCGAATTTCGGCAGCGCCTTGTAGACCTCCTGGTCCTCGAAGATGTTGACGAAGGCGAACTCGACGCCGCAGGCCTTGAGGGCCTGCACCGTGCGCGCGGAGAACCCGCACTGCGGGAAATCCGGCGTGCCCTTCATGTAGAGGATCACGGGATTGTCGGTGACCTGCTTCTTGATGCGTTCGAGGGTGTCCACGGAGGCTCCGGCGGAGCGGAAAAACGGGCGGGCGCGGAGTATACGCGGGCGCTTCCGGACATTGAAGCGGGACGGGCGCTGTTCTATGCTGCAACGCGCATAAGCATCCGTAAACACCCGATTCACAAGAGGAATTGCGATGAACCCCCTGGACAAGATCACCTCCACGCTGGTCGCCGGCGTCCTGCTCGCGGTGCTCGCCGTGTTCGCCATCCACGGCCTCGCGCCCGGCGGCACCAGCGATGCGCTGCTCGTGCTGGGTCGCTGGCTGCACATCGCCGCCGGCGTCACCTGGATCGGCCTGCTGTATTACTTCAATTTCGTGCAGGTGCCCGCGCTCGCGGAAGCCGCGGCCGACAAGGGCGGCCCGGGCGGCGCCGGCGTCACGAAGTACGTCGTTCCGCGCGCGCTGCTGTGGTTCCGCTGGGCGGCGCTGGTCACCTGGCTGTCGGGCGCGGCCTACCTGGTGCTGGCCGAGCACCTCGGCTTCATCCGCTCGTTCACGCTCGGCTTCGCCGACGGCGGCAACTGGCAGCACGCCACCATCGGCCTCGGCGCCTGGCTCGGCACCATCATGCTGTTCAACGTCTGGGCGATCATCTGGCCGAACCAGCAGAAGGTCCTCGGCCTGAAGCCGGCCACCGACGAGGAGAAGGCCAAGGCCCGCCGCCGCGCCTTCCTGGCGTCGCGCACCAACACCCTGCTGTCCCTGCCGATGCTGCTGTGCATGGTGGCCTCGGCGCATGGCCTTCCTTTTTAGCGGTACGCTTTACGGCAAGCCCTGAGCCCGGCCTCGCCGGGCTCAGCGCGTTTTGGGGACCCGCAGATGAGCGACACGCGGCACTTTCTGAAGCTTTCCGATTTCACTTCCACCGAACTGCGCGGACTGATCCACCGCGCGCAGCAGATGAAGCGCCGGCGCGACCCCGCGGCCCGCCCGCTCGCCGGCCGTACGCTGGCCATGCTGTTCGCCAAGAGCTCGACGCGCACGCGCGTGTCGTTCGAGGTTGCGATGGTCCAGCTGGGCGGCCACGCGCTGTTCCTGTCGCCGCGCGACATCCAGCTTGGCCGCGGCGAGCCGCTGGCCGACACCGCGCGCGTCATCGGTTCGATGTGCGACGGCATCATGGTGCGCAACGACTCGCAGGAGGAGCAGCAGGAGATCGCGCACCACTCGCGCGTGCCGGTCATCAACGGCCTGTCCGAGCTGCACCATCCCTGCCAGCTGCTGGCCGACATGCTGACCTACGCCGAGCTGCGCGGGGACATCCGCGGCAAGACCGTGGCCTGGGTCGGCGACGGCAACAATGTCTGCAACTCGTTCATCGAGGCGGCGCGGTTGTTCGAGTTCCGCCTCGCCGTCGCCTGCCCCGAGGGCTACGAGCCGGCCACGCCCCTGCTCGCCGCCGCCGGCGACCGCATCCGCCTGGTGCGCGAGCCGCGCGAGGCGGCCGACGGCGCGCACCTGGTCGTGACGGATGTCTGGACCAGCATGGGGCAGGAGAAGGACAACGCCACGCGCTTGCGCGACTTCGCCGGCTTCCAGGTGGACACCGCGCTGATGCGCGCAGCCCGCAAGGACGCGCTATTCATGCATTGCCTGCCGGCGCACCGCGGCGAGGAAGTCGCGGCGGAGGTCATCGACGGGCTGCACAGCGCGGTCTGGCAGGAGGCCGAGAACCGCCTGCATGCGCAGAAGGCACTGTTGGAATTCCTGCTGTCGCCGCGGCGCGCCAGCCAGCGCGCCCGCGCGCGGCGCCGTACGCATCACTGACGCCGTGGTGGACCGCACCACGCTGACCACCCTGCCCGCCCTGCCGGCGGACCTCGACGCCGTGGTCGAGCGCGCCCTGGCGGAGGACGTCGGCAGCGGCGACGTCACCGCCCGGCTCGTGCCTGAGGGCGCCGTGGTGCGCGCCGAGGTGTTCGCGCGCGAGACTGCCGTGCTGTGCGGCCAGGCCTGGTTCCAGCGCGTCTTCGAGCGGCTCGACCGGCGCGTCGAGGTGGCCTGGGAGATCAGGGAAACCAGCTCGACCCGCGTCGACCAGCGCGTCGCCGTGGTCAGCGGGCCGGCGCGCGCCGTGCTGACCGGCGAGCGCACCGCGCTGAACTTCCTGCAGCTGCTGTCGGGGACGGCGACGGCCACGCGGCGCTTCGTCGACCGCGTCCGCGGCACGCCGGTGCAGATCGTGGACACGCGCAAGACCATGCCCGGCCTGCGCACCGCGCAGAAGTACGCCGTGGCGTGCGGCGGCGGCACCAACCACCGCTTCGGCCTGTACGACGCCATCCTGATCAAGGAGAACCACATCGCCGCGGCCGGCGGCGCGCGCGCCGCGATCGAGCGCGCCCGCGCGCTGAACGCCGGCGTGAAGCTGATGATGGAGGCCGAGGACCTCAACGAGGTGCAGGCCGGCCTCGACGCCAACGTCGACCTGGTGCTGCTCGACGATTTCCCCACGCACCTGCTCAGCAAGGCGGTGGCGATGGCGCGCAAGTACCGCCGCACGAACAAGGCCCGCACCGTGCTCGAGGCCTCCGGCGGCGTGACGCTGAACACCGTGCGCGACATCGCCGACACGGGCGTGGACCGCATCTCGATCGGCGGCATCACCAAGCACGTGCAGGCCGTGGACTTCTCGATGCGCATCGCTGGTGGCGGCGGCTGATGGGCAGTCGCGCCTAGGAGGCGCTCCTACACAATGCCGCTCTGGCTCGACCACGCTTTCCTGCGCACGGTCGACGCGCTGTACGGGCTCGCCCGTCACTCCCCCAGCGCCGCGCAACTGGCGGCGCTGCGGGTCGTTTCCCACCGCGGCGAGCGCGATGGCGATGCGCGCGAGAATACCTGCGCGGCGTTCGACCCGCTGCGCGGCTCCGGCGTGTTCGGCCTGGAGTTCGACGTGCGCTGGACCCGCGACCTGGTGCCGGTCGTGTTCCACGACCGCGATTTCCGGCGCCTGTACCGCCGTGGCGAGCGGCTCGCCGGGCTCGCCTGGGCGCAGGTGCAGGACCGCTTCCCGCAGGTGCCGGCGTTGCACGACTTCGTGCGGCGTTATGCCGGGGAGTTTCATCTCTTCGTGGAGCTCAAGCACGAGGACTATCCCGACCCGGTCGCGCAGGATCAACGGCTGGCCGAGGCGCTGGCGCCGGCGCTGGCGACGAGCCGCTGCCACGTGATGAGCCTGGCGCCGGAGATGTTCGGGTGGCTGCCGTCCCTGCCCGCGGCCCGCACGCTCGGCGTCGCCCGGCTCAATGCGGGCGCGATCAGCGCCGAGGCGCTGGCGCTGCGTCGCGGCGGCTTTGCCGGCCACTACACGGCGCTGCGCGCGCGCCACATCGCGGCGCATCACGCCGCGGGACAACTCGTCGGGACCGGCTTTCCGTCGTCGCGCGCGCTGCTGTTCCGGGAGGCAGCGCGCGGCGTGGACCTGGTGTTTACCGACCGGGCACTGGCTCTGGAAGGCTGGCGCCGGCAGGCGCTCGCGCAAGGCCCGGCTGCAGGAACTCCAGCACCGCGCGGTTGAAGGCTTCGGGCATCTCCAGCGGCAGGCCGTGGCGCGCGCCCGGGAACCGGCGCAGCCGCGCGTCGGGCAGCGCGGCCACGAAGCGCTCGGACTCGTCGCCGCCGAAGTAGTCGTGCTCCGACGCCACCACCAGCACCGGCATGGTCAGGCCGGCCAGGCGCTCGCGCGCCGACCACATCGTCAAGGCCCGGATGGTGGCGAGGTAGACGTTGCCGTCACTGCGGGCGTTGCGGCGCGCGACCTTGGCGCGCAGCGCCGCCTGGTCGGCGCGCGGGTACAGGCGCTGCGTCATAATCTGGCCGAGCCGCCGCGGGCCGAGCACGCTCATCAACAGCAGGCGCGTCCACAGCATCAGGCGCTTGGCGGCCGTGTCGGTGCGAAAGCTGGGCAGCGTATTGGCCAGCACCAGCTTCGGCACGGCGCCCGGGCGTTGCAGCGCCATCTGCATCGCCACGGCGCCGCCCATCGAATGGCCGACCAGCAGCGGCGCGCCCAGCTTCAGGCGGTCGAGCAGCTCCCAGGTGTCGGTGGCGAAGCGCTCGACGCCGTAGTCACCCGACCGGGCGCTGGCGCCGTGGCCGCGGAAGTCCGGCACCACGACCTGAAAGTGTTTTGAGAATTCCGGCACCTGGTATTCCCAGTCGGCGCCGAAGGCGCCGAGGCCGTGCAACAGCACCAGCGGCGCGCCGGCTCCGGCCAACTGGTAGTAGAGGCGAGCGCCCTCGACGCGGAGGACGCCCATTTACCTGAGCGGACGGCTGACCGAGGGCGTGCAGAAGCAGTGCGCGTACAGGCCGCGCGGGTCCGACAGCCAACGCAGCTTGCGCGCGACCTGCTCGACCGGCTGCAGCGCCGACTCGGGCAGCCACGCGCGCACCATCGACTGCAGGCGCGCGCCGCCGACCAGTTCCAGTACGCGCAGCAGCGGAATCGGGCGCGGCTCCACGGCCTCGCGCAGGCGGAACGCGCCCGGCTCGAGGCCGGCCAGGCGCACGGCGGCGCCCACGGCGTCGCCGAAGCCGCCAATCTGGTCGACCAACCCGAGCGCCAGCGCGTCGGCGCCGCTCCAGACGCGGCCACGGGCAATCTGCTGCACTTTCTCGATCGGCAGTTCGCGCGCCGTGGCGACGCCCTCGGTGAACAACCTGTAGCCCTGCTCGAGCTGCGTCTGGATCACTGCCGACACTTCCGGGGTCAGCGGGCGATCGGCGCGAAACGCGCCGGCCAGCGGCGTGGTGCCGATGCCGTCGGTGTGGATGCCCAGCTTGGCCAGGGGTTTTTCGAACGTGGGCAGCAGCGCGAAGATGCCGATCGAGCCGGTGATGGTCGTGTCGTGCGCCCAGATTTCGTCGGCGTCCATCGAAATCCAGTAGCCGCCCGAAGCGGCGACGTTGGCCATGGACACGACCACGGGCTTGCCGTCGGCCTGCAGCGCCTTGAGCTCGCGCCGGATGCGCGCGGAGGCGAACACGCTGCCGCCCGGCGAGTCCACCCGCAGCACGACCGCGACCACGTCCTCGTCGAGGCGCGCTTCGGTGAGCTGGCGCGCGACGGTGTCGGCGCCGGCATAGCCCGGCTCGCTGTCGCCGTCGATGATCTCGCCCTGCACCACGACCAGCTCGATGACCTTGTTCGCCGTCGCCCGCTCGGCCTTGTGCTCGCGCTCGAAGATGTCGAGGTACTGGCGGTGGTGCACCTGGCGGAAGGTGCCGCGGTCGTCGTCCCAGCCGACCTTCTCGGCGACGCGGGCGCGGAACTCCTGCTGCGTCTCGATCTGGTCCACCAGCTTGCGGGCCTTGGCCAGCGCGGCGGCGTCACCGCCGTTTTCCTTGAGCCCCGCGGGCATCTGTTCGACATACTCCTGCACGGCGGTGTCCGGCAGGCCGCGGGCGCTGCCCGCCTCCCGGCGGTAGCTCAGCCAGAGGTCGCCGAGCCAGTCGCGATTGGCTTCCTTGGCCTCGGCCGACATGTCATTGCGCTCGAACGGTTCCACTGCCGACTTGTACTCGCCGACGCGGAAGATGTGCACGTTGACGCCGAGCTTGTCGAGGCCCTCCTTGAAGTAGTTCTGGTACACGTCGAGGCCTTCGATCAGCACCATGCCCATCGGGTCGAGCGTGACGAGGTCCGCCTGCGCGGCGACCAGGTAGCCGGCCTGTTCGTAGTAAGGGCCATAGGCGTAGACCGGCTTGCCGGAGGCGCGGAATTTCTTCACCGCGGCGGCGATCTCCTGCACCTGGGGGAAGCCGGCGCCCCACATCTGGTCGAGCTTGAGCACGGCGAGCGCGACGCGCGGGTCTGCGGCGCCCTTCTCCAGCGCCTCAACCAGGTCGCGCACCGGCGTCTGCGACGGCGGCTCGCCGGCGAGGTCCTCGAAGAAGCGCTGGGTCGGGTCCTCGTCGCGCGCCTCGACCAGCTGCCCGGACGGATACACCACCAGGGCGACGTTGTCTTCCATGCGCGGCGTCGGCCCGCCCTGCACGGCGAGCCAGATGCCGACCGCGACCAGCAGGAATACGGCGATGACGATCAGCCGGTACAGGCCGGTGATGACGGCCCAGATCCAGCCAAAGATGCGCCCGAGCAGGGACTTTTCTTGGGACATTGGGTTCCAGCGAGTAGAGAACAGTTCGTGCCGCAGCCGATTCTAGACCGCGCGGATGCGGGCTTCCGCGACGGGCCGCGCTCAAATAGAGCCGCCCTATTGTACAAATAAGTTGATTTGCCTTGCTCAATCGCGGCGCCGCCCCTACCATGCGGGCCCTTTGCGAAACCGGGGCGCTGTAACGCTAGACTCGCGCGCCATGTCCGAACACCACCATCGCCTGATCATCCTGGGCTCCGGCCCGGCTGGCTACTCGGCCGCGGTCTACGCTGCGCGCGCCAACCTCAAGCCGGTGCTGATCACCGGCCTGCAGCAGGGCGGCCAGCTGATGACGACGACCGAGGTCGACAACTGGCCCGGCGACGTCGAGGGCCTGCTCGGCCCGGCGCTGATGGAGCGCATGCAGAAGCATGCCGAACGCTTCGACACGCAGGTGGTGTTCGACCACATCAACACGGTCGACCTGCGGCAGAAGCCCTTCGTGCTGACGGGCGACCAGGCCCGCTACACCTGCGATGCGCTGATCATCACGACCGGGGCCTCGGCCAAGTACCTCGGCCTGCCGTCCGAGGAGGCGTTCAAGGGCAAGGGCGTATCGGCCTGCGCGACCTGCGACGGCTTCTTCTACAAGGGCCAGGACGTGGCGGTCATCGGTGGCGGCAACACCGCGGTCGAGGAAGCGCTGTACCTCACCAACATCGCCAGCAAGGTCTACGTCGTGCACCGCCGCGACAAGTTCCGCGGCGAGAAAATCCTGCACGACAAGCTCAACAAGCGCGTCGCCGAGGGCAAGGCCGAGATCATCTGGAATTACACGCTCGACGAGGTGCTCGGCGACGCTTCCGGCGTCACCGGCCTGCGCATCAAGGGCACGGCCGGCGGCGCGCCGCGCTCGCTCGACGCCAAGGGCGTGTTCATCGCCATCGGCCACCAGCCGAACACGCAGATCTTCGAGGGCCAGCTCGACATGGCCGGCGGCTACATCAAGGTGCGCGGCGGCGCCGAGGGCGGCGCCACGCAGACCAGCATCCCCGGCGTGTTCGCGGCCGGCGATGTCATGGACCACGTCTACCGCCAGGCCGTCACCAGCGCGGGCACCGGCTGCATGGCCGCCCTCGACGCGGAAAAGTATCTCGACGAGCTGAAGTCCTGATCCGGCAGCATGGGTGGCCGGCGTGCCCGGCCCGCTCCTTCGAGAAAGCGTGATTCGGTTAGAGTGCCGCCATGTCGAAAACGATGAAGCTGTACTGCAGCAAGACCTCGCCGTACTCGCGCAAGGTGCGCATCGCGGTCGAGGAGCTCGGCCTGGGCGACCTGGTCGAGGAAGTCAGCGCCGACCCGTTCGCTCCGCCGGCGGAGCTGCTCGAAGCCAACCCGCTGTCGAAAGTGCCGACGCTGGTCACCGACCGCGACGAGATGCTGCCGGACAGCGCACTGATCCTCGATTACCTGTCGCACCGCAAGAGCGGCCTGGCCACGCTGTCGCGCGGCACCAAGCGCTGGGAGGTGCTGCGGCGCACGCTGATCGCGGACGGCATCATCGACGCCGCCGTCGGCATCGTGCTCGAGAAGCGCCGGCCCGAGAGCATCCACTACATTCCGTTCCTCGACCGCCAGACCGCGAACATCCGCCGCTCGCTCGACCAGCTCGACCGCGACGCCGGCCACCTCGCCCTGCAGACACCCGGGGTGTGCGAGATCACCTGCGGCGCCGCGCTCGGCTACCTCGATTTCCGCCTGCCCTATCTCGAGTGGCGCAAGGAGCGCGAGGGGCTGGCCAACTGGTACACCGTGTTCGCCCAGCGGCCGTCGATGCAGAAAACCGCGCCGCCACCGCCGGGATGAGGGCCGTCCTCGCCGTCCTCCTCGGCACGGCACTGGCAGGCTGCGGCCTGTTCCAGTCCCGGGCCGACGAACTGCGCGAGGAGATCGTCGAGACCGCGCTCGACCAGGTCGGCGAGGACTACAAGTACGGCGGCGACAGTCCGAGCGAGGGCTTCGACTGCAGCGGGCTGGTCCAGTACAGCTACAAGGCCGCCGGCATCAAGCTGCCTCGCTCGGCCAGCGCGCAGCGCAAGGCCGGCCGCGCCATCAAGTTCGCCGAGGCCCGCCCGGGCGACCTGCTCTTCTACCACTTCGGCGACCGCAAGGCCGGCGATTTGCACGTGGTGATGTTCATCGGCGACGGCGAAGCGGTGCACGCGCCGGTGCGCAAAGGCGAAGTCGAGGTGATCAAGATCACCGCGCGGCACTGGCGCGACCGCTACGTCGGCGCCTCGCGCTACATCAAGGAAGATTAATCCAGCGTGCGCCGGAAGCGGCGCGCACCCAGCGCCAGCACCACGATCGAGAACACGGCCATCGGCCAGGCGTGATGCCAGACTTCGGCCCAGCCGTGGCCCTTGAGCAGGATGCCGCGCACGATGCGCAGGAAATGCGTGACCGGCAGCACCTCGCCGATCGCCTGCGCCCAGCCCGGCATGCCGCGGAACGGGAACATGAAGCCCGACAGCAGGATGCACGGCAGCAGGAAGAAGATGCTCATCTGCATGGCCTGGGTCATGTTCCGCGCGATGCTGGAGAACGTGACGCCGATGGTGAGGCTGGCGACGATGAACAGCAGGGAGCACAGCGACAGCAGCGTGAGGCTGCCGAGCATCGGCACGGCGAACAGGAAGTGCGCGCCGAGCAGGATCACCGCGACCTGCACGTAGCCGACCACGATGTACGGCGCGATCTTGCCGACCATGACCTCGAGCGGCTGCACCGGCATGGCCAGCAGGTTTTCCATGGTGCCGCGCTCCAGCTCGCGCGCCACGCCCATGGCGGTCATCATCACCATGGTCATGGTCAGGACGACGCCAATCAGCCCCGGCACGATGTTGTAGGCGGTGATGCCCTCGGGGTTGTAGCGCCGGTGCAGGCGCATCTCGAACGGCGCCGCGCCCGGGGCGCGGGCGGCCAGCGCGCCCTTGAGCTCGTGGCGCAGGGCCGAGGCGCCGAGCTCGCCGATGGCGGCGAGCGCATTGCCGGCGGCAGTCGGGTCGGCGGCGTCGGCGGCCAGCAGCAGCGCCGGGCGCTCGCCGCGCACCAGCGCGCGCGTGAAACCGGCCGGGATCTCGAGCAGGAACTGCACGCGGCCGATATCGAGCAGGCGCTCACCCTCGGCCAGCGTATCGGGGCGCTCCGTCACCTTGAAGTAGCCGGAGTTCTGCAGCGCCGCCACCAGGCTGCGCGTCAGCGCGCTGTTGTCGGCGCTGACCACCGCCGTCGGCAAGCCGCGCGGGTCGAAATTGATGGCGTAGCCGAACAGCACCAGCTGCGCCAGCGGCACCGCGACCATCATCGCGAAGCTGAGCCGGTCACGGCTCATCTGGATGAACTCCTTGCGCACCACCGCCCCCAGGCGCAGCAGCGACAAGCTCATGCCTCGGCCCCCTGCGACCGTTTCATCAGGTGGATGAAAATGTCCTCGAGTCGCGACACCCCGCCGTGCGCCTCGAAGCCCGGATCGCGCTCGAAGCGCGCCACCAGCTCATCCGGCGTGCCCTGCGCCAGCAGGTTGCCGTAGGCGATGTACGCCAGCCGGTGGCAGCGCGCCGCCTCGTCCATGTAGTGCGTGGAGACCAGCACGGTGATGCCCTCGGCCGCGAGCCGGTGCAGCTCCTCCCAGAACTCGCGGCGCGCGCCGGGATCCACGCCGGCGGTGGGCTCGTCGAGCAACAACAGCCTGGGCTCGTGCAGCAGGCTCGCGGCCAGCGCCAGGCGCTGCTTCCAGCCGCCGGACAGCGAGCCGGCGAGCTGCTTCTGGCGCGAGACCAGGCCGAGGCGCTCGAGCGCCGCGTCGACGCGCTGCGCGCGGCGATCCATCTCGTACAGCCGCACGACGAACTCGAGGTTCTCGCGGATCGAGAGGTCCTCGTAGTAGCTGAAGCGCTGCGTCATGTAGCCGACCTGGCGCTTGATCGCGTCGCGGCCGGAAAGAATGTCGTGGCCGAGCGTGGTGCCGCGGCCGCCGTCGGGCGTCAGCAGCCCGCACATCATGCGGATGGAGGTGGTCTTGCCGCTGCCGTTGGGCCCGAGGAAGCCGAAGATCTCGCCGGCGCGCACGCTCATCGACAGCCCGTTCACCGCGCGCTTGCCGCCGAAAGACTTGCTCAGCCCCTCGACCTCGATCACGGCGCCGGTCATGGGACGATCGCGACGTCCACCGGTTGCCCCGGGTGCAGCGCGAGCGCGTCGGCCGGCGCCGGGCGCGCCTCCACCAGGAACACGAGCTTCGCCCGGGCCTGCTGGCTGTAGATCACCGGCGGCGTGAACTCGGCGCGCGGCGCGATGAAACTGATCGTGGCGTTCACCGGCGCGTCCACGCCATCGCGCCACACCTGCACGGCCTGGCCCGGCTGCAATGCGGAGACGCGCGTCTCCGGCACGAAGAAGCGCACCACCCGGTTCTGCGGCGGCAGCAACGACACCACCGGCGCGCCGGCGGGCACCCACTCGCCGACGCGGTAATACGTGTCGTCGACCAGTCCGGCGGCCGGCGCGGCGACGGACTTGTGCGTCAGCTGCCAGCGCACCTGGTCCAGCCGCGCCGCGCCCGTGCGCTGCTGCGCGCCCAGTTCGCGGCGGCGGGCGTCGCTGCTCTGGCTTTCGGTGACCGCCTCGTCCACCTGCTCCTGCGACGCCAGCCCCTTGGTTTTCAACTCGCGTAGCCGCTTGAGGTTGGCTTCCGCCAGGCGCCACTGGGCCGCGGCCTGATCGGATTGCGCGCGCACCGCGGCGATGGCTTCGTCGGCCTCGGTGACGGCGCCCTGCTCGCGCTCCTGCTCGAGCTCGAACAGCGCCGATCCAGCCTCGACGCTGGCGCCGCGCTCGACCAGCAGTGTCTGGAGTTGTCCGGCGACCGGCGACGCCACGCGCACGTACTCGCCTTCGACGTAGCCTTGCAGGCGGCCGTCGTCACCCGCCCCGCAGCTCGCGAGCAAGGCGGCCAGCGCGAGCGCAGCGAAGCGCGGCTTCATGGCCGCATGGTAGCAAGCGTCACTGCGGCGGCAGGTAGCCCGAGGGATCGACCGGCTTGCCGCGCTTGCGGATCTCGAAGTGCAGCACCGGTTTCTGCTCCGGGCCGACGCCGAGCTCGGCGATCGGCTGGCCCGCGGCGACGGTCACGCCCTCGCCGACCAGGCGGCGCCGGTTGTAACCGTAGGCGGAGAGATGCACGTCGTCGTGCTTGATGATGATCAGCTCGCCATACCCCTTGAGTGCGCCGCCGCTGTAGACCTCCTGGCCCGGCGCGGCCGCCTCGACCGGCTGGCCCAGCGCGCCGCGGATGTCGTCGCCCTTGCCGCCGTCGCTGAACGACTTGACCACGCCGCCTGGCGTGGGCCAGCGCCAGGTGAGCTTTGCCACCACCTCGGGCGGCGGCAGCGGCCTGGTCGCCGGCGCGCCCGGCTTGACCGGGCTGGCCTGGCCCGCCGGCGCATGGATGGGCGCAGTCCGGATCGAAGGTGAGCTCGCGCTCCCTGCGCCCGCCGGCGGCGGTCTCAGGCGGATCAGCTCGCCCGGATGAATCAGGTAATCCGGCCCGACGTCGTTCCACACCGCGAGCTCGCGGAAGTCGAGTTGGTTGCGGAAGGCGATCGAGTACATGGTGTCGCCTTCCTCGACCCGGTGGTAACCCTCGGGCGCCGGCTCCTGGCGCGCTGGCGGCCGGCGGTCCATGCGGTCGGGCCAGCGGTAGGCCTCCGTGCAGCCGAAAAACAGCGTCATTCCCGCGACAGCGGGAATCCAGAAAAGCCTGGACGCCCGCTTGCGCGGGCCTGACGGGCTCATGGCTCCCTCTTGCGGCGACGGAACAGGAACCAGGCCGCGAACGCCACCAGGCCGATGCCGACGGCGATGGCGAACTCGTGCAGGTAGTCGCGCGCCAGCGCCACCGCCGGCTCGCCGAAGTAGTAGCCGAGCGCCACCAGCACCGTGCACCACAGCGCCGCGCCGAGCGCCGTGATCGCGATGAACCAGCCCCACGGCATGCCGAACACGCCGGCCGGCAGCGAAATCAGGTGGCGCACCACCGGCAGCAACCGGCCGATGAAGGTGGCGAGGCGCGCGTTGCGCAGGAACATGGCCTCGGCCTCGTGGTACTTCTCCGCGTCGATCAGCAGGTACTTGCCGTAGCGCAGCAGGAAGGCGCGGCCGACGTACTCGCCAAGCAGGTAGTTGGCGCTGGCGCCGATCACCGATCCGGCCGTGCCGGCCAGCACGCACAGCGCCGGGTTCAGCGCGCCGGTGGCTGCGAGATAGCCGGCCGGGATCATCACCAGCTCCGAGGGCACCGGGAACAGGCTCGACTCCAGCGCCATCAGCACGACGATCTCGACGTAGCCGAGACCGGCGTACAGCTCGGCGAGCCAGTTGGCGAAGACGTCGAGCATCAGGGCACTGTGCCTCAGCCGCGACCGCCGAGCAGCGGCACGAAGCTGACGTCGCCCAGCGCGCGCGTGACCGGCCCCTTGGGCGTGCGCGTGATCAGCTGCAGCGACTGCATGCCGGGCGTGCCGACCGGGATCACCAGGCGTCCACCCGGCGCCAGCTGGTCCACCAGCGCCTGCGGCACGCGCTCGGCGGCGGCGGTGACCACGATGGCGTCGTACGGGGCGTGCGCCAACCAGCCGTTCATGCCGTCGGCATAGGTGAACAGGATGTTCTGGTAGCCGAGGCGCTCGAGCCGCGCGCGCGCCTGCTGCGACAACAGCTTGAGGCGTTCGACCGTGAACACGGCCGGCACCAGCTCGGCGAGGACCGCGGTCTGGTAGCCGCTGCCGGTGCCGATCTCAAGCGCCTTGTGCGGCTTGGCGCCCTGCAGGACGGCCTCGGTCATCAGCGCCACGATGTACGGCTGCGAGATGGTCTGCGACAGGCCGATCGGCAGCGCGTTGTTCTCGTAGGCGCGGCCCTTGAAGGCGTCCTCGAGGAACTCGTGGCGCGGCACGTCGGCCAGCACCTCGAGCACGCGCTCGTCCTTGACGCCCCAGCGGCGCACTTCGTCGATCAGGCGCCTGCGGCTGGCGTCGGACGCGAGGCCGAGCCCGCGGGCGTGGTGGTGGATCGTCATGCCTTGACCAGGCTGCGCGCCCACTTGCCGACGTTCTCGAGCGCGCGGTGGTGGGTCAGGTCGGTGTCGATCGGCGTGATGGAGACCTTTCCCTGCGCCACCGCGTGGAAGTCGGTGCCGGGGCCGCAGTCCTGCTCGGGACCGGCGTTGCCGATCCACCAGATGGTGCGGCCACGGGGGTCCCTGGCCTCCAGAGCTTTCTCCGCCTGGTGGCGGTTACCCAGCCGCGTGACCTGGAAGCCGGTCAGCTGTTCGAACGGCCGGTCCGGCACGTTGACGTTCAGCACGGCGTCATTGGCCAGCCGGTCGATCTGCAGCCGCTGGATCAGCAGCAGCGTCACGCGCGCGGCAGTCTCGTAGTGCTGCGGCTGCGCGCCCGCGCACGACACCGCGATGGCCGGCAGGCCCAGGTGGCGGCCCTCCATGGCGGCGGCAACGGTGCCCGAATACAGCACGTCGTCGCCCAGGTTGGGCCCGGCGTTGATGCCGGAGACCACCATGTCGGGCTCGCGCTCCATCAGACCGGTCAGGGCGAGGTGCACGCAGTCGGTCGGCGTGCCGTCCACGCACACCACGCCGTCGTCGTGGCGCACGGCGCGCACCGGATTGAGCAGCGTCAGCGAATTGCTCGCGCCCGAGCGGTTGCGGTCCGGCGCGACCACGGTCAGCTCGCAGTGCGGCCGCAGCGTGTCGGCGAGCACGCGCAGGCCCGGCGCGCGGCAGCCGTCGTCATTGGAAAGGAGAATCCGCATGGGTGTATTTTGACAGAGATGACCCGCGATCCCGACGACGACAGCGCGCTCTTTCGCCAGGCGGTCAAGGATGTCAAGCCGCTGAAGGGCAGCGGGCGGCGTCCGCCGGAATCCCGCCTGCCCGTTCCGCGCCCGCGCCAGCACGAGCTCGACGAGCAGGAGGCGCTGCGCGAGAGCCGCGAGGGACCGCTGCCGGACGTCGGTGACGAGCTGAGCTACCGCAGCGCGGGCATCCAGGACGGCGTGTTCCGGCGGCTGCGGCGCGGCACCTACCGCGTCGGCGCCGAGCTCGACCTGCACGGCCTGCGCTGGAACGAGGCGAAGGTCGCGATCCTGCGGCTCCTGGCCGCCGCGCGCGACGCGGATGTGCGTTGCGTACGCATCATCCACGGCAAGGGGTTGCGCTCGACGGGCGACGGCCCGGTCCTCAAACAGCGGCTCGACGGCTGGCTGCGCCTGCGCAGCGAAGTGCTGGCCTATTGCTCGGCGCGGCGCGAGGACGGCGGGACGGGGGCGGCGTATGTGCTGCTGCGGGCGCCGAAATGAGTCGCGCCCAGGAGGCGCTCCTGCACTCGCGCGTCCGTTGTAGGAGCGCCTCTCAGGCGCGACCGGTCAGGCAGCGAGGTTGGCGGGGTACTGCGCGCGCCCGGTCAGCTCGAGCGACAGCTGTGCCAGCACCTGGTGAAAACGCTCCGGCCCGGCGAGGCGCGCGATCTGCAGCCCGCCCTGCAGCGCGGCGCCGATCTCGACCGCCTTGTCCTCGGCGCGCCCGGCGAACTTCAGCACCTTCTGGTCGCGGCCGGCCTCGAGCGTGCGGATCAGCCACTCATGAATGTCGCGCGCCAGCAGGCGCGCCTGCTCGCGCATGGTTTCCGGAATGGCATGGAACTCGCTGCCAAGCACGCCGCCCGGGCAGCACTTGCAGTCGGCCTGCAGGAAGTCGAGGTAGGTCTGGAAGTAGGCTTGCAGCCGCATCCACGCGCAGGGGGTGCCGTCGGCGGTGCCGGCCCACTGCCGGAAGCGCTCCTGGTAGCGCTTGACCAGCGCCACGCCGAGGTCTTCCTTGGCCGGGAAGTGGTAGTGGATCGCCGCGTTGCGCACGCCGAGCTGCACGGCGATGTGGTGGTAGCTGAAGGCGTTGTAGCCGCGGCGCTGGAGCAGGTCCTCGGCCGCGTTGAGGATCTCCTCGCTGGTGTCGCGCCCGCGGGATACACCGCGGCGACGCGTGGAGAGGGATCCGACGACCGACTTCAACATGGGCGGCAGTATAGGGAGCCGGCGCACCCGGCGGCAACGGAAAAAACTAACTACGCCGCAGCAACGCCACGGCTTGCGCGGCGATCCCCCGCCGGCGGCCGATAAAGCCCAGCCCCTCGGTCGTGGTCGCCTTGACGTTGACCGCACCGGGCTCGACGCCGAGGTCCGCGGCCAGGCGCTCGCACATGGTGGCGACGTGCGTGGCCACGCGCGGCACCTGCGCGATCAGCGTCAGGTCGGCGTTGACCACGCGCCAGCGGCCCTTGCGCAGCTGCCGCATCACCTCGCGCAGCAGGCCCCGGCTGTCGGCGTCCTGCCAGGCGGCGTCGGTGTCGGGAAAGTGGCGTCCGATGTCGCCGAGCGCGGCGGCGCCAAGCAGCGCGTCGCACAGCGCGTGGATCAGCACGTCACCATCCGAGTGCGCCACGATGCGGTAACGGCAGGCGATGCGCACGCCGCCCAGCGTCACGCCCTTGCCGCGCGCCAGGCGGTGCACGTCGAAGCCCTGCCCCACTTGGAACTGCGGCGCCTTCGGCGCCCGAGGCGGCCGCAGTTTCACTTGCCGTTCTCCATGCGCGTGAGCCAGAACTCGGCCAGCGCCAGGTCGTCAGGCACGGTGACCTTGAGGTTGCTTTCACTGCCGTGCACCAGGCGCGGCCGCCTGCCGGTGGCCTCCATGGCCCCTGCCTCGTCGGTGATCTCGACGCCGCGGGCCAGACAGTCCTCGAGCGCGGCCTGCAACAGGTCGAGCCGGAACAGCTGCGGCGTCTGCGCGCGCCACAGCTCGCGCCGGCTCACGGTGGACGCGGCGTGCGTGCCTTCGGCTCGCTTCACGGTGTCGGTCATCGCCACCGCCAGCAGGCCGCCGTGCTCGCCGGTGGCCTCGTCGCGCAGCCGCTCCAGGTCCGGTCGGGTCAGGCAGGGCCGCGCGGCGTCGTGCACCAATACATACGGCGCCGCGGCCTTGGACAGTTCGGCGACTTTGCGCAGGCCGGCCAGCACCGAGTCGGAACGCTTGGCGCCGCCCGCGACCGTGTGGATCTTCCAGTGGCGTCCGAGCGCGAGCTTGGCGAAGTCGTCGTCGCCCGGCGCCAGCACGATGACCACGCCCTCGATCCAGGGCGCGTCCATCAAGGGGTTCACGCTGTACTCGAGCACGCTGCGCCCGCGCAGCTTCAGGTACTGCTTGGGCTTGGGCGCGCCCATGCGCGCGCCGGTGCCCGCGGCCGGCACGACCGCCCAATAGTGGGGCGCTACGCCAGTATTCAAATCACGCCGTTCGAATCAGGATGGATTGACCACGAGGAAGAACGTCTCGCCGTCGTGCACCATGCCCAACGTCATGCGCGCGCGCGACTCGATCGCGGCCACGCCGGACTTGAGATCGCGGATCTCGGCGTCGAGCGCGGCATTGCGCGCCGCCAGCTGCGCATTCTGTTCGCGCTGCGCGTGCGCTGCGTTGGCCAGGCGGTGCGTGTGCGCGACGCCGCCGTCCGCCACCCACAGGCGGTACTGCAGACCGGCCAGCATCAACATCAAAACCACTGTAAAAATGCGTCGCATCTCCTTAATTTAGCGTACTTTTATAGGAAAAGCAGCAGCCCCCGGGTAGCGCGCCCGCCGGCCGAGCTCGCGCTCGATGCGCAACAGCTGGTTGTACTTGGCGGTGCGATCGGAGCGGCACAGCGAGCCGGTCTTGATTTGCGTCGCCGCCGTGCCCACCGCGAGGTCCGCAATCGCGCAATCCTCGGTCTCGCCGGAGCGGTGCGAAACGATGCTGGCATAGCCCGCCTGGGTCGCCATCTTGATGGCGGCCAGCGTCTCGGTCAGCGTGCCGATCTGGTTGGGCTTGATCAGGATGGCGTTGGCGACCTTCTTCTCGATGCCCTGCTTCAGGATTGCGGTGTTGGTCACGAACAGGTCGTCGCCGACCAGCTGGACCTTGCTGCCGAGTTTCCGGGTCAGCAGCGCCCAGCCCTCCCAGTCATTCTCGGCGCAGCCGTCCTCGACCGAGATCACCGGGTAGCGCTGGCAGATGCTGGCGAGGTAGTCGGTGAACTCGGCCGGCGTGAAGTGCTTGCCCTCGCTTTCGAGGTGGTACTTGCCGTCCTTGAAGAACTCGCTGCTGGCGACGTCGAGCCCCAGGTACACGTCGCGGCCCAGGCCATAGCCGGCCTTGTCCACGGCCTCGCCGAGCACCGCCAGCGCGGCCTCGTTCGATGGCAGGTCCGGCGCGAAGCCGCCCTCGTCACCGACCGCGGTGTTGAGCTTGCGCCCGCGCAGCACGCCCTTGAGTGCGTGGAAAATCTCGGCGCCCCAGCGCAGCGCCTCGGCGAAGCTCTTCGCGCCGACCGGCAGGATCATGAATTCCTGGATATCGACATTGTTGTCCGCATGCGCACCGCCGTTGATGACGTTCATCATCGGCACCGGCAGGACGTTGCCCTTGCTGCCGCCGAGGCGGCGGTAGAGCGAGACGCCCTTCTCGGCCGCGGCGGCCTGCGCCGCCGCCAGCGACACGGCGAGGATGGCGTTGGCGCCCAGGCGCGCCTTGTTGGGCGAGCCATCCAGGTCGATCATGGCGGCGTCGAGCTGCTCCTGGTCCTGCGCGTCCATGCCGAGCACGCGCCTGGCCAGCGCCTTGTTGACGTTGGCGACTGCCCGCTGCACACCCTTGCCGAGGTAGCGGTCCTGGTCGCCGTCGCGCAGTTCGACCGCCTCGCGCGTGCCGGTCGAGGCTCCCGACGGCGCCGCCGCGCGGCCGCGCGCACCGGACTTCAGCCAGACCTCCGCTTCGACGGTGGGATTGCCACGGGAGTCGAGGACTTCGAGGCCGATGACCTTGGTGATTTTCGACATCAGATTTCTCTCTTTGGTGTAGGAGCGCCTCCCAGGCGCGACCACGTGGCGCGACCATCGCGCCTAGGAGGCGCTCCTACTACAGGTCCTTCGCGTACTTGATCTCTTCGGGCACGTGGTGCTTCACGACGCGGTCGAGCGCGTGCAGCGTCTTCAGCAGCGGCTCGATGTGGCGCAGCGGCCAGGAGTTCGGGCCGTCGCACAGCGCCGAATCCGGGTCCGGGTGGGTTTCCATGAACAGCCCGGCGACGCCGGCGCCGACCGCGGCGCGCGACAGCACCGGGATCATCTCGCGCATGCCGCCGGAGGCCGTGCCCTGCCCGCCCGGCAACTGCACGGTATGGGTGCAGTCGAACACCACCGGCGCGTACTTGCGCATGATCGCCAGGCCGCGCATGTCGGCGACGAGGTTGTTATAGCCGAAGGTGAAGCCGCGCTCGCACAGCAGGAACTGATGGGGCGCCACGTCCTTCATCTTCTCGATCACGTTGCCCATCTCCCAGGGCGACATGAACTGGCCTTTCTTGACGTTGACCGGCTTGCCGGCCCTGGCCACGTTCTGCATGAAGTTGGTCTGGCGGCACAGGAAGGCCGGCGTCTGGATCACGTCGACCACCGCGGCGACCTCGCCGATGGGCGTGTCCTCGTGCACGTCGGTCAGCACCGGCACGCCGACCAGTTGCTTCACCTTGTCGAGGATCTTGAGGCCCTGCGCCACGCCCGGGCCGCGATAGGACTTGTGCGACGAGCGATTGGCCTTGTCGAAGCTGCCCTTGAAGATGTACAGCATGTCGAGCTTCTTCGCGATCGCCGCGATGTGGCCGGCGACCTCGAGCGCCAGCGCCTCGGACTCGAGCGTATCCGGGCCTGCGATCAGGAACAGCGGCTGGTCGATGCCGACGTCGCGGCCGCAGAGTTTCAAGCGGCAGCCGCCTGGTTGGCGAGGTGGTGCTCGCGCGCCGCCTTGATGAAGCCGTTGAACAGCGGATGGCCGTCGCGTGGCGTCGAGGTGAACTCCGGGTGGAACTGCGAGGCGATGAACCACGGGTGGTCCGGCAGCTCGATCATCTCGACCAGGTGCTCCTCGATGGTCTCGCCAGCGAACACGAAGCCCTTCTCTTCCATCATCTTGCGGTAGTTGTTGTTGACCTCGTAGCGGTGGCGGTGGCGCTCGCTGATGACCTCGGCGTTGTACATCGCGCGGCAGCGGGTGCCGGCCTTCAACCGCGCCGCTTGCACGCCCAGGCGCATGGTGCCGCCCAGGTTCGACTTGTTGCTGCGCTGGTGCACCTGGCCGGTGCTGGCGTCGTGCCACTCCGTCACCAGCGCGATCACCGGGTGCGGCGCCTTCGGCGCCATCTCGGTCGAGTGGGCGTCCTTGAGCCCGCAGACGTTGCGCGCGAACTCGATCACGGCGACCTGCATGCCCAGGCAGATGCCCAGGTACGGAATCTTGTTCTCGCGGGCGTAGCGCGCCGCCTCGATCTTGCCCTCGATGCCGCGATTGCCGAAGCCGCCCGGCACCAGGACCGCGTCGGCGCCCTGCAGTACGCGCGTGCCCTGGCTCTCGATCGCCTCGGCCTCGATGTAGCGGATCTTCACGCGCGTGGCGGTGTGCCGGCCGGCGTGGTTCAGCGCCTCGTTCAGCGACTTGTAGGCGTCGGTGAGGTCCACGTACTTGCCGACCATGGCGATCTCGACGTCGGTGTCCTGGCGGTCGCGCTGCTGCACCACGCGATCCCACTGCGACAGGTCGGCGGTGCGGCACTCGAGCCCGAAATGCTCGACTACCAGTTCGTCGAGGCCCTGGCTGTGCAGCCACGACGGGATCTTGTAGATGTCGTCCACGTCCAGGGCCGAGATGACCGCGCTGTTGGGCACGTTGGTGAACAACGAGATCTTGCGGCGCTCCGAGTCCGGCAACGGGCGCTCCGAGCGGCACAGCAGGATGTCCGGCTGGATGCCGATGCCGCGCAGTTCCTTGACCGAGTGCTGGGTCGGCTTGGTCTTGATCTCGCCGGAGGAACGCACGTACGGCACCAGCGTCAGGTGCATGTACAGCGCGCGCTTGCGGCCGAGGTTGATGCCGAGCTGGCGGATGGCCTCGAGGAACGGCAACGACTCGATGTCGCCGACCGTGCCGCCGATCTCGACCATGCAGACGTCGGCGCCATTGGCGCCCTTCAGGATCGCCTGCTGGATTTCGTCTGTGATGTGCGGGATGACCTGCACGGTCGAGCCAAGGTAGTCGCCGCGGCGCTCCTTCTCGATGACGTTGCGGTAGATCTGGCCGGTGGTGACGTTCGAGTGGCGGCTGGTCTTGCCGCGCAGGAAGCGCTCGTAGTGGCCCAGGTCGAGGTCGGTCTCGGCGCCGTCCTCGGTGACGAACACCTCGCCGTGCTGGAACGGGCTCATGGTCCCCGCATCGACGTTGATGTAGGGATCCAGCTTGATCATGTGGACCTTCAGGCCGCGCGACTCGAGGATGGCCGCGAGCGAGGCTGAGGCGTTGCCCTTGCCGAGCGAGGAGACCACGCCCCCCGTCACAAAGACGTAGCGTGTCTGGGAAGCGTCGGGCATGGAAGTGCTGCCGGCAGGTTTGGCGGATTTTACGCGGGATCACCCGGCAAGTCATGCCGCCATTCGTAGCGGCAGCCGGCCTGAGTGCGCAGCTTCTTCAGGGCGGGTGTTTCCCAGCGATCGGCCACCGCGGCCAGCTCGCCGTCGAGCTCGACCAGCGGCAGGCGCTCCCGGATCCAGGGCGGGATCGCCTCCTCCTGGAACAGGTTGCGCAGCGTGCGCGTGAAGCGCGAGCCGGCCGGCTTGAGGCGCTCGCCGCCGCGCGTGAACACGATCCGCAGCGGCATCTCGCCCCGCGCCGGCTTGACCGCCTTGAGCATGCCGCAGCCGGGCGGCAACAGCAGGTCGGCGCGTCCGTCCCATTCCAGCGCCTGGTCGCGGGCCGGCGGCGCCGGCAGCCGCGGCATCAGGTACAGCGCGTCGCGAAAGCGCCGCAGCTCGGTGCTGCCCCAGGCCAGCAGCGGCGCTGCGTCGGGGCGCGCGTGCAGCACTTCGCGATCCAGGCGCGACAGCGCGTCGAACGATGGCAACTCGAAACCGCCACGCACCGACCAGTAGCGCAGCAGGTTGTTGCGGCGGGTGCGCGGCAGCGCGAGCAGGCTTTGCACCGATAACGGCCCCTCACCCCGCGCGCCACGCGGCGCGCGGACCTCTCCCCGCTTCGCGGGGAGAGGTGATGCAGTGCGCAAATCATGGGCAGCCATCTCGTCGAGCAGTTCGACCGCGTCGGCGCAGTGCTCGGCGGTGCGTGCCAGCAGCTCGACCGACTGCGGCCAGCGCTGGGCGAAGCGCGGGAAGATCTCGTTGCGCAGGAACGAGCGTGCGTAGCGCGGATCGAGGTTGTGCGGGTCTTCGACCCACGACAGCCCGTGGCGCTCGGCGTACTCGCGCAGGGTCGCGCGCGACTGGCGCAACAGCGGGCGCCACACCGTGCCCTGCGCGAACTTCGCCTGCACCCGCATCGCCGCCAGGCCCGCCACGCCGGCGCCGCGCAGCAGCCGTAACAGGACAGTCTCGGCCTGGTCGTCCAGGTGGTGCGCGGTGGCCAGGCAGTCGCCGGGGCGCATCAGCGTCAGGAAGGCCTCGTAGCGCGCCGCGCGCGCGGCCGCCTCGGGTCCGCCGCCGTCGTTGGGGTCCACCTTGACGTCGAGGACGTAGATCGGCACGCCGAGCCGCGCGCAGAACTCGCGGCAGTGGTCCACCCAGCGGTTGGCGGCCGGCTGCAGGTGGTGATTGACGTGCAGTGCCCTGACCGGGAGGCCGGATTGCTTGAGCCGGTGCAGCAGCACCGTGGAATCCAGCCCGCCGCTGAAGGCGGCCCAGACCGAGCTGCCCGGCGGCAGCGAGGGCGCGGGACCGAGGCCGGGATCGGCCGCCGTCCGCGCCGCGGCTTTCACGCCTGCCGGCCTTTCATGCCTGGTAGGCCCCGTACGCCATGAGGCGCTGGTGGCGCGTGGCCAGCAGCTGGGTCAGCGGCGTGCGCGACAGGCGGTCGATGTTGGCGACGAAGCGCTCGCGCAGCGTCTGTGCCATGACTGCCGCGTCGCGGTGCGCGCCGCCGAGCGGCTCCGGCACGATCTCGTCGATCAGCTTCAGGCCCAGCAGGTCGCGCGAAGTGATCTTCATGGCCTCGGCGGCCTCGGAGGCGCGGTCGGCCTTCTTGAACAGGATCGAGGCGCAGCCCTCCGGCGAGATCACCGAGTAGATGCTGTACTGGCACATCATCACGTGGTCGGCCACGCCGATCGCCAGCGCGCCACCCGAGCCGCCCTCGCCGATCACGGTCGCCATCACCGGCGTGCGCAGGCGCGACAGCTCGTAGAGGTTGCGCGCGATGGCCTCGCTCTGGTTGCGCTCCTCGGCGCCGATGCCCGGATAGGCGCCCGGCGTGTCGATCAGCGTCACGATCGGCAGGTGGAATTTCTCGGCCAGCTTCATGATGCGCAGCGCCTTGCGATAGCCCTCCGGCTTGGGCATGCCGAAGTTGCGGTAGACGCGCTCCTTGGCGTCGCGGCCTTTCTGCTGGCCGATCAAGGCGACCGGGCGGCCTTCGAGCCGCGCGATCCCGCAGACGATGGCCGGGTCGTCCTTGTAGTTGCGGTCGCCGTGCAGCTCGTCCCAGTCGGTGAAGATGGCCTTGACGTAGTCGAGCGCGTAGGGGCGCTGCGGGTGGCGCGCGAGCTGCGCGATCTGCCACGCCGACAGCGTATTGAAGATCTGCGCGGTCAGCTCGCGGCTCTTGACCTCGAGTTGCTGGATCTGGTCGGAGATGTTGACTTCGGAGCCGTTGGCGACGTAGCGCAGCTCGTCGATCTTCTTCTGGAGCTCGGCGATCGGCTGTTCGAAATCGAGATAGTTGAGGTTCATGCGTCCGCAGTCTGGGTCGTCGCCACCGGCCTCTGGTACTGAACTCTCACATTCTGCTCTCCGAGCAGCTTGCGCAAGGGCTCGAGCCCCGCCTCCTGCACCCGGATCTTCCAGTCCGCCCCCAGGTCGAGCGTGGCCCGCGCCGCGCCGTTGCCGTAGTGCACCGTGACCGGACAGCCCGCGGGATGGCGCAGGACTTCCAGGGCCTGCATCAGCCGCTCCATGGGCGCGGCGCCGCCGGCAAACTCTAGCAGAACGCGCCGTGCGAACCGCGTCTGCACCTGCTCGAGGTCGTAGAGCTCATTCGGGAACACTTTCCAGCCGCCGCTGAACTCGTCCGGAGTGATGCGGCCGGTGACGAACACCAGCGTGTCCTTGCGCGGCGGCACGCGGTTGGCCAGGAATTCCTCGCCGAGGATGCAGGTCAGCTGCGCGGTGCGGTCGTCGAGCGTCAGGATCAGGCGCTTGCCGAAGCGGCGGATGTCCACGACCCATGCGCCGAGCAACACGCTGCTCGCGCGCGCGCCGATCAGCATTTTGAGGTTTCCGCTGCAGATCTGGTTGATCAGGCCGCGGTAGATCTCGATCGGGTGGCCCGAGAAGTACAGGCCGAGCGTTTCCTTCTCCAGCCGCAAGCGCTCGGCGTCGCCGAACTCGGGCTCCTGCTCCATCAGCGCCGCGCCGCCGCCGGCCGCGGGGGTCAGCAGTCCGAACATGTCGTCCTGGCCGGCGCCACTGCTGGCCGAGGACTGCTCCGCCGCGGCCAGCGCGCGGGGCAGCGTCTTCATCAGGCTGGCGCGCGTGGCCCCGAAGGCGTCGAGCGCACCCGAGCCGATGAGGGCCTCGAGCACGCGCTTGTTGGTCTTGCGCGTATCGATGCGCCGGCACAGGTCGAACAGGTCCTTGAACGGCCCATGCGCTGCGCGCTCCTCGATCACGTTGGAGAGCGCGCCCTCGCCGGCGCCCTTGATCGCGCCCAGGCCATAGAGAATGCCGTTCGGCCCGGTGACCTCGAAGCGGAAGCCCGAGCGGTTGATGTCGGGCGGCCCGACCACGATGCCCATGCGCAGGCACTCGTCGATCATCATCACGACGGTGTCGGTCTTGTCCATGTCGGCCGACAGCACCGCCGCCATGAACTCGGCCGGATAGTGCGCCTTGAGCCAGGCGGTCTGGTACGACACCAGCGCGTAGGCTGCGGCGTGCGACTTGTTGAAGCCGTAGTTGGCGAACTTCTCCATCAAGTCGAAGATCTGGCCGGCGACGTGCGGCTTGACGCCGTTGGCGATGGCGCCCTTGATGAAAATCTCGCGTTGCTGCGCCATCTCCGTTGCGATCTTCTTGCCCATCGCGCGGCGCAGCAGGTCGGCGCTGCCCAGCGTGTAGCCGGCCAGCTGGCGCGCCACCTGCATGACCTGTTCCTGGTACACGAAGATGCCGTAGGTCGGCCGCAGCGCCTCCTCCATGCCCGGGTGCAGCACCTCGGCGCGCGCCCGGCCCTGCTTGCGCGCGACGAAATCCGGGATCAGCTCCATCGGGCCGGGCCGGAACAACGAGATCAGCGCGATCACGTCCTCGAAGTTGTCCGGCTTGAGATCCACCGAGGCGCGCTGCATGCCGCCGGATTCCATCTGGAACACCGCAGTGGTATGGCCGGACGCGTAGACCGCGTAGGTGTGCGGGTCGTTCAACGGGATGTCGAGGATCTTCAGCTCCGGTGCGCCAGCCGCGCGCCGCGCATTGATCAGCTCCACCGCCGCCTGGATGATGGTCAGCGTCTTGAGGCCCAGGAAGTCGAACTTGACGAGGCCGACCGCCTCGAGGTCCTTCATGTCGAACTGGGTGACGAGGCCGCCGCCGCCCGGTTCGCAGTACAGCGGCGCGAACTCGGTCAGCGCGCGCGGCGCGATCACGACCCCGCCGGCATGCTTGCCGACGTTGCGCGTCAGGCCCTCGAGCTGCATGCCGAGATCGACGATGGCGCGCACGTCCTCTTCGGACTTGTAGGCCTGCTTGAACTCGGGCACCTCGTCCAGCGCCTCGGCCAGCGTGAGGCCCTGCGGCCCGCCCGGGATCATCTTGGCGATGCGGTCGCCGAACGACCACGGCTGGCCGGTCACGCGCGCGAGGTCGCGCACCACGGCGCGCGCCGCCATGGTGCCGTAGGTGATGATCTGGCCGACGCGCTCGCGACCGTAGCGGTCCATCACGTACTCGATGACCCGGTCGCGGTTGTCCATGCAGAAATCCACGTCGAAGTCCGGCAGGGACACGCGTTCGGGATTCAGGAAACGCTCGAACAAGAGGTCGTACGGAATCGGGTCGAGGTCGGTGATGCCGAGCGCGTAGGCCACCAGCGAGCCCGCGCCCGAACCGCGGCCCGGGCCGACCGGCACCGAGTGGGTCTTGCCCCAGGCGATGAAGTCGGCCACCACCAGGAAGTAGCCGGCGAAGCCCATCGTCTCGATCACGCCGAGCTCGTAGTCGAGCCGCTCGCGGTACTTGACCTGCGCGCCCTGCCCGCGCGTTTCGAGGCCGTGGTGCGCCTGTTCCTTCAGGTAGCCCGGCACGGTGTAGCCGGCCGGCACCGGGAAGTCCGGCAGGTAGATCTGCCCGAACTTCAGCGACAGCGTGCAGCGGCGCGCGATCTCCACCGTGTTGGCCAGCGCCTCGGGCAGGTCGGCGAAGAGTTCCTGCATCTCGGCTGCGCTCTTGAGGTACTGCTCGGCCGTGCACACCTTCGGGCGGCGATCGTTATCCAGCGTCCAGCCCTGGGCGATGCAGATGCGGGCCTCGTGCGCCTCGAAATCCTGGCGGCGCAGGAAGCGCACGTCGTTGGTGGCCACGACCGGCGTGCCGGTGCGCCGCGCCAGGCGCACGGCGGCGCGCAGGTGCGGTTCGTCGTCGGGCCGGCCGCACCGGTGCACCTCGAGGTACAGCCGGTCGCCGAACCAGCCGCGCCACTGCGCGAGCTCGGCCTGCGCGGCGTCGGGATGTCCGCCGAGTAACAGGCGGCCGAGGCTGCTGCGCGGTCCGCACAGCGCGATCAGGCCGGCGCCCGATTCGGCCAGCCATTCGCGCCGGACGCGCGGCGCGCCCGACTGCTGGCCTTCGGTGTAGCCCTGCGAGACGAGCCGGACCAGGTTGCGGTAGCCCTGCTCGTTCTGCACCAGCAGCGTGACCTGCTCCACGCCCTCGCCGGCCTTGCGCTCGTCGAGCGTGAGGTCGGCGCCGATGATCGGCTTGACCCCGGCGGCCTCGGCCGACTTGTAGAACTTCACCATGCCGAACAGGTTGTTCAGGTCGGTGACGGCCACCGCGGGCAGTGCCAGTTGCAGCGCGCGCTCGGCCAGCGTGGTGAAACGCTCTTCCCTGTGCCGCTGCTTGGCGTCGTCCTGGACCGGCTCCGGCCGCTCGAGCCGGATGATGCCGTCGATCAGCGAGTACTCGGTGTGCAGGCGCAGGTGGACGAAGCCTGCCCTGAGCTCCGTCGAAGGGTCGGTCATGCCAGCACCAGGTTCATCTGGCACACCGGCTCGAACAGCCGGCGATGGATCGCGCACGGCCCGAGCGCATTCAGCGCGGCCAGGTGCTGCGGCGTGGCGTAACCCTTGTGCCCGGCAAAACCGTACCCCGGATGCTCGGCATCGAGCCGGCGCATCTCGGCGTCGCGCGCGACCTTGGCCAGCACCGACGCGGCCATGATCGAGGGCACCTTGGCGTCGCCGCCGACGATGGCCTCGACCGCGCAGCGGGCCGCCGGCCGGTGCAGGCCGTCCACGCGCAGCAGCACGGGCGCAACCCCGAGCGCCTCGACCGCGCGCTGCATTGCCAGCAGCGAGGCGTACAGGATATTGAGGCGCTCGATTTCCTCGAGAGTGGCGCTGGCGATGGCCCAGGCGATGGCCCTGGCCTGGATGCGCGGCACCAGTGCCTCGCGCGCATCGCGCGTGAGTTTCTTGGAATCGTTCAGGCCGCGCAGCTTGCGGCCCGGCGCGAAGATCACCGCCGCAGCGTAGACCGGTCCGGCGAGCGCGCCGCGGCCGACTTCGTCGGCGCCCGCCACCCACACCGTATCGCCCGTCTGCATGGGGTCACCGGCCCAGCAGCGACTGGATCGCGTCCGCCGCCAGCGCGCCCGCGTCGCGGCGCAGCTCGCGGTGCACCGCCGAGAAGCGCTCGACCTGCACCTGGCGCAGCACCGGGTGGCGCAGCAGCTGGGACATTTCCTGACCGAGACGCTCAGGCGTGGCCTGGTATCCCATCAACTCGGGCACCACGGCGGCGTTGGACAAAATGTTCGGCAGGCTCACATGCGGGATTTTAATGAGCTTCCAGGCCAGGAACTCCGTCACCGCCGAGGCCCGGTAGGCCACCACCATCGGCCGGCCCAACAGCAGGCATTCCAGCGCCGCCGTGCCGGAGGCCAGCAACACGGCATCGGCGGCCTGCATCGCTTCGCGCGACTGTCCGTCCAGCAAGTGCCAACTCGGTCCGGGGTGCCGGGCGATGGCGCGCTCGAATACCGGTTTGAGGTCGGGCCGCGCCACCGGCACGACGAAGCGCAGGCCGGGGATGCGCTGGTGCAGCCAGGCCGCCGCGGCGGCGAAGGGCTCGGACAAGTACTTGAGTTCGCTGCCGCGGCTCCCCGGCAACACCGCGACCACCTGCCCGCTCTCCGGCAGGCCGAGTTCGCGGCGCGCCTTGACCGGCGCGACGGTGTCGTCGAGCTCATCGGCCAGCGGATGGCCGATGCAGGCCGCCCGCATGTTGTGCTTCTCGTACAGCGCCGGCTCGAACGGATACAGGCACAGCATCAGGTCCACGGCCCGGGCGATGCCGTGGATGCGCCCGGGCCGCCAGGCCCAGATGGTCGGGCTGTTCACGTGCACGGTCTTGATGCCGCGGTCGCGCAGGTCGCGCTCGACGCGCAGGTTGAAGTCCGGCGCGTCGATGCCGATGAAGGCGTCGGGCTTGTCCTGCGCGAAGCGGTGGACCAGGTCGCGCCGCAGCTTGAGCAGCCTCGGCAGGTGCTTGAGCACCTCGACCAGGCCCATCACCGACAGCGCTTCGATGGACTCGATCGCCTCGCAGCCGGCTGCGCGCATGCGCGGGCCGGCCACGCCGTAGAAGCTCGCGTCCGGATAGCGGGCGCGCAGGCCGCCGATCAGCGCGGCGCCAAGAATGTCCCCCGACGCTTCACCGGCGACCAGCGCGAACCGCAGCGGCATGCAGCGCTACCGCTGCAGCCGCTTGAGGTAGCGGTCACGCAGGCGCGTCTGGTGGCTGTCCACCGGCACCACGCGCCCATCGATGAACACCTGCTTCGGGTACGTGCGCAGCTCGAGCGGATCGCCGTCCCACAGCACCACGTCGGCGGCCTTGCCCGGAGCCAGGCTGCCGAGCTCCTGGTCCACGCCGAAGATCTTCGCGGGATTCACCGTGATCGCGGCCAGCGCCGCGTCCCACGGCATGCCACGCGCCACCGCGATGCCGGCCAGCTGGCGCAGGTTGCGCGCGTCCTGCGAGGCGAAGGCATCGGACATGAAGGCCGTGACCACGCCTGCGCGGTGCAGGCGCGCGGCGTTGTCCTCGACCGTGGCGAGCGACTCGAACTTGGCCGGCAGGGTCAGGGACGGATCGAGCAGCACCGGAATCCTGCGCTGCGCGAGCTCCCGGGCCACGAGGTGCGCTTCGGCGCCGCCCTGGATGATGAGCCGCAGCTTGTACTCCGCCGCGAGCTTCATCAGCGCGCGCAGGTCCGCCACGCGGTCGGCCAGCGCCACCAGCGGCACCTGTCCGGCCAGCACCGGCTTGAGCGCCTCGGCCTCGAGCGGCGACAGCAGCGGCTCGCGGTTCGGCCGCCCCTGCCAGAGTTTCGGATTGCGCACCTCTTCGAAGACCTCGCGCAGCCAGGCGAAGGCCGCGGGCCGCGAGCCGCCGATCAGCTGTGCGCCCCGCTCGCCCGCCTGCAGGTACGCGGCGGCACGCGGTTTGGTGACGAAGCGCTCGGCCGAGCCGAGGTTGATGACGGCTCCGAAACCCGCGAGCAGCGCGTCATGGTCGCCGGCCATGGGCGCGGCGACGGCGCGCGTCACGCCCTCGATGCGCACTTCCGCGATGATGGCGGCGCGCGGGTTGAGGCCGTCGACCACGTCGAGCGATGCGCTGAAGCGGTCGTCCTTCGAGGCATCGTCGTTGGAGTCGTCCACGCCGTCGACGTCGTGCAGCCCGAGCTGCGTGAACGCGGCAAAGATGCCCGGCGTCACCACCAGGCCGGTGCCGTCGATGACCTGGGCGCCGGCGGGCGCCGCCACGTTCGCGGCGACCGCGGCGATGCGCCCGTCGCGGATCAGCACGCTGCCGGAAGCCAGCGTGCCGGCCGGGCCAAGCGTGTGCACGCGCGCGCCCTTGATCAAGATCTCGGCCGCCAGTGAGGGCGCGGCTGCGCACAGCAGCGCGGTTGCGATGAGCGCTCTCATGGCTGGCTCCGGGGCGGCTGCACGCCGAGCATGAAGTCGCTGTCCGGCTCGGCCTTGGGATGCTTGCGGTCGAACTGCACCGTGCCATCGACCAGCACAAGGTCGGGCCGCGCGTAGACGCTGAACGGATCCGAGCTCCACAGCACGACGTCGGCCGCCTTGCCCGCCGCGAGCGAGCCGGTGCGTTCGGCGATGCCCATGGCGCGTGCGGGGTTGGACGTGATCCAGCGGATGGCCTGCTCCGGTGCGACCGGGATGCCGGCGCGCGCGCCGGCGGCCATGGCCTTGGCGGCCTCCTGGTTCAGGCGCTGAATGCCGGCTTCGGAGTCGGAATGGATGATGACGCAGCCGCCGCCCTTGGCCGCGTGCACGATGGCCGCGTTCTCGCGGATACCGTCGAAGGACTCCATCTTGAAGCCCCACCAGTCGGCCCAGATGGCCACGCAGGTCTGCGTATCGGCCAGCAGGTTGGCGACCTTGTAGGCCTCGACCGCGTGGTGGAACGCGGTGATTTTGTAGCCGAACTCGCGCGCCACATCGAGCATGGTTGCCATCTCGTCGGCGCGATAGCAGTGGTTTTGCACCAGGATCTCGCCCTTCAGCACGCCGACCAGCGTCTCCATCTGCAGGTCGCGGTCCGGCGGCAGCTCGCCGCCGGCCTTCTTCTTCTCCTCCCAATGCTTCCACTTGCGCTGGTAGGCCTGCGCCTTGGAGAACGCCGCGCGGTAGCCCGCGACGTTGCCCATGCGCGTGGACGGCGCCGACTTGCGGTCACGGCCGTAGACGCGGCGCGGATTCTCGCCGCAGGCCATCTTCAGAACGTGCGGCGCGCCGGGAAACTTCATGGCCTGGTAGGTCACGGCCGGGACGTTGCGGAGCGTCACGCCGCGCCCGCCGAACAGGTTGGCCGAGCCCGGCAACACCAGCAGCGTGGTGATGCCGCCGTTCTCGCGCGCCGCCTGGAAACCTGGATCCTGCGGCCACACCGAATGCTCGGCCCACACCTCCGCCGTCACCGGTGAAGTCGCCTCGTTGCCCTCGGAGTTCGCCCACACGCCCGGCGAGGCGTAGACACCCAGGTGCGAGTGCACATCGATGATGCCCGGCGTGACCCAGCGATCCTTGGCGTCGATGACGCGCGCGCCCGGCGCCTGCAGATCGCGGCCGACCGCCTTGACCAGGCCGTTCTCGAGCCAGACATCGCCGTTGTCGAGCCGCGTGCCGTCGCCGGTCAGCACGGTGGCGCTCCGGATCAGCACGCTCTCCGCCGCCGGCGCCTGGTAGGTGGACGGGAACTTCGGCGACGGCGGCGCCTCGGGCTGGGCCGGCTTGGTCGCCGGCGCGCCGCCACAGGCGGCGAGCGCGGCCGTCACCATCACCAGAAAAAGGGGACGCACACCTGTTTTTTCCATACCTGATTCTCCCGGGTGCTCACCTCGACCAATAAAAAGGCTTGCGTCCCCTTCTTCACTTTTTCAGCGCGCGAGCGGGCGCTTGGCGGTTTCGATGAACTCCAGCATCAGGCCGACATTGGCATTGCCCTGCGCCATGGCGCCAAGCTCAGCCTTGATCTCGGCCATGGGCTTGCCGGACAGATAGATCAGCTTGTAGGCGTCCTTGATGGCGCCGATGTCGTCCGCCGAGTAGCCGCGGCGCTTCATGCCCTCGCTGTTGATGGCCCGCGGCTCGGCCGGATTGCCCTGCACCATCACGAATGGCGGCACGGAGCCGAGGATGATGCTGCCGCCACCGGAGAACGCGCCCTGGCCGATACGGCAGAACTGGTGCACGCCGCTGGCGCCGCCGAGGATCACGTGGTCGTCGATCGTCACGTGGCCGGCCAGCAGCACGTTGTTGGCCAGGATGGTGTGGCTGCCGATGATGCAGTCATGCGCGATGTGGGCGCAGGCCATCAGCCAGTTGTCGTCACCGACGCGCGTCACGCCCGCTTCCTTGAGCGTGCCGCGGTTGATGGTGACGTACTCCCGGATGGTGTTGTTGTTGCCGATCTCGACCCGCGTCGCGTCTTCGTACCTGGCCGTCTTGTCCTGCGAGACGATGCCGAGCGAGGCGAACGGGAACACCGTGTTGCCGGTGCCCAGGGTCATCGGCCCGTCGAGCACCACGTGGGGACCGATGCGCGTGCCCGCGCCGATGGTGACGTTGGGGCCGATGACGCTGTATGGCCCGACCTCGACGCTCTCGTGCAGCTGCGCTTTCGGATCGATGACCGCCGTCGGATGGATGCGCGCCATCACGCCCTCAAGCGACGGGAGGGCGCAGCATGCACATCATGTCGGCCTCGCAGGCCAGCTCGCCCTCGACGCTGGCGCGTGCCTTGAATTTCCACAGGTCGCGCTTGTGCTTGTCGAGCGTCACGTCGAAGAACAGCTGGTCGCCAGGGACCACCGCACGCTTGAACCGTGCGTGGTCGATGCCGACAAAGTAGAGAATCAGGCCGTCCTCCGGACGCACGCCGGATTTCAGCACCGCCAGGATGCCGGCGGCCTGCGCCATCGCCTCCAGGATCAGCACACCCGGCATGGTGGGCACCGCCGGGAAGTGTCCGGGGAAATGCGACTCGTTGTAGGTGACGTTCTTCATCGCCGTCAGCGTGTCGCTGCCTTCCTCGTAGCGCATGACGCGATCGATCATCACGAACGGAAAGCGGTGCGGGATGAGTTTCAGGATCTCGCGGATGTCATACGTCTTGGTCGGCACCGTCGTCCCCTTCCGTTTCGTTGCGCTTGATCCCGGCGCGCCGCTCGAGCTCGCGCAGCCGGCCCTCCATCGCGCCGAGCCGCCGGACCCCGCCGACCTCGCGGCGCCATTCACGCGCGGTGCGCGCGGGGACACCGGCGTACTGGCCCTTCTCGGTGATGCTCTTCAGCACCATCGCGAAGCCGAGGATCACGACGTCGTCGGCGATCTCGATGTGGCCGTTGATGCAGGTACAGCCACCGATCATACAGCGCGCCCCGATGCGGGTTGAGCCGGCGATGCCGGACATCGCGGCTATCACCGTGTGCGCGCCGATGCGCACGTTGTGCGCGATCTGGATCAGGTTGTCGAGCTTGACGCCGTTTTCGATCACGGTGTCGCCGAGCGCGCCGCGGTCGACGGTCGTGCCGGCACCGATCTCGACGTCGTCGCCGACGATCACCGTGCCGGTCTGCGGCATCTCTTCCCAGCCGGCCGGGCCGCGCGCCAGGCCGAAGCCGCGCGAACCGACCACCGCACCGGCGTTGAGCCGCGCGCGCTTGCCGATCCGCACCCGCGCGCCAACAAAGACGTTGCCGTCGAGGCGGCTGCCGTCGCCGACGCGGGCGTCGCGGCCGATGCTGCAGTTCGGGCCGATGTAGACGCCGGCGCCGAGGGTGGCGCCGGCCTCGACCACGGCGCACGGGCCGACGTAGCTCGTCGGCGGAACGCTGACGCCCGGCGCCACCGAGGCCGCCGGGTGCACGCCGGGGGTGAACTCGCCGCTGGTGTCGAAGCTTGCGGCGATGCGCGCGAACGCGAGGTACGGATCCTTCGCGACCAGCGCATTGCCCTTGAAGCCGGCGGCGTCGCGCTTGCCCAGTACGACGGCCGACGCCTGGGTGGTGGCCAGCTGCGCGCGGTATTTCGGGTTGGCGAGGAACGTCAGGCAGCCCGGCTCGCCGGGCGACAGCGTGCAGGTGCCGCGGATCACCGTGGCCGGGTCGCCGGCCACGTCCAGTTCCGGCAGCCCCGCCTTGAAGCGCTGCGCCAGTTCCCCGAGTGTCGGCGCCACGCGGCCTCCTGGATTATTTCTTCTTCTTCGACTCGGCCGCCGGCGGCGCGCTCTGCATCGCAGCGAGCTTTTTCATCACGTCCGAGGTGACATCCACTTCCGTCGAGGCAAAGGCCGGATCGCGCACCACCAGGTCAAGCCCCTTCTCCTTGGCCACCTCGGTGATCGCGCGGTTGATCTTCTCGAGCACTTCGCGCTGCAACTCGTCGTTGCGCGCCTGTGCCTGCTCCGCGAACTGGCGCTGCTTGAGCTCGAAGTCGATGCGGCGCGTGTTGAGGTTCTTTTCGGTATCCGCGCGCTGCTGGCCGCTCATGGTGTCGGCGTCGCGCTGGTACTTCTTGGCATCTTCCTGCAGCTTCTTGCCCTCGGCCTTGAGGTCGTCCTCGCGCTTCTGGAACTCGGCCTTGAACTTGTCGTTGGCGGAGCGCACCTGCGGGGAGTCGCGCAGCAGCTGCGGCAGGCTGATGGCGCCGACCTTGGTCTGGGCAGCGGCTGGGGCCGCCCAGGCGGCGGCCAGCAGGACGGCGGGAAGGAGGGCGGCGAATGCGGTGCGCATGAGGTTCTCGGTGAGGTTGGATTGGGCCGTTAGAACGGCGTGCCGAAGGTGAGCTGGAAGCGATCCTCTTCGTCCGAGGCCTCTTCGTCCAGCGGGAAACCGTAGCTGAGGTCAAGTATACCGAGGAAGGGTGTGTACCACGTGAAGGCGATGCCGGCGGACGTGCGCAGCCCGGTGTAGCTGAAGTCGCTCGGCGACGCGTAGACGTTGCCGATGTCGTAGAACAGGCTGGTGCGCGTGGACTTGCCGTCGCTCTCGATCGGCATCGGGATGACCAGCTCGGTCTGCAGCGCAGTCAGGAAGCGCCCGCCGATCGGCAGCGAGCCCTCGTGCGGGCCGAGGCTGCTCTCGCGGTAGCCGCGCACGGTGCGCGTGCCGCCGGCGAGGAAGTTCTCGTACGGCGGCGGCGCGCCCTTGCTGCCGTAGCCCTCCATCAGGCCGAAGCGGCCGTTCACCTCCAGGAAGGACTTGAACAGGAACGGCACGTAGTTCTGGTGGCGGTACTGCGCACGGTAGTACTGCAGGTCGCTGCCCGGCAGGACGACGTCGAGGTCGAACTGGTTCAGCATGCCGCGGCTGGCGAAGAACACGCGGTTGCGCGTGTCGCGCGTGACGCCCGTGCGCCCCTCCCAGGTGAAGTAGCGCGTGCCGTTCTCGATCGCGAACTCGAGGATGTTGGTGCTGCTGTTCGGGAACGTGGAGAGCGCCGTGTCCTCCACGCCGAAGCCGGCGCGGACCGTCGTGTATTCGGAAACCGGGATGCCGTAGGTCAGGTTGCCGCCGACCACGTTCAGGTTGAAGCCCGACGAGAAGCGGTTGAGGCCCTCGGACTCGCGGTAGAACACCGACCAGGTCTGGCTGACGCCGTCCTCGGTGTAATACGGGTCCGACCAGCTGAACGAGAAGCGCCGCGAGAAGGTGTTGTTGTCCACTTCGACGGCAACGCGGTTGCCGGTTCCGAACACGTTGGTATGGGTGACGTTGCCGGTGACGAGGAAGCCTGATGCGCCCGAGTAACCGACGCCGAACTGGATCGAGCCGGGCGGCCGCTCCTTGACGGTGAATTCGATGTCGACCAGGTCGTCGGTGCCCGGCACGGGCTTGGTGTCCACCTCGACCGCCTCGATGAAGGGCAGGCGCTCCAGGCGCACGCGCGAGCGCTCCACCGCGCTCTTCGAGAACGGCGCGGCCTCGAGCTGGCGCATCTCGCGCCGCAGCGTCTCGTCGTTGGTGCTGCTGTGGCCGCTGAAGTTGATCTGGCGCACGTAGGCGCGCTTGCCGGGCTGGATGAAGTAATTGATGCTGACTTCGCGCTTCTCCTCGTCCACCTCGGGCACCGGCGTGACTTCGGCGAAGGCGTAGCCGATGTCGGCCAGCGCCGCCTCGATGCGGTTGGCGCTCTCGGTCGCCTCGCGGCGCGAGAAGGTCGAGCCGGGCGGCGTGGTGACCTGGAATTCGAGGAACATCGGCTCGAGCACGGGCTCGCCGCTGAAGCGCCGGTCCTTGACCGTGTAGACCTCGCCTTCCTCGACGTTCAGCGTGATGTAGATGCCTTTCTTGTCCGGCGCCAGCGCCACCTGCACCGAGCTGACGTTGAACTTCAGGTAGCCGCGATCCTGGTAGTAGGACGTCAGGCCCTCGAGGTCGCCGAGCAGTTGCTGCTTGGAATAGCGGTCGGAGCTCTGGAACGGCACCCAGTCGGTCTTTTCGAGTTTGAGTTGCGACAGCAGTGTCGGCTTGTCGAAGGCCTTGTTGCCGATGATGTTGATTTCCTTGATGCGGGTGACCTCGCCTTCGGTCACCTTGATCTTGAGGGCAACGCGGTTCTCGCCCTTGTTCTCGACCTCGGTCTCGATGCCGACGTCGTAGAACCCGTTGGCGTAGTACTGACGCCGCAGCTCCTGCTCGACCCCGTCCAGCAGCGAGCGCTTGAACGGCTCGCCCTCGGCCAGGCCCAGGCTCTTCAGCGACTCCTTCAGCTCGTCGCCACCGATCTTGTCGTTGCCGTCGATCTCGAAGCTGGCGATGGCCGGCCGCTCGACCACGCGCACCACCAGCACCGTGCCGTCGCGGTCGAGCTCGACGTCCTGGAACAGGCCGGAGCCGTACAGCGCGCGGATCGCCTGGCTCGAGGTCTGGTCGTTCAACACGTCGCCCTGCGACAGCGGCAGGTAGGACAACACGGTGCCGATGTCGAGGCGCTTGAGGCCCTCGGCGCGGATCTCGGAGATGGTGAAAGGCACGACGGCCAGCGCCGGCAGCGTGACGCACAGCGCAATCACGGCCAGCCACTTCTTCAGCGGTTGGAAAGGCATTCCGGGTTTCTTAGTTGATCAGTCGCAGGATGTCGTTGTAGAAGGCCAGCCCCATGAGCGCGATCAGCAGCGTCAGCCCGACCTGCTGGCCGACGGCCTGGGCGCGGTCGGACAGCGGCGAGCCCTTCACGAGCTCCACGACGTAGTAGAGGAGATGACCGCCGTCCAGCACCGGCACGGGCAGCAGGTTCAGCACCCCAAGGCTCACACTCATGATCGCGATGAAAAAAAGGAATGAAACAACCCCGCTGCTGGCCGTGTAGCCGGCAACCTGGGCAATCTGGATCGGGCCGCTGATGTTCTTGACCGAGACGTCACCGAGGACCATCCGGTACATGAACTTGAGCGTCAGCAGGCTCATCCGCGCGGTTTCCGCGACGGCGGCCGGCAAGGCAGCCCAAACGCTTAACCGATGCTTCGTAAACAGATTCTCCCATACGGCCGGGGGAACATCCACGTTCACGCCGGCGCCGAGGAAGCCGATGCTGCGGCCGTCGTCCTCGCGCGAGGACAGGATCGACGACAGCCGCAGCGTCTCGTCGCCGCGGCGGACCTCGAACTCCACGACTTCCCCGGGGTGCGCCGCGATCCAGTCGCGCCACGCGTCGATGTCGTCCACTGCAGCCCCGCCCTGGCGCACGAGCCGGTCGCCGGGCTTGAGCCCGGCCTGCTCCGCTGACGAGCCCGGTTCGATCCGCACCACGACCAGCGGGCCCGCCGGCCAGTACTGCCGGATGCCGAGGTCGTCGAACAGGTGCTCGGGATCCAGGCGCACGCCGGCGACGGGCAGCGTCGCGCCGCGCACCTCTTCGCCGCGCCGCAGGGTCAGATCGATGGCCCCATCGCCCAGGGCGTGGTCGATCAGCGCGGTGCGCATGGCGCCAAAGGTCGGCGTCGGCTCGTCATTGACCGCGATGACCTCATCGCCGCGTTGCAGGCCGGCGTGGGCGGCGACGCTCCCGGCCTGCGGCATTCCGATCAGCGGCCTGGATCCCGGGATGCCGCCGACGAACACAACCCAGTACGCCACGGCGGCGAGCAGGAAATTCGCCAGCGGGCCGGCGGCGACGATGGCGATCCGCTTCCAGACCGCTTGCCGGTTGAAGGCCAGGTGCACCTCACCCGGCGCCACGTCGCCTTCGCGCTCGTCGAGCATCTTGACGTAGCCGCCGAGCGGCACCGCCGCGATGACGTATTCGACGCCGTCGCGGCCGACGCGGCGCCACAGCGCGCGGCCGAAGCCGACCGAGAAACGCAGCACCTTCACGCCGAGCGCACGCGCCACCCAGAAATGGCCGAACTCGTGGAACGCCACCAGCACGCCGAGCGCGACGATGAAGGCGGCGATGCTCCACAGCACTTCAAGCATGCGCCACCACCTTCGAGTCGAGCAGCCCGGCCGCGGCGCGCCGCGCCCAGCCGTCGACCTCGAGCACCGCTTCGAGCGACTCGTCGCCCGGCAGGCGCGCGGAGCCGGCCGCCGCCAGCGCCTGCTCGATCACGCGCGCGATGTGCGTGAAGCCGATGCGCCCGTTCAGGAACGCCTCGACCGCCACTTCGTTCGCGGCATTGAGCACATTGGGAAGGATGCCGCCGGCGCGCAGCGCGTCGCGGGCCAGCGCCAGGCACGGGAACCGGCGCAGGTCCACGGGCTGGAAATTCAGGCGGCCCAGTTCGGCGAGCTTGAGCCCGGCCACGCCGGACTCCCAGCGCTCGGGGTGGGCCAGGGCGTGCGCGATCGGCACGCGCATGTCCGCCTGCCCCAGGTGGGCGAGCATGGAGCCGTCGGCGTACTCGACCAGCGAGTGGATCACGCTCTCCGGGTGCAGCACGACCTCGATGCGCTCCTCGGCCAGCCCGAACAGGCGATGCGCCTCGATCAGCTCCAGCCCCTTGTTCATCATCGTCGCCGAATCCACCGAAATCTTCGGTCCCATGACCCAGTTCGGGTGCCGCACGGCCTGCGCCGGCGTCACGCGCTCGAGCTCGGCCACCGGCGTGTCGCGGAACGGTCCGCCGGACGCGGTCAGCACCAGCTTGCGCACCCCGGGATCGGCCCGGCCGCAGCGGAACCCGGACGGTAGACACTGGAAGATGGCGTTATGTTCACTGTCGATCGGGATCAGCGTGGCGTTGGCGCGCGCGGCCTCGGCCAGCACCAGCCGGCCGGCCATGACCAGCGGCTCCTTGTTGGCGATCAGCACGCGCCGCCCGGCCCGCACCGCGGCCAGCGTCGGCATCAGCCCCGCGGCGCCGACGATGGCGCACATCACGACGTCGGCCGCGCCGGCCGCCTCGGTCAGCGCGCGCTCGCCGGCGCGCACGTCCAGCGTGAGCCCGGCAGCCTGCGCGCGCTCGCGCAGCTCGCGCGCCGCGGCCTCCTCGGCCAGCACCGCGACGGCTGGCCGGTGGCGCTGGCACAGCTCGAACAAGCCGGCGGCATCGCGCCGCGCGGTCAGCGCATGCACCGTCAGGCGCCCGGCATGCCGGCCGGCCACGTCGAGCGTGTTGCGCCCGACCGTACCGGTCGCGCCAAGCACCGTCAGGGTCGTCACAGGCCCAGCCCCTTCAGGCCCAGGGCCATCGCCGGCAGTGCGGCGAGCAGCGAGTCCACCCGATCGAGCACGCCGCCGTGGCCGGGCAGCAGCGTGCCGCTGTCCTTCACGCCGACCTGGCGCTTGAGCAGGCTCTCACCGAGGTCGCCGACGATGGACAGCAGCACCACGGCGACGCACAGCAGCAGGAACGCCATCCATGCGGTCGCATTCGGCAGCCTGAACAGCCAGGTCCCGGCGGCGAGGGCGATCAGCAGCGCCAGCACGAGTCCGCCCATGGCGCCTTCCCAGGTCTTGCCGGGGCTGACGTTGGGCGCGAGCTTGCGCCGCCCGAACCCCTTGCCGGCGAAATAGGCGCCGACGTCGGCGGCCCACACCAGCACCAGCGCGAACAGCAGGCGCAGCGCGCCGTCCGGCGCGTCGTGCAGCAGGGCAACGGCCGCAATCGTGCCCGGCACGACCAGCAGCCCCGCAGCCGCCAGCAGCCAGCGCGGCGGGTGCGCGGCGTCGAAGCCCACCGGATAGCGCTTGATCCAGACCAGCACGACCAGCCACCAGATGCAGGTGCCGCTGATGAGCACCCAGGGCAGCGCGGTGGCGCGCTGCCACACGGCCAGCGCGGTCAGCGCGGCGGCCGCCGCGACGTAGAGAGCGATGGCGCCGGGACCCGCGCCGTTGCGGCGCACGCCGGTGAGCGTGCCCCACTCCACCACGCCGATCATGGCGGCGGCGCCGAACACGGCGCCGACCAGCGGCGTCGAGCCGAACCACAGCGTGGCCAGCACGAAGGGCAGCAGCACGAGGGCGGTGATGACGCGCTGGAGCAGCATGGATGGAGTCTGCGGTTGCCGGCCGACTAGGCGGCCTCGGGCACGCGGCCGAAGCGCCGCTCGCGCCCGCGGAACCACACCAGGGCGCGCTCGAACTCCGCCTCGCGGAAATCCGGCCATAGCGTCTCGGTGAAGTACAGCTCGGTGTAGGCCAGCTGCCAGAGCATGAAGTTGCTGATGCGCCGCTCGCCGCCGGTGCGGATCAGCAGGTCCACCAGCGGCAGGCCGGCCGTCTGCAGCTTCGCCTCGAGGTTCTCGGCGGTCAGCGGCAGCCTGGCCTTGACGCAGGCGGCGGCCGCCTGCTGGATGTCCCACTGCCCGCCGTAGCCGACCGCGACGGTCAGCTGCAGCGCCGTGTTGCCCGCGGTGCGGGCCTCCGCGTCGTGCATCAGCTTGCGCAGCTGCGGCGAGAAGTCGGCGTGGTCGCCGATGAAGCGCAGCCGGATGCCGCTCTTGTGCATGCCGTCGAGCTCCTTCGACAGCGTGCGCAGGAACAGCTGCATCAGCAGCCCGACCTCGGCCTGCGGCCGGCGCCAGTTCTCCTGGCTGAAGGCGAACACGCTCAGCGCGCCGACGCCGTGCTTGTGGCAGGCGCGCACCATGCGGCGCGCGCTTTGCACGCCGGCCCGGTGGCCGAAGCTGCGCGGCCGGCCGCGGCTCTTCGCCCAGCGGCCGTTGCCGTCCATGATGACGGCGACGTGCCGCGGGCCGTGCGGCTCGGGCAGTTTCGGCGCGTCCTTCGTCACAGCGACATCGTCTCCTTCTCTTTGGCCGCCGCCGTCTCCTCGACCTTGGCGATGTGCGCGTCGGTCAGCTTCTGGATCTCCTGCTCGGCGCGCTTCTCGATGTCATCGCTGATCAGCTTCTTCTTCAGCGCTTCCTTCACTTCCTGCATGGCGTCGCGGCGCACGTTGCGGATGGCGATCTTGGCCTGCTCCGCCTCGCTCTTGACCACCTTGACCACCTCGCGCCGGCGTTCCTCCGTCATGGCCGGCATGACCAGGCGGATGGCGGTGCCGGCCGTGTTCGGCGTGATGCCGAGGTCGGAAGCCATGATCGCCTTCTCGATCGGTCCGACCATGTTTTTCTCCCACGGCGTGACGGTGATGGTGCGCGCGTCCTCGACCACGATGCTCGCCGTATTCGAGATCGGCACGTCCGAGCCGTAGTAATCGACCTTCAGGTGCTCCACCAGCCCGGTGGTGGCGCGACCGGTGCGCAGTTTGGTGTAGGCCTGCTTCAGCGTGTCCACGCTCTTGTCCATCCGCGCGGTCGCCTTCTTCTTGACGTCTTCGAGCATGTCCTCAACTCCTCACCAGGGTCCCAACGTCCTTGGCGCCGCGCACGATCTTCAGCAGCGCGCCGGGCGCCGTCATGTCGTACACGCGCAGCGGCATCTTGTGGTCGCGCGCCAGCACGATCGCGGTCTGGTCCATCACGCCGAGGCGCTTGTCGAGCACCTCGTCGTAGGTCAGCTCGTCGTACTTCTTGGCCTTCTTGTCCTTGACCGGATCGGCGGTGTAGATGCCGTCCACCTTGGTCGCCTTCAGCAGCAGGTCGCAGCCGACCTCGATGGCGCGCAACGCCGCGGCCGAGTCGGTGGTGAAGAACGGTTTGCCGGTGCCGGCCGCAAAGATCACCACGCGGCCCTTCTCGAGGTGGCGGATCGCCTTCAGGCGGATGAAGTCCTCGCACACCTCGTTGATGCGGATCGCCGACTGCACGCGCGCCGGCTGGCCGGTGCGCTCGAGCGTGTCCTGGATCGCCAGTGCGTTGATCACGGTGGCGAGCATGCCCATCTGGTCGCCGGTGACGCGGTCCATGCCGGCGCGGGCCAGGCCCTCGCCGCGGAAGATGTTGCCGCCGCCGACGACCACGGCGACCTGCACCCCGGCGGCGACCACATCCCTGACCTCGCCGGCCAGGAACGCCATGACGTCGGGCGAGATGCCGTAGTCCAGCTTGCCCATGAGGGCCTCGCCGGACAGCTTCAGGAGGATGCGTTTGTAGGCGGGCTTGCTGGGCACTCCTTCCTCCTTGAGCTTGGTTGCTGGGGTCTCAGTGCTTCGGCTTGATCAGGTCGGCCACATCGCTGGCGAAATCGCCGCCCTGCTTCTCGATGCCCTCGCCGACCTCGAAGCGCACGAAACGCGCCACGGCGCCGCCGCGGGCCGCCAGCACCTTCTCGACGGTCTGGTCCGGGTCCTTGACGAAGGCCTGGCCCAGCAGCGTGGTCTCGGACAGGAACTTGCGCAGCTTGCCGTCGACCATCTTCTTGACGATGTCGGCGGGCTTGCCGGCGGCCTGCTCCGCGGTCTGCGCCTCGATCACCTTGCGCTCGGCGTCCTGCACGGTGGCCGGCACGTCGGCCGGCTTGAGGTACTGCGGGCGCTGCGCGGCGACGTGCATGGCGATGTCGCGGCCCAGCTCGATGTCGCCCTTTTCCAGCGCGACGATCACGCCGATGCGGCTGCCGGCGTGGACGTACTGCGCCAGCGGACCGCCCGCGGTCTTCACCACTTCGAAGCGGCGCAGCGTGATGTTCTCGCCGATCTTGGCGACCATGACCTTGCGCACATCCTCGAGCGACTGCGCGCCGGACTTGGCGGCGGCCAGCTGCTCGATCGTCGCCGGGCGCTGCTGCAGCGCGACCTGCGCCGCGGCGGCGGCGAACTTCTGGAAGTCCTCGCCCTTGGCGACGAAGTCGGTCTCGCAGTTCAGCTCGACGATGGCCAGCGCGTCAGCGCCGGCCGCGATGGCGATGGTGCCATCGGCCGCGGTGCGGCCGGCCTTCTTGACCGCCTTGGCCTGGCCTTCCATGCGCAGCTTCTCGATGGCGGCGTTGATGTCGCCGCCGGTGGCGACCAGGGCCTTGCGGCAGTCGAGCATGCCGGCGCCGGTGCGCTCGCGCAGTTCTTTGACCTGGTCGGCCGTGACGGAGGTCATTCCTTCCCCTCCGGCTCGACCTTGTGGCGGCGCACCTTGGTCTCGACCCGGGTCTCCTTCTTGGGCACGGGCTTGGCGGCGCGGCCGCGCGGCTTGGCGGCGGCCTTGGCTTCACCTTCGACCTCGACGAACTCGTCGGCACGCGCGCCGACGGTGTTGGCGCCGCGGGCCTCGATGATCGCGTCGGCGATCGTCTCGGCGTAGACCTTGATGGCGCGCGTGGCGTCGTCATTGCCCGGGATCACGCAGTCGATGCCCGCCGGGCTGTTGTTGGTGTCCACCACCGCGATCACCGGGATGCCGAGCTTCTTGGCCTCGGACACGGCGATCTGCTCGTAGCCCACGTCGATGACGAACAGGCAGTCCGGCAGCGACTGCATCTCCTTGATGCCGCCGAGCGAGCGCTTGAGCTTCTCGATCTGGCGCTGCTGGCCGAGCTGCTCCTTCTTCGGCAGGCGCTTGATGGTGCCGTCCTCGAACGACTTCTCCATATCGATCAGGCGCTTGATCGAGGCCTTGATGGTCTTGAAATTGGTCAGCGTGCCGCCGAGCCAGCGCTGGCTGACGTACGGCATGCCGCAGCGCTGCGCCTCGGTCTCGACCGCGTCGCGCGCGGCGCGCTTGGTGCCGACGAACAGGATCTTGCCGCCGTTGCCCGCGAGGCGGCCGGCAAAATTGCAGGCTTCCTTCAGCAGCGGCAGCGTCTGCTCGAGGTTGATGATGTGGATCTTGTTCCGCGCCCCGAAGATGTACGGCTCCATCTTGGGAGCCCAGTAACGGGTGCGGTGACCGAAATGTGCGCCGGCTTCCAGCAGCTGGCGCATGGTGATGTTAGCCATGCTTACTCCTTGGGTTTTGCTGACCGCGCCCCTGTTCAGGCTCACCCAAGGGGGGTGCGGATGGATTTTTGCTGCTACTTCATTGCCTTACGGCGGCGCGCTTTATACCATAGCCCGCCCCGCGGGACAACGATTTTCCAGGCTTCTGCTCTCATGGCCGTCTCCATCAAGAACAGCGAAGAACAGCGCCTCATGCGCGAGGCCGGCCGCCTCGCGGCCGAAGTGCTGGTCATGATCGAGCCGCACGTCCAGCCCGGGGTGACCACCGATGAGCTGAATGAGCGTTGCCACGAGCACATCGTCGACCGGCAGAAGGCCATCCCCGCCCCCTTGCACTACGGCGGCGGCGGCGGCCGGCCCCCCTTCCCCAAGTCCATCTGCACCTCGGTCAACCACGTGGTCTGCCACGGCATTCCGGGCCCCAAGAAGCTCAAGAAGGGCGACGTGGTCAACGTGGACGTCACCGTCATCAAGGACGGCTTCCACGGCGACACCAGCCGCATGTACTACGTCGGCGAAGCGCCGGTGCTGGCGCGGCGGCTGTCCGAGGCCGCCCATGAGGCCATGCTCAAGGGCATTTCCCAGGTCCGGCCAGGCGCGCGCCTCGGCGACAGCGGCGCGGCGATCCAGAAATTCACCGAGGCGCAGGGCTTCTCGGTGGTGCGCGAGTTCTGCGGCCACGGCATCGGCCGCATCTTCCACGAG
>JANNKD010000099.1:0-2598 GCA_031396115.1 Gammaproteobacteria bacterium
GGTCCGAGCTGCGCCCGGGGCTGTTCGCGCGCGTGCGCCTGGTGGTCGCCGAGCGCGACGGAGCCGTGCTGGTGCCCGAGCAGGCGATCGTGCCGCAGGGCGAGAAGCTGTTCGTGTACGTCATCGAGGACGGCAAGGCCGTGATGCGTCCCGTCGAGCTGGGCGTGCGCCAGGCCGGCCGCGTCGAGGTGACCTCCGGCGTGAAGCCGGGCGACGTGGTCATCACCGCGGGCGTGCAGAAGATCGGCCCCGGCGCACCGGTGATGGCGATCAACCTCGGCCCGCCGCCGGGCTGAAAAAAAGACCCCGGCACGAGCCGGGGTCTTCGTTTCAGCGGGTACCGATCAGCCCTGCGTGATGGGCTCCAGACGCACTTCGACGCGGCGGTTCTGCGAGCGGCCGGAGTCCGAGTCGTTCGACGCGACCGGGCGCGCCTCGCCGAAGCCCGCGGTCAGCACGCGCTGGCCGTTGACGCCCTTGCCCATCAGGTACTGGCCGACCGACGTCGCGCGACGCTCGGACAGCGACTGGTTCATATCGTCGGAGCCGACGCTGTCGGTGTGGCCCTCGATGACGATCAGCGTCTTGTCGTACTCGTCGACGACGATGCCGACGCCGTCCAGCACCTTGTAGAAATCGGCGTTGAGGTCGGCGCTGGCGGTCTGGAAGGTGATGTTGCCGGGCATGTTCAGCACGATGTTGTCGCCCTGGCGCGTCACGCTGACGCCCGTGCCGGCCAGCTTCTGGCGCAGCTTGGCTTCCTGCGCGTCCATATACGCGCCGACGCCGGCGCCAGCCAGGCCGCCTACGCCCGCGCCGATGAGGGCGCGCTTGCGGCGATCCTTGGCGTCCTTGCCGGTGGCCGCACCGAGCACGGCGCCCGCGAGCGCGCCGATGCCGGCGCCGATGCTCGTCTTGGAGGCCTCTTTCTCGCCGGTGTACGGGTCGGTGGTCTGGCATCCCGCCAGCGCGACGGTGCCGGCGATGGCGAGAGCGATGGGAACCCTGGAGATGGGCATGGCAGCTTCCTTTCTTGCGAAGGTTGTTCGGGGGCGGCCATTGTAGACCTCGGCGAGCGCCGGCACTACCGACGCGCCAGCGGCGCTGTTCAGGCGTGGTTCAGGGACGCTATTCTTCCCTCATAACAAGGCCGCCCGGATCCGGTGCGGCCGCTTCACGCGCGCTGGAGGCACGATGGGCCCTGGGGCAGAACGCGTCCTGCGTCTTGCCGTCGCCGTGGTGTATGCGCGGTGCCGGCTCACGTTTGCGATCCTGCTCGCCTTCACCGCCGCAATGGGGGTCCAGGCGCTGCGCCTGCAGCCGGACGCCGGCTACGAAAAGCAGATCCCGCTGCAACACCCGTACATGCAGGCCTTCAAGAAGTACGAGAAGGCCTTCGGCGGCGCCAACCTGGTCACAGTCGCGCTGATCCGGCGCGCCGGCGCCCGCGCCGGCGACGATGGTTCGATCTACGAGGAGAAGTTCCTCGAGGCGCTGCGCGCGGCGACCGACGAGGTGTTCTTCCTGCCAGGCGTGGACCGCTCGCGCGTCACCTCGCTGTTCACGCCGGGTGTGCGCTACCTCGAGGTGATCGAGGGCGGCTTCGCCGGCGGCGACGTGGTGCCGCGCGACTACGCGCCCTCGCCGCAGATGTTCGCGCTGATCCGCGCCAACGTCGGCAAGGCCGGCATCATCGGCCGGCTGGTCTCGAACGACCAGCGCGGCGCCATGATCGTCGCCGAGTTGCTCGAGCACCATCCGGTCACCGGCGAGCGCCTCGACTACCGCCAGGTGGCCGACGCGCTCGAGCGCTTGCGCGCCAAGCACCAGTCGCCCGACGTGTCGGTGCACATCATCGGTTTCGCCAAGGTCGTCGGCGACGTCACCGACGCCAGCGTCGAGGTGGCGGGCTACTTCCTGGTGGCGCTGGCGCTGACCATGCTGCTGCTGTGGGCCTTCTGCGGCTCGTTCCGGCTGTCGCTGCTGCCGCTGTCGGCGGCGCTGGCTGCGGTGATCTGGGAGCTCGGCCTGTTGCGCACGTTCGGCTTCGGCCTCGACCCGTTCGCCATCCTGGTGCCGTTCCTGATCCTGTCGATCGGCGTGTCGCACGGGGTGCAGTACATCAACGGCTGGGGCAACGAGGTCGCCGAGAACGGGCTCGACAGCTACCAGGCCTCGGTGGAGACGTTCAAGCGCCTGTTCATCCCCGGCACCGTCGCCATCGTCACCAACGTCATCGGCTTCGCCACGCTGGCGTTCATTCAGATCGAGATCGTGCGCGAGATGGCGATCAACGCGGCACTCGGCATGGCCGCGGTGATCCTGACCAACAAGATCATGCTGCCGATCGCGCTGACCTGGGTGAAGCTGCCGGCGCTCGAGAAATTCCGCCAGCGCCAGCGCGTGCGCGCCGAGATCGGCGACCGGCTGTGGCGGCCGCTGGCGGTGTTCGCGACAAGGCGCGGCGCCCTGCCGATGCTGGCGCTGGCGGCGGTGTCGCTGGCCTGGTCGCTGTGGAAGTACCCGGAGCTGCGCATCGGTGACACCCAGATCGGGGTGCCGGAACTGCGCTCCGACTCGCGCTACAACCGCGACTCC
>JANNKD010000159.1:0-3338 GCA_031396115.1 Gammaproteobacteria bacterium
CACGGTCTTGCTCGACTTGCGCGTGGCCATGGGCTTGTCGTTGGCGGCGGCCTTGGCGATGAAGCCGCCGATCAGCCCGCTCCACTCCTTCGGCAACTCGCCGGCGACGCGCCGCTTGAACTCGGCCGCGTGCTCGGGGAACTCCCTGGCGTACTTCGCCAGCACCGCTTCCCATTCCTGCTGCGCGGTGGCGCCGCGCGAGCGCGCGCTCCAGCCGTCGTACAGCGTCCCGGGGATCTCGAACGCCGCGTGCGGCCACTTGAGCGTCTCGCGCACCAGCTTGACCTCGTCCTCGCCGAGCGCGGCGCCATGCGAGGACTCCTTGCCCTGCTTGTTCGGCGAGCCCCAGCCGATCACGGTCTTGCAGCAGATCAGCGTTGGCTTGTCAGCGGACTTGCGCGCGGTCTCGATGGCCTGCTTGACCTCGACCGGGTCGTGGCCATCCACATTACGGATCACCTGCCAGCCGTAGGCCTCGAAGCGGCCCGGCGTGTCGTCACGAAACCAGCCGTGCACCTCGCCGTCGATCGAGATGTCGTTGTCGTCGTAGAACATGATCAGCTTGTTCAGGCCGAGCGTGCCGGCCAGCGAACAGGCTTCGTGCGAGATGCCTTCCATCAGGCAGCCGTCGCCGCAGAACACATACGTGTAGTGGTCGACCAGCGGGAAACCTTCGCGGTTGAAGGTCTTGGCCAGCGCCGACTCGGCGATCGCCATGCCCACCGCGTTGGAGAGCCCCTGCCCCAGCGGGCCGGTCGTGGTCTCGACCCCCGGCGTCAGCCCATATTCGGGGTGCCCCGGCGTTTTGGAGTGCAGCTGGCGGAAGTTCTTCAACTCCTCGAGCGGCAGGTCGTAGCCGGTGAGGTGCAGCAGCGAGTACAGCAGCATCGAGCCGTGGCCGTTGCTCACCACGAAGCGGTCGCGGTTGGGCCACTTCGGATCGGCCGGGTTGTGCTTCAGGTAGTCGTTCCAGAGCACCTCGGCGATGTCCGCCATGCCCATTGGCATGCCGGGGTGCCCCGAGTTGGCCTTCTGGACGGCATCCATGGACAGCGCGCGGATGGCGTTGGCGAGCTCGAGGCGGGCGGGCATTGCTGGAGGGTCCGGGGAGGGCCGCGAAAGGACGCGTATTGTCCATGCCGGGGGGCCGGGGGGCAAGACGGGTAAAATCCCTACAAGGACACCGGGAACTCCATGAAAATCAAGAAGGAATTCGCCAGCCGGCGAGTGCTCGTCACCGGCGGCGCCGGCTTTATCGGCTCGCACCTGTGCGAGCGGTTGCTCGGCGAAGGCCACGACGTGTTGTGCGTGGACAATTTCTTCACCGGCACGCGCGGCAACGTCGCCAAGTTGCTCGACCACCCGCGCTTCGAACTGATGCGCCACGACGTGACTTTCCCGCTGTACGTCGAGGCCGACCAGATCTACAACCTGGCCTGCCCCGCCTCGCCGGTGCACTACCAGTTCGACCCGGTGCAGACCACCAAGACCAGCGTGCACGGCGCCATCAACATGCTCGGCCTGGCCAAGCGCCTGCGCTGCCGCATCCTGCAGGCCTCCACCTCCGAGGTGTACGGCGACCCCGAGGTCCATCCGCAACCCGAGAGCTACTGGGGCCGGGTGAACCCGATCGGCATCCGCTCCTGTTACGACGAAGGCAAGCGCTGCGCTGAGACGCTGTTCTTCGATTACTGGCGCCAGCACCGGCTGCCGATCAAGGTGGCGCGCATCTTCAACACCTACGGCCCGAACATGCACCCGGACGACGGGCGCGTGGTCAGCAACTTCATCATGCAGGCGCTGCGCAACCAGCCGATCACGATCTACGGCAGCGGCGAGCAGACGCGCTCGTTTTGTTACGTCACGGACCTGGTGGACGGGCTGATGCGCCTGATGGACTCACCCGAGAAAGTCACCGGGCCGATCAACCTGGGCAACCCGGGGGAGTTCACCATCCGGCAGCTCGCCGAGCGGGTCATCGAGCTGACCGGGTCGAAGTCGAAGCTGGTGAGGAAGCCCTTGCCGGAGGACGACCCGAAGCAGCGGCAGCCGGACATCGCGAAGGCGAAGAAGGTGTTGGGGTGGAGTCCGAAGGTGAAGCTGCGCGAGGGGTTGAAGAAATCGATCCCCTACTTCGAGGGCTTGATCAGGAAGAAGGGGATCAGCGCTTCCACTTGATGTTGCACCCCACGCTCGGCTTCTGCTCCATGCCGACCTGCTTGCCCGACAGCACCGCCTCCAGCGCCGCGCGCAGGTCCTTGCCTGTCACCGGCACGCCGCTGCCCGGCCGCGAGTCGTCGAGCTGGCCGCGATAGACGCACAGCATCGCCGAGTCGAACAGGAACAAGTCAGGCGTGCAGGCAGCCTGGTAGGCCTTCGCAACGCCCTGCGATTCGTCATACAGGTACGGGAACGGATAGCCGAGCTGCCAGGCCACCGTGTGCATCTTGTCCGGCGCGTCCTCGGGATGGCCGACGACGTCGTTGGATGAGATCGCGATGAAGGCGATGCCCTTGCGCTGGTAATCCTTCGCCACGCGCACCAACTCGCCGTTCACGTGCTTCACGTACGGGCAGTGGTTGCAGATGAACATCACCACCGTGCCCTTGGCGCCCTTGAGCGCATCGAGCGCGAGCGTCTTGCCGCTGACGGTGTCGGGCAGCGTGAAAGCCGGCGCGCGGGTGCCAAGCGGCAGCATGGTCGAAGGGGTGAGCGCCATGCGGAAAGCTTAACGCGGGGCTGCCCCTCACCCTAGCCCTCTCCCCGCTCGGCGGGGAGAGGGGACACTCGCCCGGCCCCGCCGTTCCGGATAGAATATCCGCCTATCCGTATAGGCAGATATGAGGACTTTTTACCGATGAGCGAGTACCTGTTCACCTCCGAATCCGTCTCCGAAGGCCACCCCGACAAGATCTGCGACCAGATCTCGGACGCGGTGCTCGACGCGATCCTCGCGCGCGACAAGCAGGCGCGCGTTGCGTGCGAGACGCTGGTCAAGACCGGCGTCGCGATCATCGCCGGCGAGGTCACGACCACGGCCTGGGTGGACCTCGAGGAAACGGTCCGCAAGGTCATCACGGGCATCGGCTACAACTCCTCCGCGGTCGGCTTCGACGGCGCGACCTGCGGCGTGCTGAACATCATCGGCAAGCAGTCGCCGCACATCGCCCAGGGCGTCGACCGGGCCAGGCCCGAGGACCAGGGCGCCGGCGACCAGGGCCTGATGTTCGGCTACGCCTGCAACGACACCGACGTGCTGATGCCGGCCCCGATCACGCTGGCCCATCGCCTGGTCGAGCGCCAGGCCGAAGTGCGCAAGGCCGGGCTGCTGCCCTGGC
>JANNKD010000168.1:0-15642 GCA_031396115.1 Gammaproteobacteria bacterium
CATCCCGAGCAAGGCGCTGCGCCACCAGGTCAAGGTGCTGCACGACCTGCGCGTCAACCCGCAGCTGCGCGAGTACCGGCGCAACCTGAACCTCACCTTCCCCCAGCTGCTGCACGCCACCGACGGGGTCATCGCCAGGCAAGTCGCCCAGCGCCGGCGCTACTACGAGCGCAACAAGATCGCCGTGCTCGAGGGTGAGGCGCACTTTGTCGATCCGCACCAGCTCGAGATCCGCCGCACCGGCGCCACGCCGCTGAAGGTCAAGGCCGATCACATCGTAATCGCCGCCGGGTCGCGGCCCTACCACCCGCCAGGGCTGGATTTCGCGCACCCGCGCATCCGCGACAGCGACAGCATCCTGAAGTACCCGGAGACGCCGTTCGTGGTCACGGTCTACGGCGCCGGCGTGATCGGCTGCGAGTACGCCTCGATCTTCCTGAACCTCGGCTGCAAGGTAACGCTGGTCAACACGCAGGAACGGCTGCTGTCGTTCCTCGACGAGGAAATCACCGAAGCGCTGTCGTACCACCTGCGCGAGCAGGGCTGCATCATCCGCTACAACGAAACTTTCGACAGCGTCGAGGCGCGCGAGCGCGACGTGGTGCTGAACCTGAAATCCAATCGCAAGATCAAGTCCGACGTGCTGCTGTGGTGCAACGGCCGCACCGGCAATAGCGATGCGCTCGACCTGCCCAAGGCGGGGCTCGAGGCCACTTCGCGCGGCCAAATCAAGGTCAATGGTGAGTTCCAGACCGCCGTGCCGCATATCTATGCCGCCGGCGACATCACCGGCCCGCCGGCGCTGGCCAGCGTCGCCTACGACCAGGGGCGCTACGCCGTCGAACACATCCTCACTGGCAAGACGGACCCGGGGCGGGCCACGCTGGCGCCCACGGGGATCTACACCATTCCCGAAATCAGCTCCGTCGGCCGCACCGAGCGCGAGCTGCAGGAGGCCGGCGTTCCTTACGAGGTGGGCCACGCCTCGTTCAAGAGCCTGGCGCGCGCACAGATGACGGGAGAGACGACCGGCATGCTGAAGATCCTGTTCCACGCCGAGACCCTCGCCGTGCTCGGCGTGCACTGCTTCGGCGACCGCGCCTCGGAGATCGTGCACATCGGCCAGACCGTGATGGCCTCGAAGGACCTCAACAGCCTGAAGTACTTCATCAACACCACGTTCAACTATCCGACCATGGCGGAGGCGTATCGCGTCGCCGCACACAACGGCCTGAACCGCCTGGCGTAGCGGCGTCTGCCCTTCAGCGGCGCTTCTCCTGGCGCTTGGCCTGCTGCCACAGCGCGTCCATGCGCGCCAGCCGCTGCGGATGACCCTTCGGAGGCAATCCGCGCGCGTGCTTCATGACGTGCGCATAGCGGCGCCCGAATTTGCGCACCGCTGCGGCCAGCGCCTGCCCGGCATCCACCTTCAGGTGCCGCGCCAGGTTCACCGCCATGAACAGCAGGTCGCCGAGTTCCTCTCGCGCCAGGGTCCGCTGCCGCGCCACGGCCTTCAGTTCGCGGATCTCCTCGTGCAGCTTGCGCCACAGCGCCGGGTCACCGGCGGGCCAGTCGAAGCCGGTGCGGGCCGCACTGCGCTGCACGCGGGCGGCGCGAAGCAGCGGATCAAGCCTTCTTTTCATACATCGCCTTTTTCATGCGCCACCATTTTCCGGGACAGGTTCCACAGCATGCCTGCGGTAGCGCCCCAGATGCGCCGGCTACCGTAGTTCAGCTCGAAAAACGGCACGTTGAGGCCGTCGCGCGTGAATACCTTGCGCTCGAAACTGGCGGGGTCGATGACGAACGCCAGCGGCACTTCGAAAATCTCCGCGACCTCGCGCGCGCAAGGCTTCACTTCCTTGAGGTCTTCGACCAGCCCGACGACAGGCGTGATCATGAAATTCGAGACGGTGGGGTAATCGTCGAGGTAGCCGACCACCTCCACGGCGTCCGGCGGAATGCCGGCCTCCTCCTCGGCCTCGCGCTTGGCCGCGGCTGCCGCCGAGCCGTCCGACTCCTGGCGGCGGCCCCCCGGAAAGCTGATCTGGCCCTTGTGCGACGGCATCGCTTCGGAGCGCAGCGTCAGCAGCACGCACAGGCCGCCCGGCCGGCGCATCACCGGCACCAGAACGCAGGCGGGCCGGAGGTTCCTGAACACCTGCGGCGGAATCAGCTTGTCGAGCTTCATCGGCAGTTCGAGCGACGCCATCGGCCGCGGTTGCGCTTCGCTGGTGCCGGCCAGGGCGGCGCGCAGCGAGCGTTCGAGCGGGGTCATGGACTTAGTGTAATGTCCGGCCACATGGTCCAAAAGGGATTCTTCGAGATGCTGCGCGTCAATTTCGCGCAGGCCATCCCCCACGCGCGCGAGTGCGGCATGGCGGTGGACGCACTCGACGCCAGCGGCGCACGCGCCAGCATGCCCTTCCGGCAAGAGTGGCTCGGCGACACCGAGCGCGGCGTCTACCACACCGGCGTCATCACCACGCTGGTGGACACCGTCAGCGGCGTCGCCGCGATGGCCGCGGCGGGGCGATTCGAGACCATCGCCACGCTCGACCTGCGCATGGACTTCCTGCGCCCCGCCGCGCAGGGCAAGGACCTGCACGTGCACGCGGCGTGCTACCGCCTGACGCGCTCCATCGCCTTCGTGCGCGCCAGCGCCTGGCAGGACGATGAAGCCGTGCCGGTTGCCGTGAGCCAGTCCACGTTCATGCGCGGCTCCGTGCCCGGCCAGAAGTGATCGTGCCGTGACCGACCTTGCCGCCGCGCGGCGCGCCGCCCGCGAGCAGGGCGACTTCTCGCCGCTGCGGGCCCGCGTGCCGTACGCCGCTTTCCTCGACGTGCAGGTCGCGCTCGAAAACGGCGCGCCGCGTTTCCACCTGCCGTTTCGCCAGTCGCTGATCGGCAATCCCGCCCTGCCCGCGCTGCACGGCGGCGCCGTGGCCGGATTCATGGAAAACGCCGCCTTGCTGCACCTGCTGCTGCTGCTCGACGAGCGCAAGGTGCCCAAGGCCATCGATTTCTCGATCGACTACCTGCGTTCGGCCAACGCCGTGGACGCGCATGCCGCCTGCGAGGTCGCGCGCCAGGGCCGCCGCGTGGCCCAGGTGCAGATCCGCTGCTGGCAGGACGAGGCCGGCCATCCCGGCCGTACGCGCGAGATCGCGCTCGGCCGCGCACACTTCCTGCTCGGCGACGCCCAAGCCGCGTGAGTGCCCCGTGAGCGCCGCTTGAGTGAGTGGTTGACGCTGCGCGAGCTGGACCGGCGCCTGGGCCAGCCCAAAGGCACCGCGTTTCGCGCGTTCAAGCGCCGCCAGGCGCGCTGGCGCGAAGGCCACGATTTCCGCGTGCTGCAGCCGGACCGCGACGGCGCCGAGATCACGGCCCTGCGCGCGGCCGGCCGCGTCTATCCTTCGAGCCGGACCGTAATCCTGCTGTCGGGCGCGGCTGCCGCGCAGATCACGGCCGGCCCGGACTGACCTCGGAGTTCGTTGCCTGCGGCAGGTGCCGCGAGTAGCATTCCAAGTCCCGCTGGACCGGAGCATCGCGATGTCCGCTGCTGCAGACCTGCTGAAGAAACTGCCGACCGCCTTCCAGCCGGACGCCGCCGGGGACACGGACTGCACCGTGCAGTTCAACATCACCACGCCGATGCACGTGGTCATCAAGAACGGCACCTGCGCCACCAAGGACGGCGCCTCGGCCTCGCCCGACGTCGCCATCACCATGGACGACGACGACCTGATCTCGCTGATGAAGGGTGAGCTCAACGGCATGACGGCGTTCATGACCGGCAAGCTCCAGCTCGAGGGCGACCTGATGCTGGCGCAGCGCATGTTCGGCTTCTTCGATTCCTCCAAGCTCTGATCGGCCGCGCCATGAATGAAGCCCTGGACCCGGCGGTCCGGGCCCTTTCTCGGAAGGATTTCGCCTTTGCGCTCCAGCGCAACGGTGACCGCCTCGAGCTCGCCGCCCTGCACCACCCCGGCTTCGGCGCCGTCTGCGCCGACTGGACGTCGGCGGAAGTGCGCCGGCGCATCGCCGGCGGCCGGCGCCAGTTGCTGGCGCGCGCGGTCGGCCTGCACAAGGACCGCGCGCTGCGAGTACTCGACGCCACCGCCGGCCTGGGCCGCGACGGCTTCACGCTGGCGGCGCTCGGCGCGCAGGTGACGCTGGCCGAACGCAATCCGACGCTGGCCACGCTGTTGGCCGACGCGCGCCAGCGCGCGCTGCACGACCCAGGCACGGCCGAGGCGGCGGCCCGCACCGAGGTCATCTGCCTCGACGCGCGCAAGCTGATGGGCGCACCTCCGGAGTTTGACGTCGTCTACCTGGACCCGATGTATCCCGGTCGCGGCAAGACCGCGCTGGCCAAGAAGGAAATGCAGCTGCTGCGCGAACTGACCGGCGGCGACGCCGATGCCGACGAGCTGCTGCTGGCCGCGAACGCGCGCCGCCGCGTGGTGGTCAAACGCCCCAGATCCGCGCCGCCGCTGGCCGGCCGCGAGCCCTCGCTCGAGCTGACCGGCACCCAGGCGCGGTTCGATATCTATCTGTCCAGGAGCACGCCATGAGGATCCTGACGCTGGTCCGTCACGCCAAGTCCTCGCGCGACTATCCGGAGCTGTCCGACTTCGAGCGCCCGTTGAATCCGCGCGGCCGCAAGGAAGCGCCGCTGATCGCCGCCCGCCTGCGCAAGGCCGACATCAAGCCGGACTTGCTGATCTCGAGCCCGGCCAACCGTGCCATGGCCACGGCGCGCTTGTTCGCCGAGGACCTCAACATGCACCTCGACGAGATCGTGCTGAATCCGCACATCTACGAGGCCTCGGCCTGGACCCTGCTGCACATCGTGCGCAGCCTTTCGCTCGAGTTCGACGACGTCATGTTGTTCGGCCACAACCCCGGCATCAGCAACTTCGCGCGCGACCTGGCCAAGGACTGCCCGTTCGACGAGATGCCGACCGGCGCCGCGGTGCGCATCGAGCTGCCGGCGCGCGGCTGGTCGCTGATCCAGCCCGGCAGCGGCAAGGTGCTGCGCTACGAAACGCCGAAGCAGGGCAAGGATTGATCGTCATGCCCGCGGACGCGGGCACCCAGTCTTCTGGATTCCCGCTTTCGCGGGAATGACATCATCCCGCAGGCTTCAGGTGTTTGCGGTAGCGCCGCGCGTTCTCGACGTAATGGCGCGCGCTCGACGTGATCATCTGGATCTCCTGCGGCGTCACCGGCCGCACCACCTTGCCGGGCGAGCCCATCACCAGCGAGCCATCCGGAATCTGCTTGCCCTCGGTAATCAGCGTGTTGGCGCCGATGATGCAGTTCCTGCCCACCTTCGCGTGGTTGAGGATCACCGACTTGATGCCGATCAGCGTGTTGTCGCCGATCTCGCAGCCGTGCAGCATCACCATGTGGCCGACGGTCACCTCACGACCGATGCGCAGCTTGAGTCCCGGGTCGGTGTGCAGCACCGCGCAGTCCTGGATGTTGCTGTTCTCGCCGATGATCAGGTCGTCGGTGTCGCCACGCACCACGCAGTTGAACCAGATGCTGGCGTCCTGCCCGAGCGTCACCGAACCGATCACCACCGCGCTGTCGGCAATGAAATAATCCTTTCCCAGGAAGGTGGGGGCGCGGTTCTCCAGGGTGTAAATCATGCGGACGACTCCAGACGTCGGTAGCGGGTTCGGCTCGAGGCTGGCGCAGTTTACGTCAGCGCTGGCGCTGGCTTGCCTGGTGCTCGCCGCGTGCGGCGAGAAAGCGCCCCGCTTCGCCCGCCTCGCGCCGGACGCGAAGGTCCTCGCCTTCGGCGACAGCCTGACCTACGGCACCGGCGCGAACCCCGATGAGAGCTATCCCGCGCAATTGCAGCGGCTGATCGGCCGGCCGGTGATCAACGGCGGCGTGCCGGGAGAGACCACCGCCGGCGGCCGCGAGCGCCTGGCCGAAACACTCGACGAGCACCAGCCCGCGCTGGTCATCCTGTGCCTGGGCGGCAACGACATGCTGCGCCAAGGCAGCCGCGGCGAGATGCGCGTCAACCTGGAAGCGATGATCAACGAGATCCGCGGCCGCAACCTGCCGCTGGTGCTGCTGGGCGTGCCGGAGCCCAAGCTGATCGGGCTATCCAGCGAGCCGATGTACGCCGAGCTGGCCGCAAAATTCCGCCTGCCGATCGACGATGAGGTGCTGCCCGACGTGCTCGGCGACCGCAGCCTGAAAGCGGACCGGATCCACGCCAACGCGCAGGGCTACCGCGTCGTCGCCGAGGCGGTGGCCGAGTTGCTGCGCAAAACGGGTGCGGTCTAGTAGGCGCCCAGCAGCTTCAGGGCTTCCGGGACCGAGAAGGCGCCCGTGCGGCGAATCTCCTCGGCGGTGTACACCCTGCCGGCGTGGGCCACGCAATGGCCTTCAGGCACGGGGATGCGCGTGCCGGTATAGCGCAGGCAATTGGCCGGCTCCGCGGTCTCCTTGCCGGCGACCGCCGGCGTCTGCGGAGTGCCCGCGCAGCCACCGAGCGCTGCAACCATGCTGGCGGTGGCCAGTACCTTGCTCCAGTTCATCGACATCGGGACCCTCCTGCCACGGCGAGTGGCGTGTGCTGTCCCAAGCCCATTCTAGCGCCGAAGCGCAGCCTGCTCCTGCAGGGTCAGGGCGACATGGTCGCGCAGGTAGGCCGGCGCCAGCGCGTCGGCCGACGCGCCCTTGCCGGCGGCCAGCAAAGGCACGCCCAGGGCCAGGGCGTCCTCGGCGTGTGGCAGCGCGGCGCCATCGACAGCGGCCAGCGTGGCGCCGACTTGCCGGCGCAGCACGGCCTCGTAGCGTCCCCAGCCAGTGCCGACACCGCGCCACGCGCCGGCGTCGAGCGCCGGCACTGCTTCGGGTGGGCACACCCGGTCTGCGAGCAGCGGGGCGGCCAGGCCGGAGGCTTCGCGCCGGTAGGCGCCGAAATAAACCTCGTTCATGCGCGCGTCGATGATCGCCGCAACCTGCGTTGCGCCCTCGAGGCGCATGGCGCGTTGCGCCAGCATCGCCAACGATGACACTCCCGTCACCGGCAGGTCTCGCGCCAGCGCCAGACCCTTGACCACGCCCAGGCCGATGCGCAGGCCGGCAAAGCTGCCGGGGCCGATGCCGCAGACGATCCCGTCGAGCTGCGCCACCGACTTGCCGGCGCTGCCCAGCACCCGCTCGATCATCGGCAGCAGCTTCTGCGTGTGCTCGCGCTGCATCCGCTCGAAGCGCTCGCTCACCACGCCGTCGACCGACAGCGCCACCGAGCAGGCCTCGGTGGCCGTGTCCACCGCCAGATACGTGCTCATGCCGCGGCTCGGATTTCGTCGAGCCAGGCCCGCGCCTCGTCGAGGCTCGTCACCTCGGGCATCGCCGGCAGGCTCTCGAGCACGGTGCGGCCATAGCCGCGCGAGCGCAGCCGCGGGTCGCACAGCACCAGCAGGCCCCGATCCGCCGGATCGCGGATCAGGCGGCCCACGCCCTGGCGCAGGACCATGATCGCCTGCGGCAACTGGTACTCCATGAACGGCTCGCCGCCGGCCTCGCGGATGGCCTTGAGCCGCGCCTCGAACACCGGATCGCCCAACGCCGCGAACGGCAGCTTGTCGATGATGACCACGCGCAGCGCCAGGCCGCGCACGTCCACACCTTCCCAGAAGCTCGCGGTGCCGACCAGCACCGCGTTGCCGGCGCGCGTGAAGGCGTCCAGCAGCTCGGTGCGCGAGCCCTCGCCCTGCACCAGCAGCGGCACCTTCACGCTCTCACGCAGGCGCGCGGCGATGTCGCGCAGCGCGCGATGGCTGGTGCACAGCACGAAGACGCCGCCGCCGCTGGCCTCGACGATGGCGCGCGACAGCTCGGCCACGCGCCCGCTGTAGGCCGGTTCGTTGGGATCGGGCAGGCCCTTGGGCAGGAACAGCCGGGCCTGCCGCTCGAAATCGAATGGGCTGTCGAGCTTGAGCGTGCGTGCGCCGTCGAGGCCGAGCTGCGTGCGGAAATGCGAGAAGTCCTCGCCTGCCGCCAGCGTTGCCGAGGTCAGCACCCAGGCACCGCCGTGGCTGTCGCGCAGGCGCTGGAAGTCCTGGTCCACGCGGATGGGCGTGGCCTGCAGGCTGCCGCCGCGCCCCATCGCCTCGACCCAGGACACGCGGCTCTCGTCGGTGTCGCAGATCAGTTGCAGGCGTTGCGCGAGGTCGGCGGCCCGCAGCGCCGCGGCAGCGAGCTCGGGTGTGCGCTCGGCCAGCGGCTTCACGTGCTCCAGCAGCACATCGAGGGCCGCGCGCACGGCGCTCACGCCCGCGCCCGCCTTGCCGCGCGCGAGGAACACGGCCAGCGCTTCGCGCCCCTGCAGGCCGGCAAAGGCCTGCTCCAGGCCGGCGTTGGCGTCGGCCAGCGCAGCCGCCGCGTGGCGCAGGTCGGGAACGTCCTTCAGCTCGGCGGCGATGTCACCGCAGTCCTGGGCCAGTTCCTGAAGCTGGCGCGTGGACACGCGCGTGCCGAAGAACCGCGTCGCCAGCTCGGGCAGCTGGTGCGCCTCATCCACGATCACGGCTTCGGCCCCGGGCAGGATCTGGCCGAAGCCTTCCTCGCGCAACACGAAATCCGCGAGCAGCAGGTGGTGGTTCACCACCAGCACGTCGGCGGCCTGGGCGTTGCGCCGCGCCTTCACCACGAAGCACTCCTCGAAATCGGGACAGGTGCCGCCGAGGCAGTTCTCCGCCGTCGACGTCACGCGCGGCAGCAGCGCATCGTCCGGGTTGAGCGCGCCGCACTCCTGCATTTCGCCCGACTCCGTTTTCTGCGCCCACGCCTGCAACTCACGCAGCTTGACGATCTCGTGGCGGCCGGCCGGCTGCTGCACGGCCTTGTCCAGGCGGTGACGGCACAGGTAATTGGCGCGGCCCTTGAGCAATGCGATGCGGGCTGGCAGGCCGAGGGCGTCGCGCACGCGCGGCAGGTCGCGGTAGAACAGCTGGTCCTGCAGGTTCAGCGTCCCGGTGGAGATCACCACGCGCTGGCCGGCGAGCAGCGCCGGCACCAGGTACGCGAAGGTCTTGCCGGTGCCGGTGCCGGCCTCGACCACCAGGGTCTGCTGGCGCGCCAGCGCGTCGCGCACGGCATCGGCCATGGTCACCTGCACCGCGCGCGGCGCGTAGTCCTTGACCTCGCGCGCCAGCGGGCCGTCGGCAGCGAACACTGCGGTGAGGGGCGTTTCCATGCCCCTACTCTTCCTCGATCCGGCCCTGCAGGTCCGTGACCTTGGCGCGTGCCTGCTCGGCGCCGGCGCGGTCACCGCGCGCGCTGCGCGCCTGCGCGATCACGCGCCAGTTCTCGATCTCGATGTAGGGATTGCCGCGCGCGAAGCCGTTGGAGCGCTGCGCGACGATCTCGGCATCCTCCGGCCGGAAGCGCTGCAGGTGCGCGCGGGCCAGTTGCTGCCAGACGAACGGGTTGCGCGTCTCGATCTGCAGCGCCGTCTCCAGCGCCTCCACGGCCTGCTCGACGCGGCCGGCCGACAGGTCGACGCGCGCGCGATTCAGCAGGTTGATCACCGCCGCCCCGCTGACCTCCTCGGCCGAGCGCGCATAGCCCGCGTCCTCGCGATACCCGTACGGACTGGGCTTGGGCGCGACCGGCGGCTCGGAAGGCACGTTGCCCGGGCGCGGCGGCACGCCCTCCTGGGGTCGCGGCACCGCGCAGGCGGTCAGCACCAGCGCCAGCAGCAGCGCTACTCGGCGCGCGGCCGGATGATGCGCTTGAACCAGTTGAACGGCGCCGACCAGCTGGCGCATGACGAATATTCCTCGGGAGCGTGACCTTCGGCATAGGGTATCGCAACGGCCGAGCCGCAGGCCTCGTCCGCGCGCAGCCCGCTCTCGGGGTCGGTGAGCACCGACTCGATGCCCGCCGGCACTTCGGGATTGAAGCCCTTGACGCCAAGGTCGCGCACCAGCGGTGCCCAGATCTGCAGCGCGCCGGAAGCGCCGGTCAGGCCGGCCGGCTGGTTGTCGTCGCGGCCGACCCAGATGACGATGGAACGGTCTTCGCCGTAGCCGGCGAACCAGCTGTCGCGCAGTTCATCGGTGGTGCCGGTCTTGCCGGCGAGGCGCAGGTCCGGCGGCACGTAGGCGTAGACCGACGCCCCGGTACCGTTCAGCATGACCTGCTCCAGGCCCCAGTTCAGCAGGAACACCGGCACTTCCGGCAGCGCCTGCCGCACGCGCAGCGTGTAGCGCGTCAGCGGCTTGCCCTCACGCGTCATCACTTCGCGGATCGCCAGCAACGGCGCGCGATAGCCGGCGGCGGCCAGCGTGTTGTAGAGCTGCGCCACTTCGAGCGGCGCCAGCTCGACCGCGCCGAGCAACAGCGACGGCAGCGCCGGCGGCTCCTCGAGCATGCCGGCGGCGCGGAAGATCTCGCGCACGTTGTTGACGCCGACGTCGAGGCCCAGGTGCACGGTCGCCAGGTTGTAGCTCTGGGCCAGCGCCATGAACAGCGGCACGGGGCCGTGCGCGGTCTTGTCGTAGTTCTGCGGCGCCCAGGTGGCGCCGTGCGGCAGTTTCAGCTCGATCGGCTCGTCCTGCAGGATCGTGCCGAGCCCGTAGCGCTGGGGCTGCATCAGCGCGGCAAGGTACACGAAGGGCTTGGCCAGCGAGCCGATCGGCCGGCGCGCGTCGAGCGCGCGGTTGAAGCCCGGGAAGCGCACCTCGCGTCCGCCAACGAGGGCCAGCACCTTGCCGTCCTCGACGCTGGTAATGACGCCGGCGCCCTCGAGCGTGCCGGCCTTGAGCTTGCGCCCCTTCTCCAGGGCCGGCAGGCCGTCGACGAGGCGTTTTTCAAGCAGCTCCTGCGCGCGCGGATCGAGCGTGGTGAAGATGCGCAGCCCCTCGTTGGTGAGGTCGGCCTCGGCGTACTGGCCCACGAGCTGGCGCTTCACCAGGTCCACGAACGCCGGATATTGCACCATGCCGCCCGTGGCGCCGCCGACGATGCCCAACGGCCGTTTGATCGCGACGGCGTGCTCCTGCTCGCTGATGTAACCGGCCTGCATGAGCAGGCCCAGCACGAGGTTGCGCCGCTCGAGCGCGCGCAGCGGGTTGCGCCGCGGGTTGTAGAACGACGGCCCCTTGACCAGCGCGACCAGCAGCGCCACCTCCTGCGGCTGCAGCTCCGGCAGCGGCTTGTTGAAGTAGAACTGGCTGGCCAGCCCGAAGCCGTGGATGGCGCGGCCGCCGTCCTGGCCGAGGTGCACCTCGTTGAGGTAGGCCTCGAGGATCTCCTGCTTCGAGTAGTGCGCCTCGAGCAGGATCGCCATGAACGCCTCGGTGATCTTGCGCGCCCAGGTGCGGTCCAGCGTCAGGAAGAAGTTGCGTACCAACTGTTGCGTGATGGTGCTGCCGCCCTGCACCATGCGCCGCGCACGCAGGTTGGCCCACGCCGCGCGCAGGATCGCCTTGGGGTCGAGCCCGAAATGGTCCTCGAAGTGGCGGTCCTCGATGTGGATCAGCGCCGCCGGCAGCAGCGGCGGCACTTCGTCGAGGCGCACCAGCGCGCGGTCCTCGCCCGCGATCGGATAGATGCTGCCGATCAGCATCGGGTCGAGCCGCAGCAGCGTGCGGCCCTCCTTCGCATCGCGGTCGAACAGCTCCTCGACCTGCTTGTCGCCGAAGTCGATCTCGACGCGCGCGCCGGGCTGCAGGCCATCCCAGAACATGAAAGGACGCGTGTGCAGGGTCACGGTGCCGGCCTTGGTCGTATAGGTGCCGGCACCGCCGAGCAGCGGCACCGGCCGGTAACCGAGGCGCTCGATCTCGCGCACGAACCCCTTGCGCCCCAGGTTCAGGCCCGGATACACGAGCATCGGCGCGGCATACACCTGCGCCGGCAAGGCCCAGCGCGCGCCTGCGAAACGCAGCCGCACGTCGCGGTCCAGGGCCAGCACCCAGGCGGTGAACGCCAGGGCCAGCACGCTGCTGGTGACGATGGCCGCGATCTTGAGCCGGCGCCGTGTCACGCTTGAGAGGGAGGTCATCGGGGCCGGTTATTTTACTGGTTCTGAAGGAAATTCCGGCCTGGACGCCAGGGGTTAGACTACCGTCACAAAAATGTAACGGGCGCGGTCATGCGCCCTTTGACCCCGAGGACGCCGCCATGTTCAGCCGTCTGATGCCCCGTGAGGGGCGGTTCTTCGATTACTTCGCCGAGCACGGCGACCAACTGGTGCTGGGTGCCCGCGAGCTGTGCGCGCTGATGGCCAACGTCGGCGAACTGGCCGAGCGCAAGCGCAGCATCGAGCAGATCGAGCACGAGGCCGACAGGATCACGCAGCAGACCATGCACCTGCTGCACCACACCTTCATCACGCCGATCGACCGCGACGAGATCCACATGCTGATCACGCGCATGGACGACATTCTCGACCTGATGGAGGACGTCTCGCAGTGCATGTTCCTGTACGACATCCACAGCGTGACGGACGAAGCCCGCAAGCTCGCCGACATCTGCCTGCTCAGCACGGAAAAGGTCAAGGCCGCGGTGGTGCAGTTGTCGAACATGAAGAACAGCGACGCGATCCTGGCGTTGTGCAAGGAAATCGACAAGCTCGAGAGCGACGCCGACCACGTCATGCGCGCCGCCATGGCCAAGCTGTTTCGCGAAGAGGCCGACGTCAAGTACCTCTTCAAGATGAAGGAGATCTACCAGCTGCTCGAATCGGTGACCGACCGCTGCCAGGACGTCGCCAACATCATCGAAGGCATCGTGCTCGAAAGCTGAGCCGCCGCCCATGACCATCAGCTGGGAGGTGTTGATCTTCCTGATCGTGCTGGCGCTGGCGTTCGATTTCATGAACGGCTTCCACGACGCCGCCAATTCGATCGCGACCGTGGTCTCCACCGGCGTGCTGAAACCGTTCCCGGCGGTGCTCATGGCCGCCTTCTTCAATTTCGTGGCGTACTTCGTGTTCCCGCTGAAGGTCGCGACCACCATCGGCAAGGGCACCATCGACCCCGCCATCGTCGACCACTACGTCGTGTTCGGCGCGCTGGTCGGCGCGATTGCGTGGGACGCCATCACCTGGTGGTACGGCCTGCCCTCCTCGTCCTCGCACGCGCTGATCGGCGGCCTGATCGGAGCGGCGGTGGCCAAGGCCGGCACCGGCTCCCTGGTCGCCGCCGGCCTGCTCAAGATCTGCGTGTTCATCGTCGTCTCGCCGGCGCTCGGTTTCCTGTTCGGCTCGCTGCTGATGCTGGGCGTGTCCTGGTTGTCCTTCCGCACGCGACCGCAAAAAGCCGACATGTGGTTCCGCCGCCTGCAGCTGATCTCGGCCTCCGCCTTCAGCCTCAACCATGGCGGCAATGACGCGCAGAAGACGGCGGGCATCATCTGGATGCTGCTGATCGCGTCCGGTGCGCTGCACGCCGGCGACGCCATCCCGGCGTGGGTCGTGTTCAGCTGCTACATCACCATCGGCCTCGGCACGCTGTTCGGCGGCTGGCGCATCATCCGGACCATGGGCCAGCGGATCACCAAGCTGAGGCCGGTCGGGGGTTTCTGCGCAGAGACCGGCGGCTCGGCCACGATCCTCATCGCCACGCTGGCCGGCATCCCGGTTTCCACCACGCACACGATTACCGGCGCCATCGTCGGCGTCGGCGCGTCGCGCAAGCTCTCGGCCGTGCGCTGGGGCGTGGCCGGCAACATCGTGTGGGCCTGGATCTTCACCATCCCGGCGACAGCGTTCATCTCGGCGATCGCATTCGAGGTCGCGCGCGCCCTGTTCTGAACGGCGTCCGCAAATGAAAAAGGGCCGCATGGCGGCCCTTTTTCGTTGAAGCGGATTGCGTTACCTGGCGTGTACCTTCTTGAAGCGCTCGACCAAGACCTCGGCCGGCTGCGCCACCATCACGGTTTCGCCGCCGGGGCCGGAGACGTCGGCCTTGCTCAGGCTGCTGGCGTCGCCGGACTTGCGGAAAGCATCCAGTTCGGCCCAGCTGCCGAACACATAGCACTGTCCGTCGCGGCAGACTTCGGAGTAGAAATCCTTCTTCGCGCCCTCGCGCTTGCCGTCGTACATCTCGACCGCGCCGAAGCCCTGCGTCTTCTTGCTCTCGGGCCGCGCGATGCCGAACACCACGGTCTCGCCCTTGGGGCCGCCACCGATCCGCGTCACGCGCAGCGGCAGCTCGCCGTTGCCCAGGAACTCGCGCAGGTCACCGGCATCCGCAATCACGTAGATGCGGCCGTCCTTGTGGAATTCGTAATAGTCGTCGTTGTTCAGCACGGCCGTGGCGCGCTGCGCTTCCAGCGCCTGGTCGTACATCTTCTCGGCGCCGGCGCCCTGCCAGTGGCCAGGAGCTCCGCACGCTGCCAGGACGCCAGCGATCGCCGGTATGGCCCACTTCATTGCTCTCATCTGTTTCCCCGTCTTTGGTCCCTTCATGACGGCGCGAAGTGTGTCAGGGGATTATTACGCTTTCGTGAAGCGGCCCCTTTCGGTACGCGGCTGCCTTAATCGCCCTGACATCTGTGCCCGATAGCCTCCGGGCACCATGAAAACCATAGGAAATGACACGCCGAAACGCTACCGGACCTTGTGGATCTCCGACGTCCACCTCGGCACGCCCGGCTGCAAGGCCGCCGCGCTGGCCGACTTCCTGAAGCAGCACGACTGCGAGCAGCTGTACCTCGTCGGCGACATTATCGACGGCTGGGCACTGCGCTCCGAGTTTTACTGGCCGCAGGAGCACAGCAACGTGGTGCGCCGCATCCTGACCAAGGCCAAGCGCGGCACGCAGGTGACCTACGTCACCGGCAACCACGACGAATTCCTGCGCAAGTTCGTGGACACCCAGCTCGCGCTCGGCAACATTCAGGTCGTCAACGAAGCGGTGCACGAAACGGCCGACGGCCGGCGCCTGCTGGTGACGCATGGCGACGCCTTCGACGTGATCACGCGCTATCACCGCTGGATCGCGCTGGCCGGCGACGCCGTCTATCGCGCGACGATGCAGGCCAGCGAGCTGCTGAACCGCGGGCGCCAGCTCGCAGGCCTCGGGCACTGGTCGCTCTCCGCCTACGCCAAGCAGAAGGTCAAGACGGCGGTCAACATCATCTCGAACTTCGAACAATCGGTGGCGCACGAATGCCGGCGCCGGAACTTCGATGGCGTCGTGTGCGGCCACATCCATCACGCCGAGATCCGCCCGATCGACAAGGTCGTCTATCACAACTGCGGCGACTGGGTGGAGTCGTGCACCGCCCTCGCCGAGGACCACAGCGGGCGGATCCACCTGCTGCACGCCGCGCCGGCGCGGCGCGCCACGGTCACGCGGCTGCCGCTGTCTGTCGCCAGCAACGCCTGAGGCGCGTCACCAAAGATTCACCGTTGCGCAACGCCCTGCACATCACCCCGCCGGACACTGCAGGCGTGAAAAAGCAAACGGAGAATTCCATGACGACAGCCGCAACGGTGCAGATCACCCCGGCAAAAGAAGCGCGCTTCGCGGTGCAGTTCGCGCGCACCAGTGACGAACTGGTCGAGACCCAGCGCCTGCGCTACCGCATCTTCGCCGGCGAGATGGGCGCGCAACTCCACGACGGCGGCAGCGGTCTCGACCGCGACCG
>JANNKD010000173.1:0-3011 GCA_031396115.1 Gammaproteobacteria bacterium
CACGCCCGCGAGCACGCGCACGGCGCCGGCGTTCTGGCTCAGGAACTGGGCCGGGAACGCGGCATCCACCAGGCGGACTGTCGCCGTGTACTGGCCGGCGGTCGCGTACGCGTGGCTGGCCAGCGGGCTGGCCTGCGGCCCGAGCGTCGTGTCATCGCCGAAATCGAACAGGTAGTTGATCGTCACTTCCGGCGGCGGATTGACCGCGAGGGCGGTGAAGGTCACGGCCACGCCGGTGCCGACGGTCGTGTCGTCCGCATCCAGCGAAGCGCGCGGAAGCAGGCACAACGGGAAGCAGGCCTGGAAGCGGGCGGTATCGCCTTCCGCCGCCCCCAAGCCGGCCAGCAGCAGGGTGCCCGAAACCACGAAGTCGCCGTTCTGCGAGCAGCCGAGCAGCGCCTCGTCGTCCTCGCAGGTCGTGTCGAGCGGCATCAGGGCGTAAACGCCCTGCGCATTGAAGTGCTGCTCGACGATGTTCAAGCCGTCGCCGTCGGCATCCAGCTTGGCGCGCACCTGGAATTCCTGGCTGGACCCGAGCACCTGGTCCTCGATGGCGAAGCCCGAGCCGTGGAAGCCGGCTTCGCGCGACAGGACCAGTGTGTCGTCGGCCGGCGTGCCGGGGTCGTCGTAGAACGTGGCCACCTGGATGTCGGCCACCGGGCGCAGCGTCGGGTCGGACGAGCCGGGGCACAGGGACGTCTCGGCTGACACCTCGTGCGGCGCGAAGTCCGCCGTGACGCCGTCGATGAAGGCATCCGTCGTCGTCGAACGCATCGCGGCGATGCGATCGGCGCCAGAGTCGATCACCCACTGTTCCACATCGTCTTCGATGGCGTCGTCCTGCGGAATGAAGGTGCCGCCGGTGAACACATAGCGAAGCGGGTTGATGTTGAACCCGTTCTGCACGCCGCCGGTGATGTTCACGGCCTTGACCGTCTTGCCATCGAAATTGGCCAGCACGGTGAGGCGCTGCGTCGTTCCCGCGGCGAAGTAGTACGGCGGCGCCGACGTGACCACGTCGGGATCGGGCGCGGCCACCATGCGGAAGCTCGGCGTGCGGATCTCGACCTCGATCGAAGCGCTCAGGCTGGCGAACTTGGCCGTGATGACGGCGGTCTGGCCCGGAGTGCCCACCGGGACCACGGTGCCGTTGCCGTAATTCAGGTCGGGGACGGTGTAGAACGCGCCGTCGTTGTCCGGGCTGCCAATCGCCAGCACGGCAGGAATGTCGTTGTTGCTGACCTGCACGATGCTGGCATCGGATGTGCTCCAGGTCGACCGGTTGCTGAAGTTGACCTGCGTGCCGTCGGTGAACGTGGCCCGCACCAGCAGCTCATCGCGCAGGCATTCGAACAGCTTGTAGCGGTCGCCGACCTCGAAGGTCTTGAGCTGCGTGATGTTGGTGGCCGGGATGATGTCCAGCCTCTCGACCGTATTGCCCTCGCCGATACCGCAGCCGGAGAGCAGGAACATCGTCATTCCCGCGAATGCGGGAATCCAGAGGGACTGGATGCCCGCTTCCGCGGGCATGACGGGAGGGTGTTTGGAATTCATGGGGCTCTTGGCGTCGTTGCGGTTCGAATGGACAACTCTTTGAGCTGCGCCGCGCTGACCGCGCCCGGGGCGTCGGTCAGCGGATCGTGCGCGGTTTGCGTCTTCGGGAAGGCGATGACCTCGCGGATGGAGCTGGCGCCAGCCATCAGCATGACCATGCGATCGATGCCCAGCGCGATGCCGCCATGCGGCGGCGCACCGTACTTGAGCGCGTCGAGCAGGAAGCCGAACTTGCGGCGCTGCTCCTCCTCGTCGATGCCGAGCAGCCGGAACACGGTCTGCTGCAGTTCAGGCCTGTGGATGCGCACCGATCCCCCGCCAATTTCGATCCCGTTCAGCACGATGTCGTAGCCCTGAGACAGGGCCGTGCCCGGAGAGTTCTCCAGTGCGGCCGGGTCCAGGTCCACCGGCGAGGTGAACGGGTGATGCAGCGCCATCCAGCGCCCGCGGCTCGCTTGCGGGCCGTCGGAAACTTCGGCCTTGTCGTCCCACTCGAACATCGGCCAGTCCACCACCCAGAGCGCCTTCCAGCCGCCCTGCGTGAAGCCGAGGTCGGCGCCCAGCTTGATGCGCAGCGCACCCAGCGCGTCGCTGACCACTTTGTACGTGTCCGCACCGAAGAAGATCACGTCGCCGTCGGCGGCGCCGGTGCGCTCGAGGATGCCGGCCAGCGCCTGGTCGTGGATGTTTTTCACGATCGGCGACTGCAGGCCGTCGCGGCCCTTGGCCTTCTCGTTCACGACGATGTAGGCAAGCCCCTTGGCGCCGTACTGCTTGACGAACTCGGTGGCGGCGTCGATCTGGCCGCGCGACAGCTTCTCGCGGCCACCCGGCACGCGCAGGGCGGCAACGCGGCACTTCGGGTCCTTCGCCGGGTTGGCGAACACCTTGAAGTCCACGTCGGCGACGAGGTCCTTGACCTCGACCAGGGTCAGCGGATTGCGCAGGTCGGGCTTGTCGGAGCCGTAACGCAGCATCGCGTCGGCGTAACTCATCTGCGGCAGCGGCGCGCCAAGGTCGACCTTCATCACCTCGAGAAACAGCTCCCGCAGCACCTTCTCGACGATCGCCATGATCTCCTTCTGCGTGAGGAAGGAGGTCTCGACGTCGAGCTGCGTGAACTCGGGCTGGCGGTCGGCGCGCAGGTCCTCGTCGCGGAAGCAGCGCGCGATCTGGTAGTAGCGGTCCAGGCCGCCCATCATCAGCAGCTGCTTGAACAGCTGCGGTGACTGCGGCAGCGCGAAGAACTGTCCGGGGTGCGTGCGCGAAGGCACGAGGTAGTCGCGCGCGCCCTCGGGCGTGGCCTTGGTCAGGATCGGCGTTTCGACGTCCACGAAGCCCAGCGCGTCCATCGAGTCGCGGATGCGCTTGATGACCGCGTGGCGCAGGCGCAGGTTCTTCTGCATCTGCGGCCGGCGCAGGTCCACGTAGCGGAACTTCAGGCGGGTGTCCTCGCC
>JANNKD010000190.1:0-4514 GCA_031396115.1 Gammaproteobacteria bacterium
CTGATCGCCGTGGGCTTGTCGATCACCTTCGGGCTGCTGGGCATCATCAACTTCGCCCACGGCGCGTTCTTCGCCCTCGGCGCCTACGCCGCCTACCAGCTGTTCCATCTGTTCGGCTGGCCGGCGGTGGTGTTCGCGCCACTGCTGGTGGGCGCGCTGGGCATGGTCATCGAGGTGCTGCTGATCCGGCGCCTGTACGGCAAGGAGCCGCTGCTCAGCCTGGTCGTCACGTTCGCGCTGGCCTTGCTGATCGAAGCCGTGATCCGCCTCGTCTGGGGTGCCGACGGCAAGCCCTTCAACGCGCCGCCCTTCCTCGCCGGCGTGGTCGAAGTGGGGCCGCTGTTGATGACGAAGTACCGGGTCGGCGTGCTGGTGGCCACCACGGCCACGCTGCTGGCGCTGTGGGGCTTTCTGTCGTACACGCCCTACGGCCGCATCCTGCGCGCCGGCAGCCGCGACCCCGAGATGGTGGAGATGCTCGGCATCCAGTTACCGCGGGTCCTGACCGCGGTGTTCGGCCTGGGCTGCGCGCTGGCGGCGATCGCCGGCGTGCTGGCCGCGCCGCTGTGGGCGGTGTCGCCGTCGATGGCGGCCAACGCCATCATGCCGGCCTTCGTGGTGGTGGCGATCGGCGGGCTCGGCTCGTTCGGCGGCGCGGTGGTGGCGGGCCTGGCGGTCGGCATCGTGATGTCGCTGACGATCCAGTTCAAGCCCGACGCCGCCGCCGCGTCGATGTACGCGTTCATGTTCCTGGTGATGCTGCTGCGCCCGCGCGGCCTGTTCGGCGAGCGCTGGGAGCGCTTCGAATGAAGGCGCTGCAACGCCCCTGGGACAACCCGGTCGCGATCGTCGCGGCGGTGCTGCTGGGCATCTCGGCGCTGGCCTACGCACTGGGAATGCCGATCAACCGGATCACGCAGATCGCGATCTACACGCTGTACGGCAGCGGCGTGAACTTCCTGATCGGCTACCTCGGCCTGGTCCCGTTCGGCGCCTCGTTCTTCTTCGGCTGCGCGAGCTACGCGGTGGCGATCGGCGCCGGTGCCATCGCCGGTGGCGGCAACGAGATCGGCTCGGTGCTGCTGGCGCTGGTCTTCTCGATGCTGCTGGCGCTCATCGTCGGCGCCGTCATCCTGCGCCGGCGCGGCCTGTACTTCTCGCTGCTGACGCTGGCCTGCTCGCAGATCGCCTTCGAGATCGCATTCAAGTGGACCAGCGTGACCGGCGGCGAGAACGGCCTGCAGAACGTGCCGCGGCCGCTGTTCGGCTCGGCGCTCGCGTTCCACGCCTTCACGCTGATCGTCGTGCTGGGCTTCCTGTGGGGCTTGTGGAGGCTGGCGCATGCACCGTTCGGCCGCGTGATGCAGGCGCTGCGCGACAACGAGCAGCGGGTCATGACGCTGGGCTACAACACCTACGCGGTCAAGCTGGTCGCGCTGGTGATCGCCGGCGGCAGCATCGGCGTGGCCGGTGGCTTGATGGCGCTGCTGCTGCAGGGCGTGTACGCCAACAACCTGAACTGGCAGCACGCCGGAGACCCGGTGCTGATGGCCGCGCTCGGCGGCGTGCACCATTTTCTGGGCCCGCTGTGGGGGGCCATCACCTTCATCGTCCTCGAGGACCGCCTGAGCGCGATCACCGAGAACTGGTGGCTGTTCTTCGCGCCGGTGATCATCCTGTTCGCGCTGCTGTCGCCCGAGGGCATGCAGGGCGTGATGCAACGCCTGGTGCGGCGCAACCGCTGGACCCTCACGCGCGCCGGCATCCCGCCGCGGCCCGAGCACATCGATCCTTACCAGCCGTCGCCGGCCCAGGCGCGCGGCACGGCGGACGAGCCGATCCTGCAGATCCAGGCCTTGAGCAAGCGCTTCGGCTCGATCGTCACGCAGGACGCCATCACGCTGGACGTCCACCGCAACCGCCTGCACAGCGTGATCGGGCCCAACGGCGCGGGCAAGACCACGCTGTTCAACCTCCTCACCGGGCTGCTGCGCGCCGACGCCGGTCGGGTCGTTTTCGAGGGCCGCGAGATCGACCGCCTGAGCGCGCACCGGCGCGCGCGGCTGGGCATCGCGCGCTCGTTCCAGATCTTGAGCGTGTTCCCCAACCTGACGGCATTCGAGAACGTGCGCGTCGCGGTCCAGGCCGCGCGCGGCCAATGGGGCGGCTTCTGGCACGATGCGCATGCGAATCGGGACGACGCGCAACGCGTATGGTCGCTGCTCGATGCGGTGGGCCTGGCCGCTCGCGCGGGCGAGCTCTGCGCCGCGCTGGCGCATGGCGAGAAGCGGCTGCTCGAGATCGCCGTTTCGCTCGCCACCGACGCCAAGCTGCTGCTGCTCGACGAGCCGCTGGCCGGGCTGGCCGAGTCCGACCGGCAGACCGTGAGCGAGCTGATCCGGCGCCTGGCGCGCACCCACGCGGTGCTGCTGATCGAACACGACATCGACCGCGTGCTCGCACTCTCCGACCGCATCAGCGTGCTGCACCAGGGCCGCCTGATCGCCGACGGCAAGCCGGCCGAAGTGGCGCGCCACCCGGATGTGATCGCGGCCTACCTCGGCACCGCGCGCGAGGGCGGGGCCCCCGCCGCGCGGCCGGTAGCGGCTGTCGGCGCCGCGGCGGCCAGCCAGCCGCTGCTGCGCCTGGAGGGCGTGTGCGCAGGCTACGGCGGGGGCACGGTGCTCGAAGGCCTGAACCTCACCGTGCATGCCGGCGAAGTGGTGGCGCTGCTCGGCCGCAACGGCGTCGGCAAGACGACCACGCTGCGCACGATGATGGGCGCGCTGCGGCCGAGTGCCGGGCGCATCGTCTTCGACGGCACCGACATCACCGCGCTGCGTGCCGACCGCGTCAATCGCCTGGGCATGTCGATCGTTCCCGAGGGCCGGCGCCTGTTCCCCAACCTGACGGTGCAGGAGAACCTGAAGCTCGCCACGCGAGCCGGCGGCGCCAGCCTGGACGAAATCCACGAGCTGTTCCCGAAGCTGCGGCTGCTGATGCGCTCGCGCGCCGAGAACCTGTCGGGCGGCGAACGCCAGATGGTGGCGATCTCGCGCGCGCTGATGGTGCCGAGCCGGCTGATCCTGCTCGACGAGCCTTTCGAAGGCCTGGCCCCGGCCGTGGTGCAGGAGGTGCGCGACGCGGTGGCCAAGCTCAGCCGGCGCGCCAGCCTGGTGATCGTCGAGCACCACGCCCAGACGGTGCTGGCGATGGCCGACCGCGCCTACGTGCTGGTCAACGGCAGGGTGGCCTTCGAGGGGCCGGCCGCCACACTGGCCGCCGACAGCGCGTTGCAGGATCGCCTGCTCGGCGTGACGCATGCGCCGCTCACCCCCGGGTACCCGATCGGAGCGGCGACATGACGCAACGCAGGTTGGGCATCAACACCTACAGCTACATCTGGTCGCTGCCGATGGCCGACTGCGTGCGCCGCTTTCGCGCCCTCGGCTACCGCGAGTTCGAGCCGGTGATCAATCCGCCGCACCTGTCGTTCGAGGACTGCGACAACGCGGAGCGCCGCCGTCTGGCCAAAGCCTTGCAGAGCGACGGCAGCGTGCTGCGTTCGCTCAACCTGCCGAGCCTGGACGTCAACCTGGCCAGCCCGCTGCGGCGCACGCGCGCCTACTCGGTGGCGGTGTTCAGTTCGGCCATCGAGCTGGCGGCCGACCTCGGCATCCCGCAGCTGATCACGGTGCCGGGCCGGGTCAACCCGTTGCTGGCGCCCGACCCCGAGCAGCGCCGCGGCTGGATGCGCGAGAGCCTGGACCACCTGATCCCGTACGCCGAGGCGCGCGGCGTCGGACTGGCGCTCGAGAACGTGCCTTTCGCCTCGTTCCCCGACGCGGCCTCGCTCGGCAGCTTCGTGCGCAGCATCGGCTCGCCCACGCTGGGCGTTTGTTATGACGTCGCCAATGCGCACTTCATCGGCGAGGTGCCGGCCGACGGGCTGCGCCAGCTGCGCGACCTGGTGCGGGTCGTGCATTGCTCGGACACCACGCGCCGCGTCTGGCGCCACGACGCGGTCGGCTGCGGTGACGTGGATTTCGCCGCCGTCCATGACGCGCTCGACGAGATCGACTACCAGGGAAGCTGCATGCTCGAGATCATCGATTCCGATCCCGAGGCGGCGATCCTGCGCAGCCACCGGATGCTGGCGAAATGCGGCTTCGCGCCGTGCCCGGCGGAGCTGGCGGCATGAGCCGCCGGGCCGTTCCCAAGGCGAATACCGCAGTGCGCAGCACGAAGGTACCCCAATGAGACACGCCCGGCCGTTCCGAAGGCGCTCGCTCCCCCTCGGGGGGACCGGTGCGCGGCACAGCAGGGGGCCGACCTGACCACCGCCCACGTCCTCGTCACCGGCGCGGCCGGGCTGCTCGGCCGTCACGTCGTGGCCGAACTCGTGCAGCAGGGCCTGCGCGTGCGCGGCCTGGACCGCCGCGCCGGCGACGCGGCGATCGACTGGCACGTCGCCGACGTCACCGACCCTGCCGCGGTGCGCCACGCGATGCAAG
>JANNKD010000198.1:0-2601 GCA_031396115.1 Gammaproteobacteria bacterium
GCCGACCGCGCGGCGTGGCTCACCGACGTGCGCACGGCGCTCGAGCAGCGCCGCATTCCGTGGACGCACTGGGATTACGCTGGGCCGTTCGGGCTGGATGCGACGGCGATCGACGCGCTGGGACTAAAATGAGTCGCGCCTAAGAGGCGCTCCTACAGGATCGCGTGGACCTTTCGGTTGTCATTCCGACACTCAACGAAGCCGCGGCGCTGCCCGCGCTGCTCGACGACCTGCGCGCGCAGCGCGACATCACGCTGCAAGTCATCATCGCCGACGGCGGCTCGACCGACGACACGCCGGCGCTGGCCGGGCAGGCCGGGGCCACGGTGGTGCTGGCGCCGCGCGGGCGCGGCGCGCAGATGAATGCCGGCGCGCGCGAAGCCGCAGCGCCCATCCTGCTGTTCCTGCACGCCGACTCGCGGATGGAGAGTCCGACGCAATTGCGCGAGGCGCTGAATGCGCTCGTCGCGGCCGGCCCGCGCGCAGCCGGGCACTGGCCGCTGCGCTTTGCGCGCACCCGACCCGGGCGCGAGCTGTTCTACCGCTACCTCGAGGAGAAAACCGCGCTGAACCGCCCCGGCACCATCAACGGCGACCAGGGCCTGTTGCTGCCGGCTGCGTACTTCCAGGAGCTGGGCGGCTTCGACGAGCGCCTGCCGTTTCTCGAAGACCAACGCATCGCCGCCAGGATCTTCGCCGGTGGACGGTGGCTCGCCCTGTCCGGCCGGCTGACGACGTCGGCCCGGCGCTTCGAAGTCGAAGGCGAGCGGCGCCGTTACACGCTGATGGCGTTGATCATGGGACTGCACGCCGCCGGCGCCGACGAATACTTCGCCCGCGCGCACGAGGTGTATGCCACGCAGGACGCGACCGGGCGGCTGCGGCTCGGCCCGCAGCTCGCGCTGGTGCGGCGCGTGCTGCGCGAGGCCGGCTGGCGGCGCGCCGCGCAGATCGTTTGGCGCGCCGGGCGCTACACGCGGCAGAACGGCTGGCAGCCGTTCTTCTGGTGTGACGTCGCGCTGCGGCGCAGCGGTCGGCCGCTGCTGCGCTTCCACGACCGCTTCGTCCACCCGTCGACCAACAACGTCGTGTTCGACGCGCTGGTCACGGCGCTGATGGCGCTGTGGTTCCTGGCCGTGCTGCCGGTTGCGTACGCGGTGATGGACCGTGTGTCATCCCGAGCGTAGCGAGGGATCTCGTCCTGAACGAGATCCCTCGTCGCTTCGCTCCTCGGGATGACACATCACAAGCGATCCAGTGGACTGACCACGCCGCGCCCGCCGCGGTTGAGGACGTGGGTGTAGATCATCGTCGTGCTCACGTCCGAGTGGCCGAGCAGCTCCTGCACCGTGCGGATGTCGTAGCCGCCTTCGAGCAGGTGCGTGGCGAAGGAGTGGCGCAGCACGTGCGGCGAGATGTGCTTGACCAGGCTCGCGCGGCGCGCAGCATTGCGGACCGCGCGCTGGATTTTCTGCTCGTTCAAGTGGTGGCGCCGCACGACGCCGCTGCGCGGATCGCGCGAGTGGTGATCGTCAGCGAACACGTATTGCCAGCCCCACTCGACCGCGGCGCTCGGATACTTGCGGGCGAGCGCGTCGGGCAGCCATACCGACGCCTTGCCGGCCACGAGGTCGCGGTCGAATACCGTGCGTCGCAGCGTGAGCTGCGCCTGCAGCGGCGCCTGCAGTTGCTGCGGCAGAACCGTGACACGGTCCTTGCCGCCCTTGCCCTCGCGGACGATCAGCTGTCGGCGCTCGAACTCCACGTCTTTCACCCGCAGGCGAAGCGCCTCCATCACCCGCATGCCGGTCCCGTACAGCAGGCGCACCACCAGCCCGGCCTCGTCGTCATCCAGACGCGACAGCAGCGCTTCGACCTCAGGCACGGACAGCACCGTCGGAAGACGCCGTGGCTTCTTCGCGCGGACGACGTCCTTGAGCCACGGCAGTTCCACCGCCAGCACCTCCTTGTAGAGGAACAGGATCGCCGCCAGCGCAAGATTCTGGGTCGAAGCCGCGACATTCGCCGAGTTGGCCAGGTACGACAGGAACGTCGTAACCTCCACCGCACCGAGGTCGCGCGGATGGCGCTTGCCGTTGAAACGAATGAAGCGTTTAATCCAGTGCAAATAGGTCTCCTCGGTCCGCGCGCTGTAGTAGCGAGACCGGAGCACTTCGCGGACCTGGTCGAGCAGGCGCGGTGCGGGAGTGGGTCGTGGGGAGTCTTGCGGGGTATTCATGGATCACCCTCTTGTTCTTGTTGTCAGGGCATTATGCCCGCGGGGGGCGGTTGGACAAAAAACCGCTCGGTCGTCCCCAGTCCTAACCCGGCCCTGGGCCGGATTAGGCGTCATTTCAATATCTAATTGGCGTTGGGCGCACTAATCATGAGGGTCGGCGCGTTGCTGCTCGCACTCCTGATCGCCGGCCCAAGCTGGGCTGAGCGCGAGCCGTACACGTTAGAAAGAAGCGGCAAGCTGCCATCGGGCTTGAGTTACGCACTTACGCTCAAGGAAGGCCCCTACCGGCGTCCGGCGGGCACCACTGACGCTGATTGCGGCATGTGGGGCGTGGACTGTGGTGACCCAAGCACGAGCATTCA
>JANNKD010000212.1:0-3037 GCA_031396115.1 Gammaproteobacteria bacterium
TCAGCGCCATCTCGCCGACGTACTGGCCGGCCGGGGCGTAGGCCATCACCATGTCCTTGCCGCCGACCTCTTTCGTGACCATGACCGAGCCGCGCCGGATCAGGTGCAGGCAGTCGCCGGTGTCGCCCTGCTTGAACAGCACCTCGTTCGGACGGAAGCGCTCGATGCGCGCGGTGGCGACGATGTCGGCCAGCGCCTCCGCCGGCACGTTCGATGCGAAGTGGGCCTGGATCGCGCGGCGGATGAAGGTCTCGTCGACGACGCGCTTCACGTCGGCCACGGAATTGATCAGCTTGTTCATCGACCGCCGCGGCGTCTCGATCACCACGCAGCCCGGGCCGGCCTTGACCGTGGCCGAGCGGCGCCGGCCCGAGATCAGGCTCATCTCGCCGAAGAACTCGCCGGCGCCGAGGCGCACGGTCTTGGTGGGGTCGGTCGGCGAGATCTGCACCTCGACGATGCCCTCGACGATCGAGTAGAAGGTGTCGGTGTAGTCGTTGCGCGCGAAGATCAGGTCGCCGGGCGCCGGCGTGCGCACCTCGCTGTCGAGCAGGAACTCGCGCAGCTGCAGCGGCGTCAGCGGCGACAGCACCGGCACGCGCGTGCGGATGTAGTCCAGCGCCGCGTTGACGCCGCCCCACTGCGGCACCCCGGTGAACTTCTGGCGCAGCAGCGGGGTGTCCGCGGGCTCGACGTCGCGGCCCTCGATGAACTCGATGACCTCGTAGCCCTGGTTCATCGCCTGCTTGATCAGCGGGAAGCCCGCCAGCGCGCCGATGATGTACAGCCCCGGCACGTTGGACTCGTAGGTCGGCGACACCGCCGGCACGCTGTTGGGATCCTTGCTCGGGAAGGCGACGCCGGCGGATTCGACGAACTTGCGCGGCGGCATGGCGCCGAGACGCGCGATCACGCGGTCGCAGTCGAACGTCACCTCGCCCGTGTCGGCCTTGATGGTCAGGCGGCCGCGCGGCCGGCCTTCGAGCGGCTCGGCCTTGGCGATGCCAGCCTTGTACAGGCACTTCATCTGCCCGTTCGAGAGGGCCTTCAGCACGGCGGCGTTGTTGGCTTCCTTGGCGCGCGTGAACTCGCTGTCGCGGTTCAGGATGGTGACGCGGTTGTGGCCCATCAACGCCAGCGCATTCTCGATGCCGGCGTCGCCGGCGCCGACGATGACGATGGCCTCGTCCTGGTACTCGTCGGGGTCGTCGAGCGTGTACTGCACGAACGGCGCGTCCTCGCCGGACACGCCGAGCTTGCGGATGTTGCCCTGCAGGCCGATGGCCAGCACCACGTTCTCGGCCTGCAGCGTGCCGCCGCCGATGCCGAGCGTCAGCGTGAAATTGCCCTTGCTGCCCTGGATCGCCGTGACCGGCGCGGACATGCGCGCCTTGATCTTGAGCTGCGCGGCGCCGTGCGCCCAGTTCGACAGGATTTGCTCGCGGCGGCCGGCATCGAACTTCAGCGGGCTGCGCAGCGGCAGCACGCCCGGCTCGGCCATGACGTGCTTGCCTTTCTGGTAGCGGAAGATGGTGTTGGAGAGGTGCGGCTCGGCCTCGAGCAGGGCGTAGGACAGGCCGAGTTCGGCCGCGTGCGCGGCCGCGGACAGGCCGGAGGGGCCGGAACCCACGATCGCAATCTTGACGGAGTCAGCCACCGGTACCCGCTCGCATGATCCCCAAGGCTCAGCCTAGAATGCGCCACCGCAAGCCGCAAGGACTTACTGGATCTGAAATGCAGGTGCAGCTCCGCGCGGCGGTCATTCTCCTCGCAACCGTGGCGTGCGGCGACCTTGCCGCCGCCGACAAGCACCTCGGCGTGGCGAGCTGTGCCGGCAGCGCCTGTCACGGCGCCGCGCGCATGGCCGGGGCCAACGTCAGGCAGGACGAGTACCTGCTGTGGCAGCGCAAGGACCAGCACGCCCAGGCCTTCAGCACGCTGCGCACGGACCGCTCGCGGCGCATCGCCGCCAACCTGGGTTTGGCGGACGCCACCAGCGCGGAGATGTGCCTGGTGTGCCACGCCGACAACGTGCCGGCGGCCGACCGCGGCGGGCGCTTCCAGCTGTCGGACGGCGTCGGCTGCGAGGCCTGCCACGGCGCGTCGGAAAAATGGTTCGCGCCGCACCAGCGCGGCTACGCGGGCATGAAGCAGCGCCTCGCCGACGGCCTCTATCCGACCTGGGAACCGGCCGCGCGGGCCGAGCTGTGCCTGTCCTGCCACCAGGGCAGCGCGGCGCGGCCGATGACGCACGCCATCATGGGCGCCGGGCATCCGCCGTTGCTGTTCGAGCTCGACACCTTCGCTGCGCTCCAGCCGGCGCACTACGACGTGGACGCCGATTACGCCAGGCGCAAGGGCAAGCCCGACAGCGCGCGCAACTGGGCCATCGGGCAGGTCGTCGCGGCGCGCGGCGTGGTCGCCGGTCTCGCGGCGGCGCCGGGCGACGCCGTGTTCCCCGAGCTGGTCTGGTTCAGCTGCAACGCCTGCCACCACCCGATGCAGCCGCCGCGCTGGGAAGGCGATCCGGCCAGCGGCCTGCCGCCGGGACGCGTGCGGCTCGCCGATACCGCGCTGCACCACGTCGCCGTGTGGCTGGACGTGGTCAAGCCCGAGCTGGGGACGCGCTGGCGCGCCGAATTGCGCGCGCTGCACCAGGCGTCGCAGGCCAGCGCCGCCGGGCTGCGCGAGCGCGCGGCCTCGGCGCAGAAGCTGCTCGAGTCGGAGGTGCTGCCGCTGGCGTCGCAGCACGAGACCCCGCGTGCGCAGTTGCGCCAGCTGGCCCTCGCCTTGATCGACGGCGCGAGCGGGCCGCGCGCATCCGACTTCGCCATCGCCGAGCAGGCGGCCATGGCCACGGCCGTGCTGGTGACCGCACTGCAGGGCGGGGGCAACGCGCCCAAGGGCGTGAACGGCGCGATCGACGCGGTCTACGCGGCGGTCGCCGACCGCGACAAGTACGAGGCGTGGAAGATGCGCCAGGCGCTGGCGCTGGCGCGTACCGAGATCGCGAAGGCCTATAAGTAGGCCACTTGAG
>JANNKD010000226.1:0-4028 GCA_031396115.1 Gammaproteobacteria bacterium
GTGGTCCAGCGCTGCAGCAGCCGGTGCTCGCCGAGCACGACGTTGACCGTGATGCGATGCAGCCAGGTGCCGAACTGCGCGTCGCCGCGAAAACTGTCGAGCTTCTCCCAGGCCCGCACGAAGGCGTCCTGGGTGGCCTGCTCGGCCTTGGCGCGGTCGCCCTGACACAGCCGCACGCACAAGCCATAGACCTTGTCGCTGTGGCGGCGATACAACTGCTCGAAGGCGCGGGAATCCCCGCCCTTGGCACGGCCGACCAGCGCGGACTCATCGTCCGCCTGACCTGCCCGCGCCCAGTTGCCCGAGTCCGCCGTCGCGACCATGGTCGTCATTGTCCCTGAGATGCGCCAAGGACCGGGAAGGTTTAACCTGCGCGCCCTTTATTTTCGGGACGTTAGCCATGGGCCTGCGGCACAGCCTGGCGGTCGCCTCCTCCCTGCTGGCCAGCCAACTGCGCGGCTGGCGCGGCACGGCCGCCTACCGGCCGGCCTCGCGCCAGCCGGCGAAACTGCTCGAGCTGTACGAGTACGAAGGCTGCCCGTTCAGCCGCCTGGTGCGCGAGGCGCTGACCGAACTCGACCTCGATGCCCTGATCTACCCCTGCCCGAAGGGCGGCAAGCGCTTTCGGCCGCGGGTCAAGGAGATGGGCGGCAAGTTCCAGTTCCCGTTCCTGGTAGATCCCAACACCGGCCGGCACACGTACGACATCGTCCCGTATCTGCGCCTGACCTACGCCGACCAGAACTCCGAACCGGGGTTCCTCGACCGCCGCATCAAGGTCGCCACCTCGACCCTGGCCACGATCGCGCGCGGCGGCCGTGGCATCCGCGTGCGGCCCTCGCGCGCGCCGGCCAAGCCGCTCGAGTTGTTCAGCTTCGAGGCCAGCCCGTACTCGCGCCTGGTGCGCGAGGTCCTGAGCGAGCTGGAGTTGCCGTACGTGCTGCGCAGCACCGGCAAGGGCCACTGGAAGGACCTCGGCCCGCCGGGCGTGCGCGACAAGCTGCACAAGTCGGCCAAGGACACTACGCGCAACCGCAAGACGCTGGCCGATCGCACCCGCCGCGTGCAACTGCCGTACCTGATCGATCCGAACAGCGGCAAGGAAATGTTCGAATCGGAAGCCATCCTGCAATACCTCCAGGAGACCTATGCAGCCTGAGGAGCACCTGCGCACTGGCGAGATGCGGGCGTCGCCGGACCACAAGGTCACGCGGTGGTTCCTCGAGATGCGCTCGCCGGATCAGCTGCGGCGCTCGCCCGTGCCCGATCCAGCGCCCGCCATCATCCGCGCCGAGGTGCCCTCGCCCGCGCTGAATCGTTTCCTCTACACCAGCATCGGCGGCGGCTGGCACTGGACCGATCGCCTGCCGTGGACCTGGGCGCAGTGGCTGAAGTGGCTCGACCGGCCCGAGTTGCAGACCTGGGTGATGTACGTCAGCGGCACGCCGGCGGGCTACTTCGAGCTCGAGAAGCAGGCCGATGACCAGGTCGAGCTGGCCTACTTCGGCATCGCGCAGGAATTCATCGGCCGCAAGCTCGGCGGCCACCTGCTGACCGTCGCGCTCGAGAAAGCCTGGGCCATGGGCGCCAGGCGCGTCTGGGTGCACACCTGCACGCTCGACCACGCCGCCGCGCTGGCCAACTACAAATCGCGCGGCATGACGGTGTTCAAGGAAGAAACCGAGACCAAGGTCGTCGGCACGACGCCGGGCCCGTGGCCCGGCGCCGCGAACCCGCGGCCGGCCGAAGGCCGGCCGTAACAGGAATGTTGATCCAGACCGAGTGGGCGGTGTTCCTGACGGTGGCGCTCGCGCACGCGCTGGCCGTGGCGAGCCCGGGGCCTGATTTCGCGATGGTCGTGCGCCAGTCGCTGGCCTTCGGCCGCGGCGCCGGCCTGTGGACCGCGGGCGGCATCGGCGCGGGCATCTTGTTCCACGTCGCCTACGGACTGTTCGGGCTGAACTGGCTGACGCAGCGCTATCCGCAATCCCTGACCCTGCTCGGCGTGGCCGGCGCGTTGTTCCTCCTGTGGATGGGCTCGCAGGCGGTGCGCGCCCGGCCGCTGCCCGATAACGAGGAGCAGCTGCCGCCGGCGCAGCCCGGCGACTACGCGAAGTTCTTCGGCATCGGCGTGCTGACCAACGTGCTGAACCCGAAAGCCGTGCTGTTCTTCGTCGCGCTGTTCACGGCCGTGGTGACGGGGCCGGTGTCCACGGCGCTGAAGGTCACGCTCGGCGTGTGGATCCCGCTGGCCACCTTCGGCTGGTTCGCCTTCGTCGCGACCATGCTCGGCAACCCCGCCACGCGCCGCAAGCTGCGCCACGTGGCGCACTGGATCGACCGCGCCATGGGCGCGGTGCTGCTGGTGCTCGGCGCCGGGATGCTGGTCAGTCTGCTGCGCTGATGCGCGCAAGCTCCTCGCGCAGCACGTCCTCGGCGGTGCTGGTGCGGCCGTCGGCGAAGCGGATCAGGTAGGCCTCGCCCGAGAGGTACGACTGTGAGGCGCACAGGCGGATGAAATCGTCGGCGGTCTTGACGCGATTGCCGGCCTTCTCGCGCTTGTGCTGCAGGTGCTTGGCCGCCTCGGTCGCGCCGTAGTCCTTGCCGTTGCGCACGAAGGTCGCGCCCGCCAGGTTGCCGATGAAGTTGATCAGGTGGTCGATCCTGGCGCTCTCGGACAGCGGTGCGGCATCGGCCAACGACGACGGTGCCAGCGCGGCGGCGGGCGCGGCGGCGCCGGCCGACCGTTGCGCCGCAAGCGTTTCGTTGCGCTGCGACGCGGTCGCCTGCTCTTCCGCGTATGCCAGCGGCTCGCTCTTCGCCAGGCGCTGGCGGCTGTCGTCTTCGCGCGCGGCACCCTCGGCGTCGCGTTCAAGGGACTCCTGCAGCGCGGGCGCCGGAGCGGCGGCGCGGGCCTTGCGCACGAGTTGCTCGGCGGGCCGCGGCGCAGGCGCCGCCGCGGGCGGCGGCGGCTCGGGCACGAAGGCGTCATCGCGCGACTCCTTCTCGGCCAGCACTGGCCCCTCGCCCGGGGCCGGCGCGGACTGGTAGACGTTCCACGCCAGATTCACGCCCAACACGAGCGATGCGGCCAGCGCCCACGGCGCCAGCATGCGGTTGAGGCTCGGCTTGCGGCGCAGCTCCGCGCGCGCGCGCGCCAGGATGGCCTCGTCGACATCCGGCGGCGAGGTCTCGCTGCTGGCATCGCGATAGCGCCGCGACAGCTTGCTGCCGCCGTCCAGGTATTGCTCGAGTTCGCGGTCGTCAGGTTGCGTCATCGAGCACCTCCCGCAACTTGGCCAGCGCGTAACGCAGCCGGCTCTTGACGGTTTCGCGGCCGACGCCCTGGACCTCGGCGATCTGTTCGAGCGTGAGGTCGCGCTCCTCGCGCAGCACGATGACCTCGCGCTGCTCCGCCGGCAGCAGCGCTAGCGCACGCAGCAGGCGCGCCGCCTGGAGCCGGCGCGCGACGGTCTCGTCGGGCCGATCGGACTCCGGCGCGGGCAGGTCCTCGGGCACTTCTGTCATCGGGCGTTGCCTGCGGAAATGATCCATCAACCGGTTGTGCGCCAGCTTGAACAGGAAGGCGCCGAAGGGTGCGTCGGGGCGGTAGCGCATGCGGGACTGGATCAGGTTTTTCCATACGTCCTGTAACAACTCGGCGGCGGTGTCGGGCGACGAGGTGCCGCGCAGCAGGTAGCGGTACAGGGCGTCCTTGTGGCGGCGATACAGCGTCTCGAACGCCGCCATGTCGCCGCCCGCGTACGCCTGCATCAGCGCCTCGTCGCCATTGCCTGCGACGGACGCGACCGCCGCCTCGACGCTCAGTCGCTGATCTCCGGTGTGCCACGGTTCGCCGCTTGCGTGCCCAGGTCCTGCGCCAGTCCCACGAGCTGGACGAACTCGCTCTTCCAGCCCTGCGCATCGTCGCCGCGCGCCGCGCGCGCGAGCGCCAGCACGTCCGCGTAACCGTAGCCCTCAGTGTAGCGCCCGCCGCGCAGGATCTGGCCGAAGGCGGCGACCGAGGC
>JANNKD010000270.1:0-8410 GCA_031396115.1 Gammaproteobacteria bacterium
TCGAAGTGGTGATGCTCACCGGCGACAACGCGGCCACGGCCAAGCGCATTGCCGCGGATCTGGGCATCGACAGCGTGTTGGCCGACGTGCTGCCGGCGCAGAAGGCCGAGAAGGTCAAAGAGCTGCAGGCCACGGGGAAGAGGGTCGGGATGGTGGGCGATGGCGTCAACGACGCCCCTGCGCTGACCCAGGCAGACGTCGGGTTTGCCATTGGCGCCGGCACCGACGTCGCAATGGAAAGCGCCGATGTAGTGCTGATGAAGAGCGATCCGTATGACATCGTCGCCGCCATCGAACTCTCTCGCGCGACGTTGCGAAAGATGCACCAGAACCTCTGGTGGGCGGTGGGCTACAACGCGATCGCGTTCCCTGTCGCTGCAGGCGTCTTGTACCCTTTTGTTCTGAGTCCGGAGATTGCAGCACTGTCGATGTCTGGCAGTACTCTCATCGTCGCGATCAATGCGCTGATGCTGAAGCGCACCAAGCTCGCGGGCATCCGGCAGCCTGGCAAGGCAGCGGCGCCCGGGACGCCGGATGCAGCCGTCACGCCGAAGCCAGGGGACGCACCTGCCGCAGTGGCAACCCCTGCAACCGTATAGGAAGCGGGCATGGACCGTGATCGCTACCCGCTTCATCACCGCAGCGAGGTCGATGTTGCCGCCGGCGCGCATCGCCTCTTTGCGCATCTGGACGACCACCGTCGGCCACAGGGGAATCGCTCGCGCCTGGTGGTGTTCATCGACTACCAGCTTCCGCCACGCGGCTTATCCCATGGGCTCGGACTGCTCTTTGGCCGGGCCTACGCAGGCTGGTGCACTCGACGCATGGCCACCGATGCGATGGCGGCAATGTCGCCAACAAACAGCAACTCAGTCGCGTGATGGTCGAGCGCGAGCGCACTGCAAGTCGCCACCGTGGCGGAACGTCGGCCCGTCCTGGCTTACTACCTGGCGCGCACCGAGGGCGTGACCGATTTCACGCAACGCCGGAACTCCTGATCGCGAAGTCGGTCATTTGCGTTCTGCGTATCGGCGCACGCCGGCCCCCCAAATCATGAACACCAACACGCTCACGCCGGAAATGCGCCAGCAGATGGATGCCTACTGGCGCGCCGCCAACTATCTGTCGGTCGGCCAGATCTATCTTTACGACAATCCGTTGCTGAAGCGGCCGCTGGCGCTCACGGATGTGAAGCGCATGCCCCTGGGGCACTGGGGCACGACCCCGGGGCAGAATTTCATTTACCTCCACTTGAACCGGGTCATCAAGAAATACGACCTCGACATGATTTATGTCTCCGGCCCGGGGCACGGCGGCCCAGCCGTCGTGAGCAACACTTATCTTGAAGGCACCTACAGCGAAATCTATCCTGACATCAGCCAGGATGAGGCCGGCCTGCGGAAGCTGTTCCTGCAGTTTTCGTTTCCGGGAGGAATTCCCAGCCACGCATCGCCGGAGTGCCCGGGCTCGATCCACGAGGGCGGAGAGCTGGGCTATTCGCTCAGTCATGCGTTCGGCGCGGTATTCGACAATCCCGATCTGATCGTCGCCTGCGTCGTTGGAGATGGCGAGGCGGAAACCGGACCGCTGGCCACGGCGTGGCATTCCAACAAGTTTCTCGATCCGGCCACCGACGGCGCGGTGCTGCCGATCCTGCACCTCAACGGCTACAAGATCGCCAATCCGGCACTCCTCGCCCGCATCACCCGAGAGGAACTCGAACAGCTGCTGCGGGGCTATGGGTGGACGCCGTTCTTCGTCGAAGGTCACGAACCCGGGCCGATGCATGAAGCGATGGCCACGACGCTCGATACAGTGGTGGAGCAGATCAAGAGTATGCAGCGGGATGCGCGCGTCAACGGCAACCTTGGCCGCCCGCGCTGGCCGATGATCGTCCTCGGTTCACCCAAGGGCTGGACGGGACCGAAGATGATCGATGGCCGGCAGGTTGAAGGCACCTTCCGTTCGCACCAGGTGCCACTTTCCGATCCGGCCGCGCATCCAGAACACCTGAAACTGCTTGAAGAGTGGCTCAGGAGCTACCGGCCGGAGGAACTCTTCGATGAGCACGGCCGGCTGATCCCGGAACTCGCCGATCTTGCACCCACGGGCGAACGACGCATGGGCGCCAATCCTCATGCCAACGGCGGCATTCTGCTCCGTGACCTGCGCATGCCGGATTTCCGTGACTATGCAGCAGACGTGCCCTCGCCGGGAGTGCGCGGCATCGGTGACACGCGCGTGCTTGGCCCCTTCCTGCGCGATGTTGCAAAGCAGAACAGCGATCAGCGCAACTTCCGCGTATTCGGCCCTGACGAGACACTCTCCAACGGCCTGGGGGCGCTATTCGAGGTCACCAAACGCCAATGGGACGCTGCGACCGTACCGGACGACGAGTTTCTGGCGCCCACGGGGCGTGTGCTGGACTCGATGCTCAGCGAGCACCAATGCGAGGGCTGGCTCGAGGGCTACCTCCTCACCGGGCGGCATGGGCTCTTCAACTGCTACGAGGCGTTCATCCACATTGTCGATTCGATGTTCAACCAGCACGCGAAATGGCTGAAGGTCACGTCGCACCTCCCATGGCGGCGAAAGATCGCCTCCTTGAATTACCTGCTCGCCTCGCATGTCTGGCGCCAGGATCACAACGGCTTCACGCACCAGGACCCTGGGTTCATCGATGTGGTCATGAACAAGAAGGCCCAGATCGTGCGCGTTTACCTTCCGCCCGATGCCAACTGTCTGCTGTCGGTGATGGACCACTGCCTGCGCAGCCGCCACTACGTCAACCTGGTGATCGCGGGCAAGCACCCATCGCCACAGTGGTTACCCATGGATGCCGCCGTCCAGCATTGCATCGAAGGCGTCGGTATCTGGCAGTGGGCAAGCAACGACCAGGGCGTTGCTGCTGACGCGGTGATGGCTTGCTGTGGCGACGTGCCCACGCTGGAGACGCTCGCCGCCGTCTCCATCCTGCGCGAGCATCTTCCAGACCTGAAAATCCGGGTTGTCAACGTCATCGACCTCATGAGGCTTCAGCCGCACACCGAGCACCCGCACGGGCTAAGCGATTCCGCTTTCGACGAGATCTTCACCAAGGACAAGCCGGTCATCTTCGCCTTCCATGGCTACCCATCGTTGATTCACCAGCTGACCTACCGGCGCACGAACCACGACAACATCCACGTCCGCGGCTACAGGGAGGAGGGCACTGTCACCACCCCGTTCGACATGACGGTTCTGAACGATCTTGACCGCTTTCATCTCGTCATGGACACCATCGACCGCCTGCCGCAAACCGGAGACAAGGGCATCTTCCTGAAGCAACAGCTCAAGGACAAGCTGAGCGAGCACAAGCAACACATCAGCAAGTACGGCCAGGACTTGCCGGAAATCCGCGATTGGCGTTGGGGTATGCCACGGGACGCAGGGAGCGCAACGAAATGAGCCCTGGGGCGCCCTGGCGATGGCCCTGACCGCTGGCGTTGGGGCCTTGTTTGGGGTCGTCGCTTGAGGGCCCTGTCACCGTGAACCCGTCGCCTGTCTTGGGGCACAAGAATCAGGCCGCCGACGCCGAACTGGAGAAACTCCAGCGCGAAACATTCGGCTATTTCTTGCATGAAACCAACCCATCCAACGGCCTCGTGATCGACAAGACCGCGGCGGATTGGCCGGCGAGCATTGCCGCCACCGGCCTTGCATTGGCCTGCTATTCGGTCAGTGTCGAACGCGGATTCATGTCGCGGGAGGCGGCGGTGGAGCGAACGCTTGCGACGCTGCGTTTTTTCTGGAATAGCCCGCACGGTCCTGAGCCCGACGCAACCGGCTACAAGGGTTTTTACTACCACTTTCTCGACATGCAGACCGGCCGTCGTGCCTGGCAATGCGAACTGTCGACAGTGGACAGCGCCTTTTTGCTGGCCGGTGCGCTGACCGCCGGCATTTATTTCAACGCCAGTACTGCGGACGAGAGTGAAATCCGCACACTTGCCGAAGCGCTCTACCGCCGCGCCGACTGGCAGTGGGCGCAAAACCAGGGCGCAACGGTGACGCACGGCTGGAAGCCCGAAAGCGGCTTCCTACCCTACCGTTGGAAAGGCTACGACGAGGCGTTGCTGCTGTATGTCCTGGGGCTGGGCTCGCCAACTCATCCGCTGCCCGAGCAGAGCTACGCGGCGTGGGCTTCCTCGTACCGGTGGGAGCATTGTTACGGGCAGGACTATCTGTACGGCGGGCCGCTATTCATCCATCAGCTCTCGCATGTCTGGATTGATTTTCGCGGCATCCAGGACGCCTTCATGCGTGACCGAGGCATCGACTATTTCGAGAACAGTCGTCGTGCAACTTATGTACAACAGCAGTACGCGATCGACAACCCGCTTAAGTTCAAGGACTACGGCCCTCATTGCTGGGGAATTACCGCAAGCGAGGGACCCGGCCCCGCCACCCTGAAAATAGACGGCATTGATCGGCAATTTTTTGATTATGCGGGGCGCGGCGTGCCATACGGGCCTGACGACGGCACCCTTGCGCCGTGGGCCCTGGTGGCGTCGCTGCCGTTCGCACCCGAAATCGTGTTGCCCGCGCTCCACCATTGCGTTCATCAAGCCAGGTTGACCAAGTTCAACTCTTACGGCTTCAAAGCATCATTCAACCCCACCCACCCTGGAACGCCCGGCAATCCATATGGCTGGTGGGTGTCACCGTGGCATTACGGGCTCAATCAGGGGCCGATCATTTTGATGATCGAAAATTATCGCAGCGGCTTGCTATGGCAATTAATGCGCGATTGCCCCTGCATAGTCACCGGCTTGCGGCGCGCGGGATTCACGGGAGGGTGGCTATGAAGCTTTCGAGATCTCAGTTAGCGGTCGGCAGTTGAATCGTTACGGCTTGCAGCACACTCATCGGCCTGGCCGGCGCACGGACAAGGGCACGGTTGCGGTCGGGCGTCGGCCATGTTCATGTCTCCAGGATCAGCACCGCCAGGCCCAAAGCGATCAACAGCCCGCCCGCGATCCGTCCCTCATAGTGCTCCAGCTTTTCAAACCTGGCCTGCTCCAGGCCGAGCAGGGTCAGCCAGGTCAACAGCAGCATCCCGGCCAGCGTGGCGACCGCGAGCACGAGGCAGAGGCCGAAGAACCCGGCCCAGCCAAATTTCACGCCGGCGACGAAGACGGGCAGGAAGCCTTCGCAGGGAGAAAACGTCAGCGCCGCCAGCAGGCCCAGCACCACGGCTCGGTCGCTGGCGCCGCGATGTGTTTCTGCGTCGTCGTGATCGTGCCCGTGCGCATGATGATGTTCATGCGGGCCGTGCCCGTCACGCAACCCGTAGTAAAGCCCGAAGGCGATCAGGACACTGGCGGCAATGTAGGGAAAGACGCTGCCCGTCCAGCGATCCACGGCAATGCCCAGCCATGCAACCAGGACACCCAGCGCGACGGTGAACAATACGTGCCCACCGCCCGCAACCGTGGTGACGGTCAGGGTCTTGCCGCGGCTCCAGCCCTGTCTTCGACCGGCCAGCACAAAAGGCAGCCAGTGGGTCGGCAAGGCCGCGTGCAGGAAGGCGACCGCGAGGCCGGTGATGGCAATAGTGCCGAACAGGGCGTCGTTCATGCCGGCTCGCCGAGGGTCGTTTCGCGCCAGGCCATGCGGTACAGCCCGGGCAGCACGATCAGCGTCAGCAGTGTCGAGGACAGGATTCCGGTATTCAAGGCCATCGGCAGAAAGCCCAGGCTCGCGACCAGCGCGATCATCAGGATAGGACGCAGCCGCGTCATCGCGCCTTCCACGATGGCCTCGTCAAGTGTTTTTCCCTCGGTACGCAGCGAGCGGATGTAGGACACCATCACCACCCGGTCAGCACGGCAACACCGGACAGTGTCATGAATCCCACGCCGGCCGACAGCGACAGCGGAATTCCGCGCAGCCACAACGAGAGATGCACGTGAAGTGCTGCCAAATCCCGACCTGCAAGCTGCTCGTCCGGGTCAGTCGCTGTTGCCGTTCGACTTTGCGGCCGCATCTTTCGGCGGCTTCGACTGGGTCATGTCGCGAATCCGCTTGTCAAACTCGGCCAGCGCCGTGCGGGCGCGCACCTGGGAGGCGATGTCCCGGAAATAGCAGACCACACCGTGGCTGCCGTCCGGCAGCGGGATGCGGTGAATCTGCCACTCGTAGTACTCGGTCACTCCGCGGTCCAGCCGCTGTTCGATCCGCTCCGGAGTCAGGTACGCCTCGCCGGTTGCCAGGGTGTGGCGGAAGCGCTGGACCATTTCGTCCGCGTAGGCCTTCGGCCACAGGATGCGAGTGACCTCGTCGAAGTCCCGTCCCACCAGGTCCGGCAGATTGCCGAAGACCGCGAGTGCGACGGGATTCACTTGCCGGATGCGAAGGGCGGCATCGACCAGGTAAACGCCGAGGGGCGCTGCATTGAACAGGGCTTCGAACTGGGCGCTGCGCAGACGCAGCGCGGCTTCGGCCCGCCTGCGCTCGGTCACATCCTCGATGCCGAGCACAATCTCGCGAGGCTCGCCGCGCTCGTCCCGGATTCGTCGCGCGTTGAGCAGCAGGCTGCGCATGCCCGCAGGTCCGAAGTCATGATTGATCTCGAAATGCTCGCACGAGCCGTCGCGCGGCAGGATCTCCTCCAGCAGTTCCCGCAGCCTCGGACTGTCCCAGCCGCCGTCGCCCAGGTCGTAAATCAGCGCGGCGTTGGCCTGTGCCGGCGAAATGCCGAACGTGGCGTAGAACGCCTCATTGGCGCGGTTGACGCGCAGGTCGGTATCCAGGATCAACAAGGGATCGCGGACCGTGTGGACGATGTGGTTTGCATAATCCCGCGCCGCGGTCACGGCCTGCTCGGTGTGCTTGAGCGAGTCGATATCCACCAGCACCAGCACCGCGCCGTCCACCTTGTTGTCGGCCGTGAAGTAGGGATGCACGCGCAGGGAATGCCAGCGCCCGTGCCGGTCCCGGACTTCGCGCTCGCGCTCGCGCACGTCGGCGATGACCCCGGCGATGAACTCCTCGAGCCCGTGCGCCAGGTCCAGGTGGTGCCGGACATGCCCGATCGGGCGGCCGATGTCCCGGCCCGTCAGGTCGAACAGCGTGGCCGCCTGCGCGCTGAAGCGGCGGACGGTGAGGTCGCGGTTCAGCACCACGATGGCGAGCCGGGACGAGGTCTGGAGATTGAGCAGGTCGCTGTTGAGCCGATTGAGCTCGACATTGCGGGAGCTCATTTCCTCGTTGACGGTGGTCAGCTCCTCGTTGGCCGACTCCAGCTCTTCCTTGGAGGTTTCCAGCTCCTCGTTGAGGCTCTGCAGTTCTTCGTTGGCGGACTGCACCTCTTCGTTGGCCGCCTGCAACTCCTCGTTGGCCGCCTCGTACTGCTCCTGGATGGACTGCATGTAGTCGCGCGTCTCGCCGAGGTCCGCTTCCAGCTCCGCGATCCGCCGGGACACGACCTTGGCGCCGGGAGGGTCCCCGGTGGTCTTGACCGGTGACGCGGCATCGTTGGTGCGCGCCGGTTTCCGCGCGTCCTCGAACACGACCAGGAAGCGGCGCTCGCGCAGGTTTTTCAGCGGAATGACTTCCACATTCACCAGGCGGGTGCCGTCGTTCTGCTGCAGCCGGATGCCCTGCTTGCGGGCCGTCTTGCCCTCTTTTTTTGCCTTGTTGACGACGGCGCGCAGCGACAGCATCAGGCCCGCGCGCGCCATCTTGAGCAGGTCGAAACTGGCCTTGCCGGTGGGGGGCTCCAGGTAGGCGCCGGTGGTCCCGCGAAACTGCAGAATCTGGAACTCGGCATCGATCAGCACGGCGGGGGGCGCGAACTGGCTGATGGAGACGCGGTCCGCTTCGCGCTGGGCGCTGAGTTCGGGGCTCAAGGCTTCCGCCTGCGGCGCCGGATCGGGCGGGCGGGCGCCGGCCGGGCCCTGACGCTGGAGCATGGACGGCTCGCCGCGACTCTTTCCGATCGGCAGGAGAACCGCCTGGGTCGACGCTACCTTCCTGGCGAAGATCCTGTGCTTCCGGTCCGCCGGCTCAAACAGTTTGGCGAAGGTGCCGATGGACTCCGACGCGCCGAGAAACAGGGTTCCGCCCGGCTTGAGCGCGTAGTGGAACGTGGGCAGCACCTTCTGCTGCAGGACCGGCTCGAGGTAGATCAGCAGATTCCGGCAACTGATGAGGTCCATGTGCGAGAACGGCGGATCACCGATCAGGTTGTGCCGCGCAAACACCACCATCTCGCGCAGACTCTTGATCACCCGGTAGCCGCCCTCCTCCTCGACGAAAAACCGTCGCAGCCGTTCGGGGGAGACATCCTGCAGCAGGCCCCTGGCGTAAAACCCCTGTCGGGCCTTGGCCAGTAACGCCTCGTTGAGGTCGGTGGCGAATATCTGCA
>JANNKD010000292.1:0-2994 GCA_031396115.1 Gammaproteobacteria bacterium
ACCATCCTGCACAACCTGCAGACCGTCTACACGCGTGACCAGCCCTTCGGCGGCAAGCAGCTGACCGAGGACATCATGCGGCACTACGCGATGTCGTTCGACGACGCCTACAAGGCGCTCAAGAACGGCACGCTGCCCGAGACCTACGACGCCGAGGTGCTGGCCGCCTTCGTCAACGACATGGGCCAGCAGATCGACCGCGCCCTGCAGTTCTTCTTCTCGGCGTCTACCCAGTTCACGCACATCGACCAGATCGTGCTGGCGGGTGGCTGCGCGCAGATCGTGAACCTCGACGCTCGCATCCAGGAGCGCCTCAACATCCCCAGCGCGGTGGCACGGCCGTTCGCGCAGATGTCGATCGCCTCGCGCGCCAAGCCGGCCCAGCTCGCCAAGGAAGAATCGGCGCTGCTGGTGGCGGTCGGCCTCGCCTCCCGGGCGTTTGATTAAGGGGGCGCCATGGCCGTAAAAATAAACCTGCTCGACTGGCGCACCGAACTCAAGACCGTCCGGCAGCAGCAGTTCTTCGTCATGATCGGCGCGGGGGCGCTGCTGGCGATCGGCGGCATCGCAGTCGTGTACTTCGGCGTGTCCAGCGCCATCGACTACCAGCGCGAGCGCAACCGCTTCCTCGAGCAGCAGATCGTCGAGATGGACAAGAAGATCCGCGAAATCGAGGAGCTGGAGAAGGTCAAGGCCAACCTGCTGGCGCGCATGAAGGTCATCGAGGAGTTGCAGGCCAGCCGCGCGGCGATGGTGCACTTCTTCGACGAGATCCTGAGCACGCTGCCCGAGGGCGTGTACATCAAGTCGCTGAAGCAGTCGGGGGCGGGCGTCACCATCGAGGGCGTCGCCGAGTCGAACAACCGCGTCTCGGCCTACATGAAGAACATCGAATCTTCGCGCTGGTTCGCCGACCCGCGGCTGGTGGTGATCAATACCAAGGACGTCAACAAGCGGCGCCAGAGCGAGTTCCAGATGCAGTTCAAGAACCTGACGCGGCAGAAACCGGCGGCCGCCGGCGCGGCCGAGGAGTCGGCGGAATGAACCTCCAGCAAATCACCGCCGAACTGAATGCCCTCGATCCCAAGAATCCCGGGGGCTGGCCGCTGTATGTCCGCCTCACCGCCGTCATCGTGCTGATGGTGGCGCTGGCCGGCGGCGGGTACTACTACTTCGTCACGCCGCTGCTCGAGGAGCTGGCGGCCGAGCAGGCCAAGGAGCCCGGCCTCAAGCAGACCTTCGAAACCAAGCAGCGCAAGGTGGCCGCGCTCGACGCGCTCAAGGAGCAGCTGGCTGACATGGAACGGTCGTTCGGCGCGATGCTGCGCCAGCTGCCGAGCAAGGCCGAGATCGCCAACCTGCTGATTGATATCTCGCAGACGCGCCTGGCCAACAGCCTCGAAGAGGAGCTGTTCCAGCCGCAGGGCGAGCAGCCGAAGGAGTTCTACGCGGTCGTGCCGAGCCGCATCATCGTGCACGGCACTTACCACGAGATGGGCGGCTTCGTCAGCGGCGTCGCCGCGCTGCCGCGCATCGTCACGGTCGAGGACGTCGACATCAAGCCCGGCAAGAAGGATCAGCTGCGCATGACCGCGACGGCCAAGACCTATCGCTACCTCGACGAGAACGAGCTCGCGGCCCAGGCGCCCAAGGCCAAGGGCCCGAAGAAGGGTAAGAAGTGAGCGCGCTCCGCTTCGGCTTGATCGGCCTCACCCTGTTCGCGGCAGGCTGCGCGCAGGACATGGGCGACCTCGAGGAGTACGCGCTGGAGGTCAAGTCGCGCACCTCGAAGAACATCGAGCCGATCCCGCAGCCCAAGCCGTACGAGCCGTTCACCTACGAGCCGGGCGAGCGCCGCGATCCGTTCCTGCCGGTCCTGCAGTCGCGCGATGCCTCGCTGGCCGCGGCGGGCGGCGCCGGCACCATCCGCCCCGACCTGAATCGTCCGAAGGAGCCGCTGGAGGAGTTTCCCCTCGACGCCCTGCGCATGGTCGGCACCATCACCATGCAGCAGCGCGCCTTCGCGCTGGTCCGCGCGCCCGACGCCGTCGTGCATCGCGTCAGCGTGGGCGATCACCTGGGCCAGAACTACGGAAAGATCACGGGCATCAGCGAAACCGAAGTCGTGCTGATGGAAATCATCCCCGACGGGCTGGGAGGCTACATCCAGCGGCCCGCGGCGGTTGCGCTGACGCAGTAGCGGTAACGGAGTCTTGCCATGAACCTGAATAATGTCCTCGCCCGGCGCGCCCTCGCGCACACCGCGGCGCTCTGGGTTGCTCTGCTGCTGGCGGCGCCGGGTGCGCTGGCCCAGGAGGCCGCCGCGGAAGCCGCGCCCTCCAACAGCGGGCGGACCCTCGACGGCCTCGAAGTCGGCACCACCGAAGGCGGCAGCGTCCGCATCACCTTGACCCTGTCGCAGCCGGCGCCCGAGCCGGTGGTGTTCAGCGTCGACAAGCCGGCGCGCGTCTCCCTCGACCTGGCCGACACCAAGCTCGCCGTGCCGGAGCGCTTCAAGCGCGTCAACGCCGGCCGCGTACGTTCGGTGGCCGCGGCCGAGGCCGCGGGCCGCACGCGCATCGTCATCGAGATGTCCGAGCTCGCGCCGTATACGGTGCGCACCGAAGGCAACCAGGTGTTCCTCGAGGTCCAGGGCGGCACGACCGGCGCGACCACGACGTCCGGCGGCGCCGGCCCGGCGGGCGTCGCCAGCCGCGTGCTGTCGGTGGATTTCCGCCGCGGTGAGAAGGGCGAGGGCCGCGTCATCGTCAAGCTGGCCGATCCGCGCACCATCGTCGACGTGCGCGAGGAAGGCAACCGCGTGCTGGCGCAGTTCCGCAATACCGACATCGACCTCGAGCTGCAGAAGCGGCTCGACGTGCTGGACTTCGCCACGCCGGTGAAGTTCATCGACATCCTGCGCGAAGGCCGCAACACCAGTATCTACCTGACGCCGGTGACCGGCCTCGACTTCGAGCAGGTCGCCTACCAGGC
>JANNKD010000004.1:0-7806 GCA_031396115.1 Gammaproteobacteria bacterium
ACGTCGATCGGGATGGCGAACGACACGCCCATGTAGCCGCCGGTCTGGCTGAAGATCTGCGAGTTCACGCCAACCACTTCGCCCCTGACGTTGAACAGCGGACCGCCCGAGTTGCCGGGATTGATGGCGACGTCGGTCTGCAGGAACGGCACGTAGTTCTCGTTCGGCAGCGCGCGGCCCTTGGCCGAAACGATGCCGGCGGTGACCGAATAGTCGAAGCCGAACGGCGAGCCGATGGCCAGCACCCACTCGCCGACCCGCAGCTTCCTGGCGTCGCCGAGCTTCACCGCCGGCAGGCCGGTGGCGTCGATCTTCAGCAGGGCGAGGTCGCTGCGCTCGTCGGTGCCGACCAGCTTGGCGTTCATCTGCCGGCGGTCCGACAGCTTGACGATGACTTCCTGCGCGTCGCGCACCACGTGGCGGTTGGTCAGGATGTAGCCGTCCGCCCACAGGATGAAGCCCGTGCCCAGCGACTGCGGCTGCGGCAACGGGGCATCCTCGGTCGCCGGCGACTCCTCGCGCTCGCCGAAGAACTTGCGGAAGAACTCGTTGAACGGCGAGTCCTCGCCGCGCGCCACTTCTTCGCCCGGCGCGGAGATCGTGCTGATGTTGACCACGGCGGGGCTCGCCTTCTCGACCAGGTCGGCGAAGTCCGGCAGGCCCGACGATTGCGGCTGGCAGGAGCCCAGCAGGACCAGCAGCGCGGTGAGGGACAGCTGCCGCAGCGGAGCGGCCAGGGGTTTCAAGGTGGTGGATTCCGGCGTCGGGATTGCGCCGGAATTATGCGGCGAAAACGCCTGGTCCGTCAGGCCGGCCTAGGGGCCTTGCGCTGCGTCCGGCTCGTTCGCATCCGGCGTAGCCGGCGCGGCCAGGCCGTCGCCGATCATGCGCACCGTGCTGACCGGCACCTCGCCGATCACGGTGATGTGGAAGGAGCCCACGCGCCGCCCGTAGGCGCTCATCGCGCCCATGTTGGACACGCCGCGGAAGACCTTGTCGGGCGCGTTCGGGCGCATGCCGAACACCGACACCGCGGACAGGCCGTCGGACAGCAGCACGTGCTCGACCAGGCCCTGGCCGTCAGGCGACGGCGCCACGCTGCGCCGCACGATGCGGAAGCCGGGCGGCAGCGTCACCACCTGCCAGGTGTCGGGAGCAGCGGCCGCGGGCCCGGGCGTCGCCGCGACGGGCGGGACGCCGACCGCGCGCGCGCCGGGCGGCGGCGTGAAGGCCGCGTCCGCGATGTGCTCCGGGAACGCCACCTCGGTGAACATCAATTGCTCGACGGTGCGGCCCCGGCGATCCAGCAGGGTCACGCGCAGCGGCACCGCGGTGACCAGGTCGCCGCAGATCTCGTAGCCGTAGCGGAATTCGTCGCGCGGCGACATCAGCACGCCGCGGCACGGCCGCGCCGCGACGCGCGCCAGACCGAGATCCTGGAAGTCGTAGTGCGTCGCGGCTTGCGCCAGCAGCTCCCGCGACAGCACCGGGAACAGCGACTGCTGCTCGGGCGAGCGTACCGGCTCGTCGCCGGCATGGAAGGCGACGCGGTCGCCTTCGCGCAGGATGTCGCGGGCCTTGCCGGTCAGTGAGGTCAGGCGTTCCTGCACGCGCCCCTGGTGCTGGCGGTGCACCAGGCGCATGACGTCCATGCGCTGGCCGTCGCGGTAGACCACGACGCCCTGGTAGTTGGCCTGGCGCGCCGCATCGCTGATCTTCAGCAGCCAGGTGGCGGCGTCATCCGCGGCGGCTGGCGCCGAGGCCAGGACTGCGGCACACAGCAGCGATGCGCGCCGCATCAGCGCTTGAGGTCGGCCGGACGAGCCGTGGCCGGGCGATCGTCCGTGTAGGCAGCGTAACGGGCATAGCCCAGCGTGGAGCCGACACCCTGTTGGCCGCGCGACTGGCTGTAGGCAATGAGGTAGTTGCGCAGCTGGCGGGCGTCCTCGTCGCCGAGTTCGGCATACCCGGTCTCGACCGGCTCGGCTTCTGCCACCGGCGTCGCGGGCATTGCGCTGGCCTGCATCACCGGCGCGGCATCGGGGATCGCCGCGGGTCTTATGGCCAGCACGCTCACCGCGCCGATCGCGGCGGCGGCCGCCAGGCTCGCCGCCATGCGCCAGGGCATGCGGCGGACGCGGTCGCCAATAGCGACCACGACAGGGGGTTCGTCGGTGTGCAATGCGGCCAGCACGCGGTCGGCGAAGTCCAGGTCGGGCTTGCGGACCCGGGTGCCCATGCGGGCCTCGCGAGCGACGCACATGCGGGCGAATTCCCGGCGCAACTGGGGCTCGCGGTCGAATTCAGCCAGAAGACGGTCCAACTCGGACGGGCTGCACTCACCGTCCAGCAATGCAGATAGTGCCTCGTTCATTACGCCGCCTCCTGGGGTCCCGAAAACCCCAGCCCACACCCTGACTTGCAGCTTAAACCCCTGGCCAACCCAAAAGTTCCCACTTTCCCCCTCCCCCTACTTAAGTAGTGGCTCCAGCACTTCATCGATGGCCGACCGGGCCCGGAAAATGCGCGACCGGACCGTGCCGATCGGACAATTCATGGCCTCGGCAATCTCCTCATAGGACAGGCCTTCCAGCTCCCGCAGCGTGATGGCCTGCCGCAGGTCGGCCGGCAGCCGCTGGATCGCCTCCGTCACTTTCTCCCTTATCTCTTCCGACAGCGCCAGGGCTTCCGGCGTGTCGATGTCGCTCATCTGGGCGGTGTGCCCGTAGGTCTCGGCGTCGGCCACGTCGATGTCCTGCCCGGCCGGTCGACGCTTGCGCGCCACCAGGAAATTCTTGGCGGTATTGATGGCGATGCGATACAGCCAGGTGTAGAACGCCGACTGGCCGCGAAAGCTGCGCAGCGCGCGGTAGGCCTTGATGAAGGCCTCCTGCGCCACGTCGGGGCCGTCGGCCTCGCCGACCAGCCGCTCGACCAGCTGCACGATCTTGTACTGGTACTTGCGGACGAGCAGGTCGAACGCGCGGCGATCGCCATTTTGCGCGCGCGCAACGAGTTGCTCGTCGAGTTGTTCCTCGGCCATCCCTTCCGGCTTTATTGTGTCAAGCAGCTACACTGCGGTCTGTCGCCGCAGTTTACTAAGAAGTCAGGCCGGCGACGCGATTTTTCCCGGCGCGCGAAGCGATGGCCACATCCGACGTACTGGTACTCGGCAGCGGCGCAGCGGGATTGTCCTGCGCGCTGCGCCTGGCGCAGCACGGCCACAAGGTCACGGTCGTGTCGAAGGGCACGCTCTCCGGCGGCAGCACGCTGTGGGCGCAGGGCGGCATCTCGGCGGTGCTCGACGAGAACGATTCGCTCGAGGCGCACGTGCGCGACACGCTCACCGCCGGCGCCGGCCTGTGCGACGAGCAGGCCGTGCGCTTCACGGTCGGCCGCGGCCCGGCCTGCATCCGCTGGCTCATTGACCAGGGCGTGCAGTTCACGCGCGACGACGAGGACGCCAGCGGCGAGCGGTTGCACCTGACGCGCGAGGGCGGTCACAGCCACCGGCGCGTGGTGCACGCGGCCGACGCCACCGGCCACGCCGTCGAGACCACGCTGTCATCGCTGGCGGCCGCGCATCCGAGCATCACGGTGCGCGAGCACTGCGTCGCCGTGGACCTGATCCTCGACGCGTCACGCCGGCGGGTCGAGGGCGTTTACCTGTTCGAGCGCGGCCGCGTCAGCGCCGTCGCGGCCAAGGCCGTGGTGCTCGCCACCGGCGGCGCCAACATGGTTTACCTGTATTCGAGCAACCCCAACGGCGCTTCCGGCGACGGCATCGCCATGGCGTGGCGCGCCGGCTGCCGCGTCGCCAACATGGAGTTCATGCAGTTCCATCCGACCATCCTGTTCCACAAGGACTCGCGGACCTTCCTGATCAGCGAGGCGCTGCGCGGCGAAGGCGCGCTGCTCAAGCTGCCGACCACGGGTGAGCGCTTCATGCAGCGCTTCGACGCGCGCGCGGAGCTGGCGCCGCGTGACATCGTGGCCCGCGCCATCGACCACGAGATGAAGCGGCTCGGCCTCGACTTCGTCTACCTCGACATCACGCACAAGCCGGCCGCGTTCGTGCGCCAGCACTTTCCGTCGATCCACGCGCGCTGCCTGGAATTGGGCCTCGACATCACGCGCCAGCCGATCCCGGTGGTGCCGGCCGCGCACTACACCTGCGGCGGCGTGCTGACCGACCTGCGCGGGCGCACCGACGTCGACGGCCTCTACGCCATCGGCGTGGTCGCCTGCACCGGCCTGCACGGCGCCAACCGCATGGCCAGCAACTCGCTGCTCGAGTGCCTGGTGTTCGCCGAAGCGGCCGCCGCCGATCTGGACGCGATACTGCCCGGTCGCGCCGGGCCCGGCGCGCTGCCGCCGTGGGACGAGTCGCGCGTAACCGACTCCGACGAAGACATCGTCGTGTCGCACAACTGGCAGGAGGTGCGGCGCGCCATGTGGGACTACGTCGGCATCGTGCGCACCGACAAACGCCTGCAGCGCGCGGCGCATCGGGTCGCGCTGCTGACGAGTGAGATCCACGAGTACTACGGCAACTACCGCATCAGCGCCGACCTGGTCGAGCTGCGCAACCTGGTGGTGGTTGCCGACCTCATCGTGCGCTCGGCGCAGGCGCGCAAGGAGAGCCGCGGCCTGCACTACACGCTCGACTACCCGGACACGGCCGCGGGCGCGCAGCCGACGGTCCTGCCGGGACGCGCCTAGGGCCGCCCGCGCGCGAGGCGCAGCCGCGCGCGCAGGCGCCTCAGCGATTCCTCGTCGAGCTCGTCGCCGAGCAGCGCCCGCGAACGCCGGCCGCCGTCCGGCAGGTGGAAGCTCAGCACCAGCAGCGCGTCGTGCACCAGGCTGCTGCCCAGCAACTCGGCCTCGACCTGCGCGCCGCCCGCGTCGCGCAGCGTCCAGCCCCCTTCGGTGTGCCAGGTCAGGCGCGCCAGCGCCTGCGGCCCGTAGCCGAACACGGGATGCCGGCGCGACCACACCCAGGATGCCGCCACGCCGGCGGCGAACCCGGTCAGTGGCAGGCCGGGACCGAGCGCGAACATCGCCAGCGCCAGCAGCGCGGCGTGGAGCCAGAACAGGAACGCGAGGGCGCGGACCGAGGGCCGCGGCGCGAGGTCAATCGTGGCGTCGAAGGGCGGCGATGACATGGGTGAACTCGGGCGGCGGCACCTCCTGGCCGACCACCCACAGCCAGATCTCCGGGTCCTCGCGCTCGAGCAGGCGCCGGTAGGCGGCGCGCTCCTGGGTCGACGCGGTCTCGTAGTGCCGGCGGAAATAGCGCTCGAGCAGGAGGTCGAGCTCCTTCATGCCGCGCCGCTGTTTCCACCGCAGCGCCTTGCCGGTCATCGCGGCGTCAGCCTTCGGGTGCAAACCGCTCGTACAGGTACGCGCGCAGCACCAGCGTGGTCTGCGCGTCGAGGCGATCGAACTCGATGCCGCAGCGGAAGCGCCACAGGCTGTCGTGGACGCCGGTCTCTTCCTGCGCACTCCGGATCAGCGATGGCAGCTCCAACGGCTGGTCGCCGATCTTCGCGATCGGCAGGCGCGCGCGCACCGTGATGCGGTCGCCGGACTGGCCGACGGATGCCGACGCCAGCAACTGCGCGCCGGTGATGCTGAGGTCGCGGATCACCGCCGGGATGTCGCGCGCCTCCTCGGACATCTGCACCGTGCGCACCCCGACCGCCAGCGCCGAGCGCACGCGGCTCGACTGACGTTCGAGCATGGTCTCGATCTTGCTCGGGTAGCTCAGGTGCAGGTAGGCGTACGGCTGCGTGCACGAGCGCAGCACGGTGCAGGTGAAGCCGCGCGCCTGGTCCCCGGAGTACGAGCGCGCCAGCACGGCGCGGCCTTCGCGCACGCTCATCGGCTGGCCGTCCTTGTCCGGCGTGGAGACGATCACGCTGCGCTCGGGCAGGAAGCCGAGAACCTTGACGTAGAACTGGCCGCGCGTCTCGTCGTCCATGAACTGGATCTGCAGGGCCTCGCCGATCTGCAGGTTCAGGTCCGCTGCGGGAGCGCTGGCGACTGCCTTCAACCGTGGCATGCGTGCTCCTAGCCGCGCCGCTCGACCAGCATCTTCTTGACCTCACCGATGGCTTTCGCCGGGTTGAGGCCCTTCGGGCAGGTCTTGGCGCAGTTCATGATCGTGTGGCAACGATACAGCTTGAACGGGTCTTCGAGCGCGTCGAGCCGCTCGCCGGTGGCCTCGTCGCGCGAGTCGGCCAGCCAGCGGTAGGCTTGCAGCAGGATCGCCGGGCCGAGGTAGCGTTCGCCGTTCCACCAGTAGCTCGGGCAACTGGTCGAGCAGCACGCGCACAGGATGCATTCGTAGAGTCCGTCGAGCCTGGCCCGCTCCTCTTCCGACTGCAGGCGCTCGCGCGTCGGCGCGGGCGTGTCGGCCTTCAGCCACGGCTCGATCGAGGCGTACTGCGCGTAGAAATGCGTGAGGTCCGGCACCAGATCCTTGACCACCGGCAGGTGCGGCAGCGGGTAGATGGCGACAGCTCCCTTCATTTCGTCGCAGCCCTTGGTGCAGGCCAGCGTATTGGTGCCGTCGATGTTCATCGCACAGCTGCCGCAGATGCCCTCGCGGCACGAGCGACGGAACGTCAGCGTCGGGTCGATCTCGTTCTTGATCTTGATCAGCGCGTCGAGGACCATCGGCCCGCACGCGGCCATGTCGACGTCGTAAGTGTCCATGCGCGGGTTGGCGCCGGAATCCGGGTCGTAGCGGTACACCTTGAAGGTGCGCACGTTCTTCGCGCCGGACGGCGCCGGGTGGTGCTTGCCGGCGGCCTTGTCGATCTTGGAGTTCTTGGGCAGCGTGATTTGCGCCATGGCAGGTCTCCGGCTCAGTACGTGCGCTTCTTGGGCGGGATGACTTCGGCCTCGGTGTCGAGGGTCGTCATGTGCACCGGCCGGTAGTCGATCTTCACGGTCGTGTCGCCGGTGCGCCAGGCCAGCGTGTGCTTGTGCCAGCTTTCGTCGTTGCGATCGGCGAAGTCCTCGTGCGCGTGCGCGCCGCGGGATTCCTTGCGGTTGGCGGCCGAGGCCAGCGTGACCAGGGCGTTGCCGAGCAGGTTGTCGAGCTCGAGTGTCTCGACCAGGTCGGTGTTCCAGACCATCGAGCGGTCGGCGACCGACACGTCCTGGAACGACTCGACGACCTTGCGCAGCTTGCCCACACCCTCGTCCATCGACGCCTGCGTGCGGAACACGGCCGCGTGCGCCTGCATGGTCTTCTGCATGTCGAGGCGGATCTTCGCGGTCGGCAGTGTCCCCTTGGCGTGGCGCACGCGGTCGAGGCTCGCGAGTGACTTCTCCTCGCTGTCCTTGCTGATGGTCTTGTGCGGCGCGCCGGGCTTGAGCACTTCCGCGCAGCGCAGCGCCGCCGAGCGGCCGAACACGACGAGATCCAGCAGCGAGTTGCTGCCGAGGCGGTTGGCGCCGTGCACCGATACGCAGGCCGCCTCGCCGACCGCCATCAGGCCCGGCACGACGCTGTCGGGATTGCCACCCTTGAGCGTGACGGCCTCGCCGTGGAAATTGGTCGGGATGCCGCCCATGTTGTAGTGCACCGTCGGCAGCACCGGGATCGGCGACTGGGTGACGTCGACGCCGGCGAAGATCTTGGCGGTCTCGGAGATGCCGGGCAGGCGCTTGTGCAGCACTTCCGGCCCGAGGTGCTCGAGGTGCAGGTGCACGTGGTCGGCCTCGGGGCCGACGCCGCGGCCTTCGCGGATCTCGATGGTGCTGGCGCGGCTGACCACGTCGCGCGAGGCCAGG
>JANNKD010000017.1:0-4111 GCA_031396115.1 Gammaproteobacteria bacterium
CACGGCCCAGGTGCTCGAGCAGGGGCAGGTCCGCCTCGGCGCCAACCAGCAGAAATCAGTACCGAAATACGACGACGTCGTGAACTACTTGTTCGCCATCGGTTTTGCGCCAGGCCTTGAGCTCGGCGGGCGCGTTGCGCAGACAGGTGGATCCAACAATGGCGACCTCAACGACCTGTCGTTCCACGCCAAGTACGCGTACCGCTTCGACAACGGCTTCGCGCTAGCCGTTGGCGGACAGGACATCGGCGGCGAGGCCCAGAACTTCCGCAGCCGCTACGCCGTCACCACCCTGCCGTGGCGTCAGCTCGCCTTCACCGCCGGCTACCAGTGGGGTCCCGACCTGCCGCAGGGCACGCTGGGTGGCGTCGAGTGGCGGCCGTTCTCGGCGCTGGGTATTTACGCTGAGTACGACACTGAGGACGTTAATCCGGGGGTCAAGCTGCAATCGGCGCCGCTGTGGGCGGGGCTGCGGGTCGGGGCGAATGTTGGGTGGCGCAGTGGGGCGGAGGAGGTCGAGGGGGGCGTTGAGGTCACGATTCCGCTGGGCAGGGGCGCACCGAGCAGATCCCTCGCTTCGCTCGGGATGACACCCGAATCTGTCATCCCGAGGCCCGAAGGGCCGAGGGATCGCGTCGGACCGGCCCCGCCCCCGCCCGCCCCCGCCCGCCCGCTGGTCGAGGGGCCCGACAGCCAGGCCGTACGCGGTGCGCTCGAGCAGCTTGGCTTCGAGTCGGTCCGCACCGGCACGCGGGAGGGCGGCGTGCTGGTGGTGTCGCTGGAGAACCGGCGTTACAACCACTCGGCCGTGGATGGCATCGGCCTGGCGCTCGGCACGATCGCCACGCTGGCGCCGCCGCAGGTCGAACGCATCGAGCTCACGCTGCTGGCCTATGGCGTGCCGCAGGTGTCGGTGGCGACGCCGGCGCAGGCCTATCGCGATTTCCTGCGCGACGGCGTGGCGCCCGACGGGCTGATCGAAACGCACTACACCGATGGCGCTTCGCGCGACACGCAATGGCACAACTCCGCGGTCGCGCTGCGCGCCGCCGAACTCGTGGTCGAGCCGGTGCTGCGCAGCTTCGTCGCCACCGAGTACGGCGTGCTGGACGTCGGCGTCGGCGTGCGCGCGCGGCTGACGGTTCCGCTCGACCAGGGCGTCGTCGCCCATGTCGGCCTGCAGGCGCCGCTGTTCCTGACCGACGATTTTCGTGACGGCGAGAACTTCGAAGACTCCGCGCCCGAGGCCGGCCTCGACCTGCTGCTGCTCCAGCGCGTCCATAAGCTGACGCCGTCCTGGACCTGGCTGTGGAGCATCGGCTCGATCCAGGTGTTCCAGTCCAACCTCGCGCTCGCCGGCCTCGAGCAGGCCTGGACCTCGACCGAAGGGCGCCATCGCCTCAGCGCCAAGTTGATGGCCACCGACGACGGCGACGTGCGGCGCGAGGTCGCGCTGGCCGGCTACACGCTGTTCGACGCGACGCGTAACTATTCGCTGGGCCTGACCGGCGGCCGCTTCCTGGCCGAGGATTCCGGGCTGCGGCTCGACCTGAATCGCTACTTCGGCGACACCATCGCCGGGGTGTTCGTGAAGGTCGAGAGCAACGACAACATGGCCGGCGGTTTCCAGCTATCGGTGCCGCTTACGCCGCGGCGCGACGCCATGCCGCGCTCGGTACAGGTCAAGGGGCCACGCCGCTGGGGGCACTCGCTGCAGACCACGCTGAACCGCGCCGACCAGACCAACTCGCTCAGGCCGCTGCTGCTCTACGAGCCGCTGACCGACCTGGATTTGCGCCGCGATTTTTACGACTCCGGGCGCCTGGGGCCCGAGTACCTGCGCGCGCAACTGCCACGCATGCGCGAGGCCTGGCAGATCTACTCCGAGGTGTCATCCCGAGGCCCGTAGGGCCGTGGTATCGCTTTCAGGAACGAGATCCCTCGATTCGCTCGGGATGACACGTCGGGTCAGATGAACTGGGGGATCTTGCGCAGCCGGTTGCAGATCAGCGCCACGACTCCGCCGGCGTTGTGCTTCCTCAGCGCCCGCAGGTTGTTGGTCGCGTTCTGAAGCCAGGCGCGCGGCGAGCCGCTGGTGCCGCCGGTTCGCATCTTGACCAGGACCTCGGGGATGTACGCGACCTTGTCGCCCGCTTTGAGCAGGTAGCGAAGCGTGAAATCGAAATCGGCGCCGAGCCGCATCGAAAGATCGTAGGGGCCGAACTTCTGCAGCAATTCGCGACGGACATAGAACGTCGGGTGCGGCGCCATCCATCCGAACCGCAGCCGGCCCGGAGCGTAACGGCCCGAGCGCCATCGGCGAACGATGTGGCCATCGGCTTGGCTCACGTAGTCCAGGTCGCCGTACGAGACCTCGATCGACGCATCCTGGAAGGCTTCCGCGATGCGGCGCACGACGTCGCGGTGCGCGAAGAAGTCGTCCGAATGGAGCACGCCGACGACGTCGCCGGTGGCGAGGGCCATGCCCTTGTTCAGCGCATCGTAGATGCCACGGTCGGGCTCGGAAACGAGTGCGGCGAGTTGACCCTGGTGACGGCGCAGTACCGCCAGCGTGCCGTCAGTCGAGCCGCCATCGATGACGATGTGCTCGATGTGCGGCCAGGTCTGCTGCCGAACCGAATCGAGCGTTTGCTCGATCGTTGCCGCCCGGTTATGGACGGCTGTGACGATCGAGATTGTGGGTTGCATGACGAGATCCCTCGCTTCGCTCGGGATGACACTGCGCGTCAGTTTCCCTGCTTCCGGAACTACCGGCGGATGACGGTCAGCTCGCCGGTCTTGGTGTTGAGGGCGATGATCGCGCCCGTGCCGTCGGCCAGCACGGTCGGCGCGCGGATGATGGAGCCCACCAGTTCCGCGCCGGCGAAGGCGCGCAGCAGCGCGGCGGTTTGCGTCAGCTGTTCTCCCGAAAGCATCAGGCTGCCGCCATCGCCGGGCAGCACGCGGGCCCGGCGATTGTCCATGGCAGGCGTGTCGAGCACGGTGTGCGAACCCGGGGTCACGATCGAGCCGACGGCCGAGGCCGCTGAGCCTGCCGGCCCGGCGCCCACGTTGCCGCCGTGGGCCGAGCCCGCGAGCGAAAGGCAGAACAGCGAAACGATGGCGCGCCCACTCACGACAGTGTTCATGGCAGTCCTCAGTACTGGTACAGGTAGCCGACGCCGGCGGCGAACTCGAGGTCGGCGTTGCGTTCGGTCACGTTGATGATGCCGGCGGTCACGACCAGCGGGATGCGGTAGAACGGCACCACCGAGGCGCCGAGATTCAGTTCGCCGCGGCTGTAATCGGCAATCACCGAGCCTTGCCGGTGCAGCGCCAGCGCGATCGCGCCGATCACGCCGACGTCATCGCCCGGCTGGGCGAAACGCTCCTGGCCGGCGCCGATGCTGAACGCGAGGCTCAGCGGGCGCTTCGGCGACTGCGGCTCGAGGTCGATGACCTGCGTGTACACGGCGTAGGCGCTGCTGCGCTGCTCCTTCGCATCGCCCCACCCGGCGGTGTCGTCCACGCCAATGGCGATGCCCGCGCGATTCGACAGGACGCGGTGCAGCTTGAAGCCCCAGCTGCCGTCCTTGGCGAAGCCTTCCTGCAGGCTGATGACGTTGACGGCGGCTTCCAGGCCGATGGCGCGGCGCGGATCGCCGAGGCCCGCACCGAGCACCGCGGAGCCGTCGAGGTCATCGGGCCCCTCCGACACGGTCTGGCCGCCGAGGCCGGCGAAGGCCTGGCCCCAGCCGGCGCCGAAGGCGGTCGGCGAGCCGAAGGCAATGCCCGGCGCGGCGATGGGCGCGGTGAGCTGCGCGTTCAGCGCGCGGATCTGCTCCAGCGACAGGCCGAGGTCGGCGACGGATCCCGCGAAGGCGGGCCCGGCAGCGGCGCACGCCAGCGCGAATGAGACTGCATACCGAAATGCCATGCGAAAAAGGTCCTGATTGCAGGGGATTTGAGGGGCGCAACAATACCGGACTATGTCGCGGGCCGGTAGCCCTCGACGAATTCGCGTGGCATGCGCCGCGGCTTGCCGGTCTTCATGTCCACGCAGATCCACTGCGTGCGACCGCGCAGCACGGTCTTGCCGTCCTTGGGCCGC
>JANNKD010000039.1:0-4597 GCA_031396115.1 Gammaproteobacteria bacterium
ACACGTACGCGCGCGTGCGGACACTGTCAGATGTGACAGTACCCCGGTATCCCGCTGTTTTTGTTTGCGATTTACCTACTTTTTCCGCGGCCGCGTCCAGCCCGGGTAGTGCTTCTGTTCCTTGGCGCGGCACACCGCGAGACCACCGGCTGGCACGTCCCTGGTGATGGTCGAGCCGGCGGCAACGGTCGCGCCGCGACCGACCGTCACCGGCGCGACGATCTGCGTGTCGGAGCCGATGAAGACGTCGTCCTCCAGTACGGTCTGGTGCTTGTTGGCGCCGTCATAGTTGCAGAAGATCGTCCCGGCGCCGACGTTGACGCCCGCACCGACCGTGCCGTCGCCGAGGTACGCAAGGTGGTTGGCCTTGCTGCCCCTGCCGAGTGTCGTCTTCTTGACCTCGACGAAGTTGCCGATGTGCACGTGATCGTCCAGCACGGAGTCCGGCCGCACGCGCGCGAACGGGCCGATGCGGCAGTTGCGCCCGGCCTTCATCGAATCGAGCACGCAGTGCGACTCGACGCGGGTGCCGGCGCCGAGGCTGACGTTGCGCAGCACCGAGTAGGGCCCGACCTGCACGCCGGACTCGAGCGTCACCTCGCCCTCGATCACGACACCGACGTCCAGCACGACGTCCGAGCCGAAGCTGAGCGATCCGCGCAGGTCGAAGCGCGCCGGGTCGACGATGCCCAGCCCGCCGCGCATCAGCGCTGCTGCCTGGCGCCGCTGGTAGATGCGCTCGACCAGGGCCAGCTGCGCGCGGTCATTGACGCCCTGGACTTCTTCCGGGTCTGCGGCTCGCGCCGTGACTTCGACGCCCGCTTCCACCGCCAGCGCCGTCAGGTCGGTCAGGTAGTACTCGCCCTTGCTGTTGTCGGTGCCGATGCGCGGAAGCAAGCGCTTTAGCAGGCGCGCCGGCACCGACAGGATTCCCGTATTGACCTCGCGCACGCGCCGCTGCTTGGCGGTGGCCTCGCGCTCCTCGACGATGCCGGTCACGACGCCCTCCGCGTCGCGCAGCACGCGGCCGTAACCGGCCGGATCGGCCAGTTCGGTCGTCAGCAGCGACAGAGCATGATGCGACAGCAGCGGCTGCAGCGCAGCCGGTCGAATCAGCGGCACGTCGCCATAGAGAACCAGGACGGTCGCCTTGTCGGGAATGTCCGGCAGCGCCTGCGCCACGGCATGCCCCGTGCCCTTCTGCTCGGCCTGCAGCACCCAGCGAACGGACTTGTCTCCGGGACGAGCATGGTCGAACCACTCACGGACCTTCTCCGCGCCGTGGCCGTGAACGACGTGGCAGACGGCTGCCGAGAGAGCGCGCGCGGTGCCGAGCACGTGATCCAGCATCGGGCGGCCGGCCACGGGGTGGAGCACCTTGGGCAGGCGCGACTTCATGCGCGTGCCCTGGCCGGCGGCGAGGATGACGACGTGGAGCGGGGATGCCATGCGCGCCATTTTGTCATGGCGCGCCGGCCCCTTCAGTCGGCCGGGCCACTCCGTCCCGCTTTCAGGGCTCGCGGTACTCCAGGCACAGCAGCTCGCCGGCGAGCTCGACCTTCAACTCGCCGCCCGCCGCGGACGACGGGCCGGGCGGCGAGCGCGCCCGCCGGGGAGGGCCGCCCAGCTCCAGTGCCAGGCTCAGCCGCCGCAAGGCCCGCTGCCCGTCTTCGTCCAGCACGACCACCGACGTGGAGGCGCCGTCGTCTCCAGGCAGGAGCAGGATGGCGTTCAAGCCGCCCGCTCGAGCGGCAGCGGCTCGCCGAGCAGCACGTGCCGCGAGTGGGCATCGACGCGGATGCTGCAGCCCACCGACAGCACGTCGCCGATGCGGATCGGCGGCCCGAACTCGCCCACAACCAGCCCGGTGGCGCGTGTCAGGCGCACGACGCCGGCGCTGAGCACCATGATGTATTCGTCGATGCCGTTGGCGATGCCGAACTCGCAGGTTGCGCAGAACAGCGCGCGGGCGGCCTCGCCGAAGCCGAAGCCGCCGCGCTTGGCGGCGCCCTTGTCGCAGACGAAGCGGTTGGATTCCCACACCCGCGGATCGTGCGGCGCCGGCGTGCCGTACAGCAGCTGCGGGAACACGTCGGCGAGCATGTAGTTGCCGATCGTCGGACGCAGGCGCCAGCCGCCGGCGACGCGGTCCTCGTCATCGAGCGCGACGACGTAACGCGTCCACAGGTCGTCGTAGTCGTCGGTCTCCATCTCGTCGTGGCAGCGCACGTCCCAGTGCAGCCGCTCGTGGAACACCTGGTAACGCAGGCGGAACAAAGGCTCGGCGTAGCGTGTGGCGAAGGTGGGGTCGGCCAGCGAACCGATCACGGTGCGAACCATGGTGCTCTCCCATGAATGGAGGGAGAGCTATAGAAACATCAGAAATTGGCCCGCGTAACTGTCAAATCTGACAGGGCAGCATGTCATTCCCGCGAAAGCGGGAATCCAGGTCTTCTGGATGCCCGCTTTCGCGGGCATGACGGCAAAGGGCGCGGCTAGTTCAGCTGCACCAGCCGGACGGAGTCGCTGAAGCGTGCCGGGTAACAGGCCGGCTCGATCTGGCCCAGCGCGACGCCGCGCGCGACCGCGTGCTGGCGGCGCGTCGTGCCGAGCTTTTCCTCGGCGTGATTCAGGTGGAACACGACCGTGCGCTCGGTGATACGCAGCACCCGCGCGATGTCGTTCGCGCTCTGGCCTTCGGCGGCGAGGCGCAGGCACTCGCGTTCGCGCTTGGTCAGCGGCCGCGCCGGCGACGCGGTTTCCTCGAAGATCAGCCGGCGCAGTTTCGTCTGCAGCACGACCGTCAACCACTGCGCCTGCTGGAACAGGCGCTGGCGTTCGCCGAGCGCCTCCGGCAGCGGTGACTGCGCACGCGCCAGGCTCAGCACGCCGCCTTCGCCGTGGCCGCCGTGCACCGGCACGGAGAACCCGTAGCGCAGGCCGTGTTCCGCGGCCTCGCGGAACAGCTGCGCCACGCGCGGATCACTCTGGTCGAGCTCCTCCCAGTCGAACGGCAGGATGGTCGACAGCGCGCGCGTGATCACCGGGTCGATGGCGAGGTAGCTGTTCTTGTCGTAATGCTCGCGCCAGGCGCGCGGATAGCCGCTGAGGATGAACTGGCACGGGTGCGTCAGGGAGATCGGCGTGCGGAAACCGAAGATGAAGTGCTCGAAGCCCAGTGCTTGCGCCGCCTTCCGGCAGGCCGCGGCGACCTGCGGAATGTCCGGCGCAGCTTCGATCTCGACCGTCAGGTCCGACGCTTCCATGATGCCCATTGCGACCTCCCCGCTCGGCAAGCACAAACCGGTGGCAATCATAGCGCCCCGGTCGCCATCCGCGGAGAGCCGGGTCTACGCCCTCACTTGCCTTTGCCCTTTTCAAAGTCGGGCCCGAGAACCTGGACGAAAGCGTTGTGCAGGATGCCGAGGATGGCATCCAGCGCCCCGACATTGGGGTCGTCAATCGAGCCCTTGAATTCGATTTTGGTCGCCAGCAGGTCCTCCTTCTGGTTCTTGAAGAGGGCAACAATCGTCGCCGCCACGACCTCCCAGGCCAGGCGCAGGGGATTTTTCTTGTCCTCTTTCCAGTCGATGAACTCGATGTCCCGGAACAGCGGCTTGACGTAGCCGCTGACGCGGCCCTTCTGCGCCTCCATCTGGAAGACCAGGTCGCCGACGCCGGACTTGACGTCGAGCAGGGCATAGGCGCGGAACAGGTCGTTGAGCTTGGGCAGGTCGATGCGGCTGACCCGCACGTCGATCCCGAAATCGTGGAGGCCTGCAAAAGGATCGAACCGCGCCTCCGCAACCATCGGCGCGCCGTCCAGGATGTTGGCCTGCGCGGTCAGCACCGCCGGCCGCGCGCCGTCGTCGTCACGCACGTTGGTCAGGTTGACGACCCTGGCCTCGACCTGCGTCGCGCGCAGATCGACCGGGGGATCGGAAATAAAATTGCGGAACCCGACGACGCCATCGCTGATGAGGACCTCGTCCAGCCGGATCGGGAGCATGGCCTCGAGCTGGCCGCGCCAGTCCACGCCACGGCCGGTCTGGCTGTCCGCCTCCCCGCGGCCGTCCACCAGCGTCAATTCGGGATGCAGGAAGTGGACCCGCGCCACCACGCCGCCACGCAACAGCGCGCGCCAGCTGAGGGCGACTTCGACCTCAGGCGCGCTCAACAGCGGCACCGGCACCTTGCCGGAGGCCTTTTCGATGAGCAGGGTCCTGAGGGTAATGGCGCCCCGCCAGAGGTGGATGTCGACCTCGGCCACGCTGCCACGGTAGTCGCCGAACGACTCCCACATCCGGTCATTGATGCTCGCCAGCGCCCATTGCGGCAGCGCGACGCGCAGGGTAATCAGGACCGCCGCGAGCGCGCCCGCGACAATGACGATGGTGCGTTTGCGCTGCCTGGTCATGTGGGGAGCCTACAGGCCCGACCCGATGCTGTCTGTCTGCTACGAGCGGTGCGCCGGGCTCTGCAACGACTTGACGAACTCGTAGCGCGCCGCCGCCTCGATCAGCTCTTCCTGGGCGAGTTTGCGGTCCATCTCGGTCTTGGCGCCGGCCAGCCTGGCCTCGGCGTCGGCCTTGGCCCT
>JANNKD010000050.1:0-1866 GCA_031396115.1 Gammaproteobacteria bacterium
TCGGCCATCTGCGGCGGCATCGGCGCGCTGCGCGGGCCCAAGCACGGCGGCGCCAACGAGGTCGCCTTCGAGATCCAGTCGCGCTACAAGACGCCCGACGAGGCGGAGCAGGACATCATCGCCCGCCTGGCCAGGAAGGAAGTCATCATCGGCTTCGGCCACCCGGTCTACACCGTGTCCGACCCGCGCAACAAGGTGATCAAGGAGGTCGCGCGGCGCCTGTCGCAGGAGGCCGGCAACATGACCCTGTTCGACATCGCCGAGCGCCTCGAGACCGTGATGTGGCGTGAAAAGAAGATGTTCCCGAACCTCGACTGGTTCAGCGCGGTGAGCTATCACGTCATGGGCGTGCCGACGGCGATGTTCACGCCGCTGTTCGTCATCGCGCGCGCCTCCGGCTGGTCGGCACACATCATCGAGCAGCGCATCGACAACAAGATCATCCGGCCCAGCGCGAATTACACCGGGCCGGAAGACCTGAAGTTCGTGACGATCGAAGACCGCTGATGGGCGACGCAGAGGCGCCGAAAGCGTAAGCCGCGGTCAGTTCGGGCGGGTCAGTCCGGGTTGCGTCGTTTTCTGCAACTCCGCCGCGACCTGTTCGGCGCGCGCCAGCGCCCGCAGCACGTTCTCTCCGGCGATCCGCTTCAGGTCGGCGTCGCTCCAGTTGCGACGGATCAGCTCGGCGAACAGGTTCGAATACATCGACACGTCGGACAAACCGTCGGGCCACTGCGTGGCGCCGTCGAAGTCAGCGCCGATGCCGATGTGCTCGACGCCGGCGACCTTGCGGATGTAGTCGATCTGGTCGGCGACCTTCGCCACCGTGGTGCGCGGCACCGTGGCCTTGGCCCGCGCCTGGATCTCCGCCCTCAGCCGCTCGCGTTCCGCTTCCGTTTTCAGCGTGCGCGCGCGGCGGTTGAATTCCTCGATCAGCGGCTGCATCACCTTGGCCACGTCCGGATCCACGAAGCCGGCGACGAAGGTCACCATGATCACGCCGCCATTGGCCTTCAGGCGCCGCAGGATGTCGTCGGGCACGTTGCGCGGCACCGGGCAGACGGCCTGCGCCGCCGAGTGCGAGAAGATCACCGGCGCCTTCGACACGCGCAGCGCATCGTCCATGGTCTCGACCGAGGTGTGCGACAGGTCCACCAGCATCCCCAGGCGGTTCATCTCGAGCACGACCTGCTCGCCGAACGGCGACAGGCCGTGATGGCGCGCCGGCGTTTGCGCCGCCGAGTCGGCCCAGTCGGTGTGCGTGTTGTGCGTCAGCGTCATGTAGCGCGCGCCAAGGTCGTAGTACGCGCGCAGCGCGCCGAGCGAGTTCTCGATCGCGTGTCCGCCCTCGAGACCGAGCAGCGACCCGACCTTACCCGACTTGTGCGCCTGGCGAATCTGCGCCGCGGTGAGCGCCCAGGTCAGTCGCTCCGGATACTTGGCGATGACCTGCCGCGCAATGTCGATCTGCTCGAGCTGTACGCGAGCATAGCCGGAGTCGCGGATCTCGCCGGGAATGTAGACGGACCAGAACTGCCCCCCGACCATGCCCTGCTTGAGCCGCTCGAGGTCCGTGTGGCCGGCCGTGCGGGTCCGTAGGTCGTACGCCTCGACGTCGTGCGGATGCTGCGCCGAGTTTCGAATCGCCCACGGCAGATCGTTGTGGCCGTCGACGAGCGGCGTCGTCGCCAGCACGCGCCGCGCCTTGCGCAGGTGCGGGTCCGACGGTGCCGGCGTCTGCGCGCCCGTCGATGAGGCGAACAGCAGAATGGCAAGGAGAGAGAGTCGCATGGGAGCCAGTTTTCAAGGAACGTGATGCGCTGGACGATCCAGCACACGAGCGATCAATCCGCGGGCCGGCCCTCG
>JANNKD010000154.1:0-2126 GCA_031396115.1 Gammaproteobacteria bacterium
GTGCTGCCGTACCACCCGTTCGCCGCGGAACGTCAGGTGCCCGCCCTGGTACCACTGCACCGGCGCGCCCCAGTGCTTGGCCAGCGCCAGCGGCTGGTCGGGCAGCACCAGGCGATCGGCAGTGCCGGCGAACAGGTACAGGCGGTCGCGGTCCACCTTGGGCGGAAGTCCCAGCGGCGACACCGGGCGCAGGACGCGCCGGTAGCGCTCGAACGTAAGCCCGTGCGCCGCGAAGTAATCGCGATACGCCAGCGGCACGTGGCGCCACAGCGCGGCGGCGAGGTCCGAAGGCGGAATGCCGGCGATGACGAAATCGAGCTTGGCGTCGTGCTGCGCCAGGACCGCGGCGTTGTAGCCGCCGAGGCTGTAGCCCAACACGCCGATTCGCGGGTTGTCCTCCTGCGCCCGCAGCCAGGCCAGGCCACGGCGCAGGTCCCACAGCGCCTGCGACTGCGCGTACAGCAAGTCCAGCGGATCGCCGTCGAGGTACTTGTCGCCGCTGCGCCAGCCGGAGCGGCGCGGCCCGTGCAGCGGCAGCACCGGCATGAACAGGTTGAGCCCGAGGCGCTCGTGCAGCCAGCGCGGCGGGAACAGCATGAAGTCCAGCCATGGCTCGCCCATGCGATAGCCATGGATGCAGGTCAGCCAGGGCCGCGGCGGGCCGGGATGGCGCAGCACCCAGGCCACGGCCTGGCGGTTGTTCTGGTGCTGGGCCCACAGCCCGGCCGCCGGCATCTCGGCGTCCAGCATGAACCCGCTGGGGTAGCTGACGCGCTCGTAGGCCCAGCCGTAAACGCGCGCCTGCTGCACGTAGACCCGCTCGGGCGCCTCCGGCGCCGGATGCAGGGCTTCGGGCTTGTCGACCCAGCCGCGCGCCTTCATCAATTCCTCGAGACGCTGGACATCGCTGCCCAGGCGCGCCATCTCCTCGCCGCTGGGGAACCGGGCCGTGCCGACGAAATAGGCCAGGAGCGCCTCGTCGAGGGCGGTCTTGGCGTCCATCAACAGGCTGGTCTCGGGCGGCGGAGCGCCTTCCGAAGACGGCTCGCGCGCCAGGGCCACGTGGCCCGCGGTCAGGTAGGCGCCCACGGCGCCCATGCCGGCGAGCACGGCGTCGACGAAGCCGTCCACGACCAGGACCGGCAGCAGCACCGCCACGCCGAGGAAGCCACCGCCGGCCATGTATTCGGTAATGCGCAGGTCACCCGGCATCAGCAGCAGCGCCATGCCGCTCATCAGCATCAGCGCGCCCGGCACGAAGTGCACGAGGCTCCAGTACAGCCAGTCGCCATCGCCCCCGGCCAGAAGCCAGAACAGCCCGGCGACGACCGGAATCGCCGCGAGCGGCTCCCATTGCTTCGGCTTGGCCAGCGTCATCTCAGGCACCCGTGCTCTTCAGGAACTCCGCCAACCGCGTGCCGATGGCCTCGGCGGCCTTGCGCACCTTGTCATCCTTGATGCGCCCGGCTTCGTCGTAGGCCTGGCCCGCGGCGGAAAGGCAGTATTGCTCCGGCAGCACGAGGCAGCCAAGAATGGTCAGGGTGTGGCGCACCTGGGTCAGACCCCGGATGCCGCCCCAGCGGCCATCGGAGGCCGAGACCAGGCCCACCGCCTTGCGCTTGTACGGCACCGTGCCCGACTCCGCGCCATCCTTGCGCGAGACCCAGTCCAGCGTGTTCTTCAGCAGCGGCGTGATCGAGCCGTTGTATTCGGGACATGCGAGCAACAGGCCGGCGTGGCCCTTGAAAAGATCCTTCAGGCGGCGCGCATTGGCCGGCAGGCCGTCGCGCTCCTCCAGGTCCTGGTCGAACAGCGGCAGCGGAAAGTCGGCCAGTTCGATGTGAGTGACCTCGGCTCCTGCCGTCCGCGCGCCCTCGATCGTCGCCGGCAGCAGCCGGCGATTGAACGACTCGCGCCGCACGCTACCGGCGAAAGCGAGGATCTTTGGTTGGCCCATGGTCAGCGCCTCAAGCCGATCAGGAACGCGGCCAGGCCGAGGACCGGCACGAGGGGCAGCGCCTGCAGCACCCAGCGTCCCGCCCAGTGCCGGCGGTGGCCGAAGAAGGCTCCCGCGCCGGCCAGCGCGAGCGCGGTGAACAGTCCGGTGAGCGCATACAGGCGCGGCA
>JANNKD010000076.1:0-11126 GCA_031396115.1 Gammaproteobacteria bacterium
TCGGCCAGTTCAAGCCGTTCCGCGGCATGGAAGAGCTGACCAGCTCGAACGAGATCACCATGATCGAGCGCCCGGTCACTTCGGCCACCGGCATCTACGCCAACCGTCAGTTCCTGATGGGCCTGGGTTACAGGGGCCTGCTGCTGGGCGACACGCTGGGCTACCAGGCGCACCTGATGCAGTTGGGCGCGGCCAACAGCACGAATGAAGGCACGTCGATGGGCGTGCGCACGTACTACGTGCCGGTCAACGCGGACGGCACCACGGTCCACGTCGGTCTGTCCTACAGCATCGATGGCGAGCCGGGTCGCGGTGGCTCCACGGTCACGACGAACCGGCCGCAGTATCCGTACGCCGGCCGGCGCGGTCCGGTGATTCGTTTCGGCGATGCCGGCGGCGCGAGCGCCGTCAACAGCGACGACCACCAGAAGACCATCGGCCTCGAAGCGGCCGCGGCTTTCGGCCCGGTGACGCTGCAGAGCGAGTACGCCACCGCGACGCTGGAGAACGCAAGCGCGGTCACCGGCGATGCCAAGGTAGATGCCTACTACCTCCAGCTCGGCTGGTTCATAACCGGCGAGCCCTCCGCTTACAAGACCGATCGCGGCGCGTTTGGCAAGCCGAAGCCGGCGGGCGAGTACGGGGCCTGGGAGCTGACGGCGCGCTACGAGGCGATGGAGAACAAGGACGAGGACGCCACCAACAACATGTGCGCGATCGGTACCGGTCTGGCCACGGGTGGCGGCAACGGCGGCGAGACCAAGTGCGAAATCACCGGCCTGACCGCCGGCGTCAACTGGTACCTCAACCCGAACGCGCGCTTCATGCTGAACTACTACACCGGTGAAGCGGACGTGGGTGTTGCCCAGGACAAGCCCTCGGCGATCACGCTGCGCACGCAGCTGAGCTTCTGAGAGAAGTTGCAGGAAAGTCCGGCGGCAGAGATGCCGCCGGACCCTTTCCCGAAGCCTCTTGTCGAGGCTTCCGGAAAGGGGACATCATGTTGAAACCCCGCCTGACGCCGCGCCCATGAGCCAAGCAGCCGAAGCCGCGCCCGCGTCTGCCGGAGCCTATGCCGAGCCGGCCACTCACTTGCGCTGGCGCCACCTCAAGGATGGCCTCGCGCGCCGCCTGGTCGGGATCGGCGGCATCGCCGTGCTGGGTTCGCTGCTGCTGATCTTCGTCTATCTGCTGATCGAAGTGCTGCCGTTGTTTGCCTCGGCGCGGGCCGACCTTCGTGCCGAATTCCGCGTGCCCGGCGAAGCCGGCGCGACGCTGCACCTGGCGCTCGAGGAGCAGTCCGAGATCGGCCTGCGCGTCTCCGAGCGCGGCGAGGCGACGTTTTTCAACCTCACCGACGGCACGGTGCGCGAGCAGCAGCGCCTGCCCGTGGGGGACCGTCGCGTCATCAGCATCACGCCGGTGGCGTCCGACCGGGAGGAACTCGCTGCGGCGCTCTCGGACGGATCGGTCCTGCTGTTCAAGCACACCTACACCGTGACTTATCCCGGTGACAAGCGCGTCATCGACCCCGGCATCGAGTTTCCGCAGGGCGAAGCGGCGCTGCCGTTCATGACGGAGCCGCCGCAGTCACTGGTCGTGCGCAAGGACGGCGACCGGACCCTGTTCGCGGCCGTGGATGCCCAACACCGCATCCACCTGCGCACGATCGAGGTGACGACCAACCTGCTGGGCGAAACCACGACCAGCCCCGGCGCGGAGCAGATCCTGGATCCGCAGCTCAACCCGGATCGCATCCTGGTCAATCCGCTGCTGGAATGGCTGTACGTGATCGATGCGGGCCAGGGGCGACTGGCGTTGTACCGCCTGCGCGACGACCAGCCGCCCGAATTGGTGAGCAGCGAGAGCGTCGGCGCAGCCGTCACCCAGGCGCGGTTCCTGTCCGGCGGCATTTCGGTGCTGACGGCGGATGCCGGCGGCCGTATCACGCAGTGGTTCCCGGCGCGCCGCGCCGAGACGACGCCCGACGGCGATGCAATCTGGTACCTGGCACGGGTGCGCGAGATCCGTGCCCCGGCAGGCGAGGTCACCGCGCTCGGCGCCGAGCAGCGCCGGCGCGGCTTCGCCGTCGGCACCTCGACAGGGCGCATCGGCCTGTATCACGCGACCGCGGAGCGCCAGGTGCTGGACGTGGCGGCCTTCGACGGTGCGGTTGAGCGGCTAGCCTTCGACCCGCGCGCCAACACCTTGCTCGCGCTCGGCGCGAACGGGACGCTGAAGTCCTTCACGCTGCACAACGAGTATCCCGAGGTGTCGTGGTCGGCACTGTGGAGCAAGGTCTGGTACGAGAGCTATGACGAGCCGCGCTATCTGTGGCAGTCCTCGGCAGCCACCAGCGACTTCGAGCCCAAGTTCTCGCTGTCGCCGCTGACCCTGGGCACCATCAAGGGCGCGTTCTACGCGATGATCTTCGCTGTCCCGCTGGCCGTGCTCGGCGCCATTTTCACGGCCAACTTCATGGCGCCGGCGATGCGGCAGGTGGTCAAACCCACGGTCGAGGACATGCAGGCGCTGCCGACGGTGGTCCTGGGGTTCCTGGCGGGCCTGTGGCTCGCCCCGTTCGTCGAATCCAACCTGCCCGGCGTATTCCTCACCCTGATCCTGCTGCCCGTCTCGATCCCCGTGCTCGGCTACGTGTGGGTGCGCATGCCGGCGCGAATCCGCCACTTCGTCCCCTCGGGCTGGGAAGCGGTGTTGCTGGCTCCCATCGTGCTCGGCGTGGTCTGGTTTTGTTTCGCGCTCGCCAAGCCGGTGGAACTGCTGGTCTTCGGCGGCAACATGCAGGCCTGGATGGATCAGACGCTGGGCATCGGCTATGACCAGCGCAACTGCCTGGTGGTCGGCATCGCGATGGGCGTCGCCGTGATTCCCGGCATCTTCTCGATCGCCGAGGACGCCATCTTCTCGGTGCCCAAGCACCTCACGCTCGGCTCGCTCGCGCTCGGCGCGACGCCATGGCAGACACTGGTCGGCGTCGTGCTGCCAACCGCCAGCCCCGGCATCTTCTCGGCGATCATGATCGGCCTCGGTCGCGCGGTCGGCGAGACCATGATCGTGCTGATGGCGACCGGCAACACGGCGGTGATGGACTTCAGCATGTTCTCCGGCATGCGCACGTTGTCGGCCAACGTCGCCGTGGAAATGCCGGAATCCGAGGTCGGCAGCACGCACTTCCGCCTGCTGTTCCTGGCCGGCCTGGTGCTGTTCGTGTTCACCTTCGCGATCAACACGCTGGCCGAGGTGGTGCGCCAGCGCCTGCGCGAGAAGTACGGGAACCTGTGATGGAACCGGCCCCGCAGACCTCCGGCAACGCCGGCCCTGCCAACCGCAACCTTGCGGCGCAGGACCTGCGCGACGTGCGCGCGTACGTTCAGTCCGGAACCCCGTACGTCTGGCTCACAGCGGCCGCGATTGCCACCTCCGTCATCGTCGTCGTCGCGCTATTGCTGCTGATCGCCGCGCGCGGCATGCCGTATTTCTGGCCGGCAGACGTCGTCGTCGCCGAGTACCGCGACCCGGCGCACGAGCCGGTCCGCGTGATGGCGGAGCTGGTCGACTCGGAGGCCGTGTTGACGGCGCGGCTGAAATCGGCCGGCCTCGCAGTCGACGACAAGCAGGCGCTCTACGACCGCCTGCTGATCAAGGTCGGCAACCGCGACCAGTACGGCGCTGATTTCCGTCACCTGCTCAGCGACTGGCTGGTCGACCGCACGACGCCGGATGACGTGCTGGTGCTGGAGCGCACGGAGTGGGGCAACTTCTATGGAGTGCCGGTGGCGGTCAAGCAGGATGGCGCCGTCGTCGCTTCGGGCGAGGGCACCTACGCGGCCTGGCAGCCGCTGCAGGAGCGCGCCAACGGCCTGCGCGACGAGATCGGCGACATCGAGAAGGGCCGGATCGGCGCGATCAACTACCAGCTGGAGCAGTTGCGGCTCGACGAGCGCCGGTTGGCCCTGGACAAGCGCACACCGGCGTCGGACCCGGCGGCGCACGCCGAGTTGGCGCAGCGCAAGATGGCGCTCGACGCGGCTTACGCCGTCCTGCAGGAGGAGCTCGGCAAGCTCTACGACGGCATCCGGCGCGATGCGCTGGTCGTGAAGATGGTCACGGGCGAAGAGGTCGAGATTCCGCTGGAGAAAATCATCCGGGGTTACCGGCCCAACGGCATGAACGTCCTGCAGAAGACCGGGTTCTATTTCGTGAAGCTGTGGGAGTTCACGACCGATGAACCGCGCGAGGCGAACACCGAGGGCGGCATCTTCCCGGCGATCTTCGGCACCGTGCTGATGGTGCTGATCATGTCGGTGATCGTGACGCCGTTCGGCGTCGTCGCGGCAGTCTACCTGCGCGAGTACGCGCGGCAGGGGACGATGACGCGCATCATCCGCATCGCCGTCAACAACCTGGCCGGCGTGCCGTCGATCGTGTTCGGCATGTTCGGCCTGGGATTTTTCGTCTACGCGGTGGGCGGCAGCATCGACCGGCTGTTCTACCCGGAAGCGCTGCCGGCCCCGACCTTCGGCACGCCCGGCATCCTGTGGGCCTCGCTCACGCTGGCGCTGCTGACGCTGCCGGTGGTGATCGTGGCGACCGAGGAGGGCCTGGCCCGCATCCCGCGCTCGTTGCGCGAGGCCAGTCTCGCGCTGGGCGCGACCAAGGCCGAGACGCTCTGGCGCATCGTGCTGCCGATGGCGAGCCCCGCGATGATGACCGGCCTGATCCTGGCCGTAGCGCGCGCGGCGGGCGAGGTCGCCCCGCTGATGCTGGTCGGCGTGGTCAAGCTCGCGCCGACACTGCCGCTGGACGCCAACATCCCGTTCCTGCACCTCGAACGCAAGTTCATGCATCTCGGGTTCCACATCTATGACGTCGGCTTCCAGAGCCCCAACGTCGAGGCCGCGCGGCCGCTGGTGTACGCGACCACGCTGCTGCTGGTCGGCGTCATCGTCCTGCTGAATCTCGCCGCCATCCGCATCCGCAACCGCCTGCGCGAGCGCTACAAGGCGCTCGAGCACTAGGCGGATTACCTCATGGAAGATAAAGTCATGACTGGCGTCCAATCGAAGACCTCTTTGGGCCACGCGCTCGATATCGAAGGCATGTCGCGCAACCGGGACGGCGCCGTCGGCGACGAGCCGATCGCGCTCGAGGTGCAGGGCCTGAACCTGTACTACGCCGAGAAGCAGGCGCTTCGCGACATCTCGCTGACCATCCCGCAGAAGAAGGTGACGGCGTTCATCGGACCTTCGGGCTGCGGCAAGAGCACGCTGCTGCGCTGCTTCAACCGCATGAACGACCTGATCGACGGCTGCCGCACCGAGGGTGCGATCCGGCTGTACGGCCGCAACATCTACGACGCCGACGTCGACGCCGCGCAGTTGCGCCGGCGCATCGGCATGGTGTTCCAGAAGCCCAACCCGTTCCCCAAGAGCATCTACGAGAACGTTGCCTACGGCCTGCGCCTGGCAGGGATCTCAAAGAAGCGGTTGCTCGACGAGACCGTCGAGTGGGCCCTCAAGGGCGCCGCGCTGTGGGAGGAGGTCAAGGACCGGCTGGAGGATTCGGCGCTGGGCTTGTCCGGCGGCCAGCAGCAGCGCCTGGTGATCGCGCGGGCGATCGCGATCCAGCCCGAGGTGATCCTGCTCGACGAGCCGTGCTCGGCGCTCGACCCGATCGCGACCCTCAAGATCGAAGAGTTGATGAACGAGCTGAAGGCGAACTACACGATCGTGATCGTGACTCACAACATGCAGCAGGCGGCACGCGTGTCCGACTACACCGCCTTCATGTACCTGGGCGACATGGTCGAGTACGGCGACACGGACCAGATCTTCACCAAGCCGGCGAAGAAGCAGACCGAAGACTACATCACCGGTCGCTACGGCTAAGGAGCTTTAAGAATCATGGATAAGCCACTGATTAGTCAACATATTTCAAGACAGTTCAACGTCGAGCTCGAGGACGTGCGCCAGCGCGTCCTGGCGATGGGCGGACTGGTCGAACAGCAGATCGCTGATGCGACCAGGGCTCTGGTCGAGAGCGATGGGACCTTGGGGCAGGAAGTGTCTCGCGCCGACCACAAGGTCAACGGTCTCGAGGTTTACATCGACGAGGAGTGCAGCCGCATCCTGGCGCGCCGCCAGCCGACGGCGAGTGACCTGCGCCTGGTGGTCGCCGTCATCAAGACCATCACCGATCTGGAACGCATCGGCGACGAGGCTGACCGCATCGCGCGGATGGCAACGGACCTCGCGGCGCAGGAGCGCATTCCGGCGAGCTACGTGGAGATCGGGCACCTGTCGAAGCATGTGCAGCAGATGGTGCACAGCGCGCTCGACGCGTTCGCGCGCATGGACCCGGAGGCAGCGCTGGCGGTCGCGCGCGAGGACGCCGCCGTGGACCGCGAATACGAGGCGCTGCTGCGCCAGTGCATGACGTACATGATGGAGGATCCACGCACCATCCGGCACGTGATGGATCTGATCTGGTCGGTCCGTGCGCTCGAGCGCATTGGCGACCACGCCCGCAACATCGCCGAGTACGTCATCTACTTCGTCAAGGGCAAGGACGTGCGCCACATCTCCCTCGAACAGATGGAGAAGGAAGTCAAGCAGTAATGTGACAGCGGCGGGGCTAGTCTGGCGCGCCCGGCGGGTGTAAATAAGCTGCTCAGTTTCGCGAAGGGGGGAGCACGTGATCACGAGCCAACCAGCGTCCGCGGTCATTTCGGATCTCGATTCCCTGCACGCCCTGCGCTACTCGCGTCCGCGGGACATGGTCTCGGTGCAGCGTTTCGCCCAGCGCTTCGGGTACGATCTGTCGCACATCGAGGAGCTGAGCCACGTCAAGTCCGGCGTGGCCCGCGACAACCCGTTCAGCCTCCATGTCCAGCAGTTCATGCGCGTGGCCCTCGATGTCGTCGCGCGCCACATGCTGTCCGGCCGCGACCTGGACGACGCGATCGAGTGGTTCAAGTCGACCGCGCTGCCCGAGCATGGCGGCCGGACGCCGGAGCAGATCGTTGCCGACGGGGATCACCGGCTGCTGCTGCGGGACGGCCTCCCGCGGGCTAACTTCGAGGAAACGCGCCAGGCGGGGAGCGCGGCGCGTTAGACCAGAAAAGCGCCGGCGAGCCCCAGGAAGATCAGGAAACCCATCGAGTCGGTTGCGGCGGTCAGGATCACGCTGCTGCCGCGCACCGGGTCGCGGCCCATGCGGTGCAGCAGGACCGGCGCCATGGTGCCGACGGCGGCGGCCACGACCAGGTTCAACAGCATGGCCGCCGCGATCACCGCCGCGAGCGCGACGCTGTGGTACAGCACCAGCGTCACGGCCCCAAGCAGGCTGCCCCACACGGCGCCGTTGTAGACGGCGATCGCGACCTCGCGTGTCAGCATCAGGCGCAGTTGCGACGGCGCGAGCTGGTTCAGGGCCAGCCCGCGGATCACGAGCGCGACGGTTTGGTTGCCGGCGTTGCCGCCGATGCTGGCGACGATCGGCATCAGGGCGGCCAGCACGACGAGTTGCGCAATGACTGGCGCGAAAGCGTCGATCACCCGTGAGGCGACGAAGGCGGTCAGCAGGTTGATCGCCAGCCACTGCCAGCGCGCTCGAGCCGAGACGCGGAGCGGGGCATAGAGGTCCGTATCCTCGCTCAGGCCGACTTCCTCGAGGCGCTGGCGCTGGACGCGCTCGGAAATCGTGTCGACGACCGAGTCGACAGTCAGCCGCCCGACCACCTGCCGATGCAGGTTCACGACGGGCGCAGTGATCAGGTCGTAGCGCTCGAAGGACTGCACGGCGTGGTCCACGCGGTCGTCGGTGTAGAAGAACACCGGCTCGGGCGTCATGACGTCGCGCACGACGGTGGCGGGCTCCTCGGTGACGAGCTTCTGCAGGGCGAGAAGCCCCAACAGGCCGTTGTGGTGGTCGATGACGAACAGCTGCGTCGTGTGCGGCGGCAGTGGTTTGCGCTTGCGCAGTGTTCCTTGCACGGCTTCGAGCGTGGCGTCCTCGCGTACCGTGATGAAATCGAAGTTCATGCGCGCGCCCACCGTGCCGGCCGGGAACGACAGCATCGAGCGCACCTCGACCTGGTTGGCCTGGTCGAGCCGCTCGAGCACCGCTGCGCGCGTGGCGTCCGGGAGCGCGCCTAGCAGGCTGGCGATGTCGTCGGGAGGCAGCGGCCGCACGAAGTTCACGATCTCTTCCGGGGCGAGCGCTGCGAGCAAGTGCCGGCGCGTGGCATCGGAGACCTCCAGCAGCACGGCGCCGCGGCGGTCAGCGCGCACCAGGCCCCAGGCGATGTGGCGCGCATCCGGCGCAAGGCCTTCGAGCACGAAGGCCACGTCGGCGGGATGGAACTGCGCGAGGCGTTGCTCGAGAGCCGTCTGTTGCTGGCGCAGCACCAGCGCGGCAACGACGTCCTGCTTGCGCTGGCCGGAGCGCTGGACGAGGTCGCGCTCGACCGCCTGGCGGGCAAGCAGTTCGATGATCTGGGCGCGCGCTTGCGCGAGGTGCTCGTGGTGGCCGGGGCCGGCGGATGGCGTGGTCATTGCACGTGGGTCACGGAGTCGGGGCGATGCATCCAGTATGCGACGGCGGATTCGAACAAGGCCTGACGCTGATCCTCGGGCGGCCGCCAGCGTTGGTGCGAGGCCGCTGCGCGCACCAGGAAATCCAGGAAGGTGAGGTGCCGGCGCAAGTTGCGATGCATGCGGTGCGTCTCGATCGGATTGAACATGCCGAGGCGGCCGAACATCTGCAGGGGATTCTTCTTGATCCACAGCCACGAACCCATCTCCAGCGTCAGCGGCAAGAACAAGCCGCCGCCGGCGGCCCGGGAGCGGTGATAGAGCCAGTCCCACAGGTCGCCGTGGGTGGTGTAGCCGTGTGACTGCGGCTCGATCACGTAGATGCTGTGGAAGGGATAGGAGGCGCGGAACATCGTGCGCAGCGCGTAGATGTCGGCCAGGCAGTCAATCGGGGCGCGGCTGCCGGCGTAGGGGAACCAGATGTGGTCGCGCGTGCCGTACCCCGAGTGGCAGTCGAGCGCAATGCTGAACGGCTGGCAGGCCAGGCGCCGCTCGACGGCATCGCACAGCGCCTGCGCCTCGGGTTCCATCGGCGCTCCGGCGCGGCCGCGGTACCAGGGCAGCCAGCGTCCGATCCGATGCCCGCCCAGCAGCCACGGCACGCGACACTCCGCATCGTTCGGTCCGTTGCGCATGAGGTCCACGCCGGCGGGGTTGGCGCGCGTGCGCAACAGCATTCCGCCCGGGTTCACCAGCGGCATGAACACCAGCCGCACGCGCTCGAGCAGCGGCGGCAGGGTGTCGTCCCACTGCAGGCGCTCGACCAGCGTATGCAGGTAGGCCAGCACCACCTGGGTGCCGATCCGCTCGACGCCGTGCACGCCGCCGAAGAAACCCACGGCCGGCACGTCGGGCGCGGTCGATCCCATTTCGATGACTTCCACGGGCAGCCGCTCGCCGCCGCAGGTGACTTCGCACAGGGTCTCGGCACGCAAGGCGCCGCCGCCGCGCGCGATCAGCGTGCGCAGCGCATCGAGCTCGGGGAAGTCTCCGGCGCTGAACGGCCGGGCGGGAAGCGCCGTCATGCCTCCCGCTTTTGGGTCAGGCCCGCAGCCAGTGCGGGATGGCGACAGGCTCCGGAGTGCGTGGCAGGCGCGGCGGCAGCATCGCCGCCCGCACGAAGCTCTCGGCCTCACTCGCCAGCTCGTCGCGGCTGACCGTGGGGCGAAGCGGCGGTCCGTACACGATGCGGGCCTCGAGGCCCGGATTGCGCAGCAGGCGCAGGAGGTGGCCGGCGAGCGAGTCGTCACCGACGAAGGGCGCGATGTTGTCGCCGTCGTCCGAAAGGCCGTACTGGATCGTCACCGGCTGGACCGGGCGACCCGATTGCACGGCCGCGGCGAACAGGCGTGCGTGGAACGGGCGCACCTCGGTGCCGTCGGTCGTGGTCCCTTCCGGAAACACCACGACCGAACCGTCGCGATGCAAATGCGAGACCAACCGATCGAGCAGCGGCCCGGTGCCACCCTGGCCGCGGCGCAGGAAGAACGTTCCGCCGGCGGTGGCCAGCCAGCCGGCGATCGGCCAGTCGCGGACTTCCGATTTGCTGACAAAACGCGTGGCCTCTATCGCCCCGAGCAGCGGGATGTCGAGCCAGGACACGTGATTGGCGGCGGTGAGGTGCGGCTCATTCAGCGGCGCGCCTTCGACCCGCAAGCGCAGGCCCAGGATGCCGAGCAGGCGGCGGTGCCAGCGCTGCGCCAGCCGTTCGCGCGAGGACTCTCCGCCGAACGTCAGCCAGGCTGCCAGCAGCAACCCCCAGGCCAGGTGCGCGATCAGCAACACACCCCTAAGCAAGCGCGGCTCCCGCGGTGTTCTCGCGGCCGAGGAAGCGCCGGGCATAGCGCGGGCTCAGGTCTGGCACGTTGAGCAGCATGAAGACGTCGGCACAGTTGAAGGCCGGATCGAAGTACGGCTCGCCGCAGGCGCGGGCGCCGAGGCTGACGTAGGCCTTCAGCAGCGGCGGCATCCTGGCCGGTTGCGTGGGCGCCGCATCCGCCGGGGGCAGCGGATTGCGCGTGCGCACGCGGTGCCAGGGCGGCGACAGGTATTCCGAGCGCAAGGCCGACAGGATGGCGTGCGCGTTGGCGCCGCCGTCCTCGAGGCCGATGCTGGCGCAGCCGAACAGGTAGTCGAAGCCTTCACGCACGATCATGTCGGCGAGACCCGACCACAGCAGCGCGATGACGGCGCCGCTGCGATAGTCCGGATGCACGCAGGTGCGGCCGATTTCCATCGAGCGCCCGGGCAGGTGCTCCAGCAGGCCGAGGTCGAACTCGCTGCCGGAGTAGAAGCCGCCGGCGAAGGCGGCGCGGTCGTCGGTCAGGATGCGCGTGCAGGCGACGATCGAGCGGGTGCTGCGATCGCGCACATACAGGTGGCGGCAGTGCGGGTCGTAGCGGTCGCGGTCGAGGCCGCTGCCGCCGTCCACGATCTGCGCGCCCATCTCGCTGGCGAAGATGCGGTAGCGCAGGCGCTGGGTCTCGACCAGTTCGTCACTGGTGCGCGCGA
>JANNKD010000088.1:0-2180 GCA_031396115.1 Gammaproteobacteria bacterium
GGCGACTGCGCCGACGAGGACCTGCTGCGCGAGGAGAACATCGACCAGACCGACGTGTACTGCGCCCTGACCAACGACGACGAGGCCAATATCCTGTCGGCGATGCTGGCCAAGCGACTGGGCTGCCCGCGCGTGATCAGCCTGATCAACCGCCCGGCCTACGCCGAGCTGGTCGAGGGTGGCTCGATCGACATCGCGGTATCGCCGCAGCAGGTGACGCTGTCGGCGCTGCTCACCCACGTGCGCCAGGGCACCATGGTGCGCGTGCACTCGCTGCGCCGCGGCGCGGCCGAGGCGATCGAAGCGGTCGCGATCGGCGATCGCCGCACCTCGCGCGTGATCGGCCGCGCGGTCGAGGAACTCGAGCTGCCGCCCGGCACCACGATCGGCGGCATCGTGCGCGGCGACAAGCTGATGATCGCCCACCACGACGTGATCATCGAGGCCAACGATCATCTGATCCTGTTCCTGGTCGACAAGCGCCAGCTCAAGAAGGTGGAGTTGCTGTTCCGGGCCGATGCCACGCTCATTTAGGGCTGAGGGCTGAGGGCTGAGGGCTGAGAGACGAGTGCGAGGCGAGTTGAGGGATTTGAGATGCATCGAAATGGAGCGCGGAGTGTTGAGCTCGGACTGAGGAAACTGGCGTGCTGACCTCTCAGCCCTCAGCCCTCAGCCCTCAGCCCTGATCCGTGCGCCTGCTCGCCGTCCAACGCATCATCGGCGCCGTGGTAGCGCTGTCGGGCGTGTTCATGCTGCCGCCACTGGTGCTGTCGTGGCTGCTCGGCGACGGGCTCGAGGCCTGCTTCGGCGAGAGCATGGCGATCGCGGTGGTCGCCGGCCTGGCGCTGTGGCTGCCGGTACGGCGGGCGCGCACCGAACTGCGCCTGCGCGACGGCTTCATCGTCACCACCCTGACCTGGGTGCTGGTGAGCCTGACCTGCGCGGTGCCGTTCATGCTGGGACCGACGCACCTGTCGTTCACCGACGCCTACTTCGAGTCGGCTTCGGGCCTGACCACCACCGGCGCGACCGTGATCGTCGGCCTGGACGCGCTGCCGCGCAGCTTGCTGTTCTACCGCCAGTCGCTGTGTTTCCTCGGCGGCATGGGCATCGTGATCCTCGCGATCGCGATCCTGCCGATGCTGCGCGTCGGCGGCTCGCAACTGTTCCGCGCCGAGACCACCGGTCCGGTCAAGGACACCAAGCTGACCCCGCGCATCGCCGAGACCGCGCGCGCGCTGTGGCTGGTCTACGTGGGCCTGAACGCGATCTGCGCGCTGGCATTCTGGGTCGGCGGGATGGACCTGCTCGACGCGGTCGGGCATGCCATGGCCGCGGTCGCGACCGGCGGCTTCTCGCCCTACGACGCCAGCATCGGCCACTTCGACAGCGCGGTGCTGGAGTCCATCTGCATCGTGTTCATGTTCCTGGGCGGCGTGAACTTCGCGCTCCACTACGTGGCCTGGCACCGCGCCTCGGCGACGCACTACTTCGGCGACCCCGAGCTCAAGGCCTACTTCGCGCTGAGCGTGGCGCTGAGCGTGGTGGTCGCGTTCGGGATCTACGGCGCCGGCGTGTTCCCGACCCTGGGCGAATCGCTGCGCCATGGGACCTTCCATGTGGTGTCGAACATCACCACCACGGGCTTCACCTCGACCGGCTTCTTCACCTGGCCGGGCTTCGCCCCGATGCTGCTGATCCTGATCGGGTTCATCGGCGGCTGCTCGGGTTCCACCTCCGGCGGACTCAAGATCGTGCGCGTGGTGATCCTGTTCCGCCAGGGCGCGCGCGAGATGCTGCAACTGGTGCACCCGAAGGGCCGCTTCGTGGTCAAGCTCGGCCACACCAGCGTGCCCGGGCAGGTGCTGGCTGCCGTCACGGGCTTCTGCACGCTGTACGTGTTCAGCTACGTGGTGATGGCGCTGCTGCTCGCCGCGGTCGGCGTGGATCTGGTGACGGCGTGGTCGGCGGTGGCCGCGTGCATCAACAACATGGGTCCCGCACTGGGCGTGGCCGGCCCGCATTTCCGCGACCTCAACGACGCCGCGATCTGGATCTGCTCGTTCGCCATGATCCTCGGCCGCCTCGAGGTGTTCACCGTGCTGATCCTGTTCACGCCGGCGTTCTGGCGCGAGTGATCCGGTTTGGGATGGCTTTTGTAGGAGCGCCCGTAAGGGCGC
>JANNKD010000105.1:0-5747 GCA_031396115.1 Gammaproteobacteria bacterium
GTGCTGACGCTGCTGCGCCGTTGTGCACCCCGTTGTGCGCTCCGTTGTGCTTTCCGTTTGTCTTGTTCACCGATACTGCCCTCCCGCTTATGTGATTGCGTTGCGAACCCGACATCACCGACCAGCCTTTCGCTCGCCGAAGCGGCCCCGCGTCAGCCCAACTGGCGGAAGCGCCAGCGGCCGCTGGGCGGGCACCTCTTCGTGAACGAGCTTTCGTTCAAGCGCAGCAACCAGTGCGCCAATCGGCGCCACCGCTCCGCGGCCGACGTCACGGAGCTTCGCGTCCTCTCCAAGAAGGCGAATCTGCCCTCCGGAGGTCGATGTGAAAACCAGGACCCGACCCTTGAGCTTCGGCCAATGCAATGAAGCGCAGATGTCCCAGAGCTTCGTAGCTACGGGCGCCAGCGCGCTGATCCGCACGCCAGAGTCTTCGATCAGACAGTCAGTCACCATCAGGCCGAGCATGTCCGTAACGGAGAAACAGGCCGTGTGGCCGTTGCGTCCCTTGAGCGGCGGCAGCAGCTCCCGCCAGTGTCTTAAGGTCGCCTGGCCTAGCCCGGTGATCTCCTTAACCTGCTGCGGAACGTAACGCACTGCCTCGCTCTTGGTCGCAATTTGATGTGTGGTATACCACAATTTGACTTGCGGTAGAGGAGGAACGTGCTCGTGTGGAAGGTGGCATTGCGGTCCGCGTGTAGCTGGACGTGTAGCTAGGGGCTCCACGCGCTGCAATATATTCTTTATAATCAAAAAGATGCGTATAGGGATTGACTTAGGCGGCACCAAGATCGAAGGCGTGGTGATGGGCCCGCGCTCGCAGATCCTGCAGCGCGAGCGCGTCGGCACGCCGCGCGGCGACTACGCCGGCACGCTGGTCGCCATCGCCGAACTGGTCAAGGCGCTGGAGCTCGGCGCCGGCGTCGCCGGCCTGCCGGTCGGCATCGGCCATCCAGGCTCGATCTCGCCGGCCACCGGACGCCTGCGCAACAGCAACTCGACCTGGATGAACGACCGGCCGCTCAAGCAGGACCTCGACAAGGCGCTCGGCCGTGAAGTGCGCATGGCCAACGACGCCAACTGCTTTGCGCTTTCCGAAGCGCGCGACGGCGCCGCCGCCGGCGCGGCCTGCGTGTTCGGCGTGATCCTGGGCACCGGCTGCGGCGGTGGCGTCGTGGTCAACGGCGAGGTGCTGGCGGGGGCGAACGGCATCGGCGGCGAGTGGGGCCACAACGCGCTGCCCTGGCCGCGGCCCGAGTGGAATGAATCGCCCGGCCCGCAGTGCTGGCACGGCAATCACGGTTGCCTCGAGACCTGGATCTCCGGCCCGGGCCTCGCGGCCGACCACCAGCGCGTGACCGGCGCGGCGCTTACGGCGGAGCAGGTGGTCGCGGGCGCAGCGGCCGGCGACGAGCGCTGCGCGGCGACGCTGGCGCGATTCGAGGACCGGCTGGCGCGCGCGCTCGCCGCGGTCATCAACCTGATTGATCCCGACGTCATCGTGCTCGGCGGCGGCGTTTCGGGAGTCAGGCGCCTGTACGACAACGTGCCGCGCCTGTGGGATCAGTGGGTCTTTTCGGATCGCGTCGACACCCGGCTCGTGCCGCCGGCGCACGGCGATGCCAGCGGCGTGCGCGGCGCCGCGTGGCTATGGCCGTAGGAGCGCCACTTTGGCGCGACCCAGTCGCGCCTGAGAGGCGCTCCTACAACTAATTGGCCGGCTGCTCCGGCGGCGGAGGCGGCGGCGCATCCGGCGGCGGGGCCGCATCGGCCGGTGCCGGCGCGCGGCGACGCGAGGTGACCCACGCGCCCGGCGTGTCCAGCTCCTGCTGGATGAACGGCAGCGCGGCCGTGGCCTCATCGAGCGTGGCGTAGCCCGGCAGCAGCACGCGATGCCAGGTCTTGCCGTCGATCTGGACGGCCAGCACCTCGGTGCGATAGCCCGCGGCCTCGGCCTTGCCGACCAATTTCGCGGTGCGCTCGGCGCTGTCGAGCGAGGCGATGGCGATGCGGAAGCGCCCGCTGTCGGTCTGCTGCGGCTTGCCGGGATCCTTGGGTGCGTCGGGCGGCGGTGCGTCGGGCGGCGGTGGCGTGTACGGCGCCGGCTCCTGCGCGGGCTGGCCTTCGCTGATCACGACCGGCGCGGGGCTTTCATCCGGCTCCGGGGGCGGTGCGCTGGCGCAGGCGCCGAGCAGGGCCAGGGCGATCAGCAGCAACATGCGGTTCATCATCGTCTGCGCTCCTCAGAAATGCGGCTTGTCGGGCGACTTCGAATAGCGCTCGATGGCCTCGAGGATCGCGCGCTTGGCGTCCTGCGGCCCGTGCCAGCCCTCGATCTTGACCCACTTGCCCTTCTCGAGGTCCTTGTAGTGCTCGAAGAAATGCGCGATCTGGTCGCGGATCGGCGCGGGCAGTTCGCGCACCGTATCCACGTCCTTGTACAGCGGGCTGACTTTCGTCATCGGCACGACGACGATCTTCTCGTCGGCGCCGGCCTCGTCCTTCATTGCGAGCATGCCGATCGGGCGGCAATTGATGACGCTGCCGGGGATCAGCGGGAACGGCATCATGACCAGCGCATCCACCGGGTCGCCGTCGCCGCACAGCGTGTGCGGCACGTAGCCGTAGTTGCAGGGGTAGCGCATCGGGGTGGTCAGGATGCGGTCGACGAAGATCGCGCCGCTTTTCTTGTCCACCTCGTATTTCACCGGCTCGCTGTTCATCGGGATCTCGATGATCACGTTGACGTCGTTAGGCACGTCGCGACCGGTCGGAACGAGCTCCCAGCTCATGTCTCCGCTCCCTGCTGACTTCGCGGGGAGTATACCGGTAGCGCTGCCGGCATCGGCACGGTCGCGCCGGGTTCGGCGCGGAACCCCGGGCGAAACCGGCCGATTCCCGGCGCGGCGAGTTGGCGCGGCTGTTGCGAGGTATTGCCTCCAAGGCTTGCAAGGAGGACCGTCGAATGAGAACCGCGCGCTGCGCCGCCCTGATCCTGACGTTCCTGGGGCCGCTGCCAGCCACCGCCGATCAGGAGCCGCTGCCCGATTACCTGCAGGACCGCGGCACCGGCGTCACCACCTCGCTGTTCGGCACCTACGTGCGGGGCGGCGAGCTGCTGTTCTATCCGTTCTACGAGTACACCTATTCGGACGGCGACGAGTATCACGGCAGCGAGCTTGGCTACACCGGCGGCACCGACTACCTCGGCACCGTGCGCGAGCACGAGGCGGTGATCTACCTGGCCTACGGCATCACCGCGGACCTGGCGCTCGAGTTCGAGAGCGAGGTCTACGTCCACAAGACCCTGGACAAGGCCGACGACGACACGACCTCCGGCATCCCGGACCGGATGAAGGAGTCCGGCTGGGGCGAGACCGAGCTGCAGCTGCGCTGGCGCTTCGCGCGCGAGACGGCGACGCGGCCCGAGTTCTACGCCAACCTCGAGGTCGTGCCGCCGCTGGGGCGCGGCAGCGACAACGTGCTGATCGGCGCCAGTGATTGGGAGTACGCCATCGGCCTGGGCATGGTGTCCGGGCATTCCTGGGGCACGCTGACGCCGCGCATCTCGGTCGTCTACGAGGCTGCCGAGGACAAGATCGAGGCGGGCGAGTATGCCATCGAGTACCTGAAGCGCCTGTCGCCGTCCTGGCGCTGGGTGACCACGCTGGAAGGCGAGAGCAGCGACGTCATCGTGGTGCTCGAGGCGCAGTGGCACTTCAGCCAGCGCGCGTACTGGAAGTTCAACAGCGGCTTCGGCCTCACCGAGAAAGCCGACGATTTCGCGCCCGAGATCGGGCTGATGATGTCGTTCGGCCCATGACGACGGGACGCGCGCGCGCGTGGAGCGCGGGACTGGCCCTGGGACTGGCCAGTGCGGGATCCCCGGCCTGGGCCCTCGGGTCCGCCGAAGAGGAGCAATCGATGACGCTCGCCGGCGACGTCCTCCAGGTCGGCATTCCGCTGGCTGCCTTTGCCATGACGTTCATGCTCGAAGACGACGACGACACCGATGCCGAGGCGGCGCGGCCGGCGCTCGCCGGCGTACGGCGCGAGCCGACGCTGCTGGACTGGAAGCTGACCGGATCGCCGCGACGCGACCTGGTGGTGGCGATGATGCGCACCGAGCTGACCACCTACGGGCTCAAGTACAGCATCGATTCCGAGCGCCCCAACGGTAACCCGCACTCGTTTCCTTCCGGCCACACCGCGGCGGCGTTCACCGGGGCGGAGTTCATCCGCAAGCACCACGGCGGGGCCCTGGGCATCGCGGCCTACGCCTCGGCCACGTATGTCGGCTGGACCCGGGTGGTCTCCGGCAACCACTGGACGCATGACGTGGTGGCGGGAGCCGCCATCGGCATCCTCAGCAATCACGACACGCTGCGTTGGGGCGGCCGGTTCGTCGAATTTTCGGTCGTGCCCATGCTGTTTGAAGCTTCCAGCGACTACGGTTACGGCGACGCGGAGCCGATCGCGCAGGACGGCATCATCCTGCCCACCCTGCAGTTCCGGATGCAGTTCTAGGCCAGCAGCGGCACCATCAGCAGCGCCACGATGTTGATGATCTTGATCAGCGGGTTGATGGCCGGGCCGGCGGTGTCCTTGTAGGGATCGCCGACCGTGTCGCCGGTGACCGCCGCCTTGTGCGCATCGGAGCCCTTGCCGCCGAAGTGGCCGTCCTCGATGTACTTCTTGGCGTTGTCCCAGGCGCCGCCGCCGGTGGTCATCGAAATGGCGACGAACAGGCCGGTGACGATGGTGCCGATCAGCACGCCGCCGAGCGCCTTGGGGCCGAGGATCAGGCCCACCAGCACGGGCACGAAGATCGGCAGCAGCGACGGCACGATCATTTCCTTGATCGCCGCCTTGGTCAGCATGTCCACGGCCACGCCGTACTCCGGCTTGGCGGTGCCTTCCATGATGCCCTTGATCTCGCGGAACTGGCGGCGCACTTCGACCACCACCGCGCCGGCCGCGCGGCCGACCGCTTCCATGCCCATGGCGCCGAACAGGTAGGGCACCAGGCCGCCGATGAACAGGCCGATGATGACCATGTGGTCATTCAGCAGGAATTCCACCGGCGGCAAGCCCTTGGCGAGCATCAGCGCGTCGAGGTTGTGGGTGTAGTCCGCGAACAGCACCAGCGCGGCCAGGCCCGCGGAACCGATGGCATAGCCCTTGGTAACCGCCTTGGTCGTGTTGCCGACGGCATCCAGCGGATCCGTAATGTTGCGAATTTCTTTCGGTAGCTTGGCCATCTCGGCGATGCCGCCGGCGTTGTCCGTGATCGGACCGTAGGCGTCGAGCGCCACGATCATGCCGGTCATCGACAACATCGCGGTGGCCGCGGTGGCAATGCCGTACAAACCGGACAGCTCGAAGGAGGCGAAGATCGCGCCGCACACCGCCAGCACCGGCAGCGCCGTCGACTTCATCGACACGCCCAGGCCGGCGATGATGTTGGTCGCATGGCCGGTCTGCGAAGCGGCGGCCACGTGCTGCACCGGGGCGAACGTCGTGCCGGTGTAGTACTCGGTGATCCAGACGATGACGCCGGTCAGCACCAGGCCGATCAGCGAGCACCAGTACAGGTTCATCGCCAGTTCGGCGGCGAAGAACTGCCGGGTGCGCTGGTGCCGGCCGACGTGGCCGTGCTCGCCGTCAACGGCACATCGGCGCAGACGGCCGCAGCGCTCGAACCCTGGCTCGGTGCGGGCCAGACCTTGGTCGTCGTCGGCTCCAGCGGC
>JANNKD010000152.1:0-8168 GCA_031396115.1 Gammaproteobacteria bacterium
ACCGCCGTGATGCGCGCCGCCGAGGCCCGGCGCATCGCGTCGAGCATCATCAGCAGTTCCATGACGTTGTCGTTGGTCGGCGCGCCGGTCGGCTGGACGATGAACACGTCCCGGCCGCGCACGCCTTCCATGATCTCCACCTGGCACTCGCCGTCGGAGAACTTGCCGATGGCGGCCTGGCCGAGGGGCACCTTCAGGTAGTTGGCGATCTCCTGGGCCAGCGCGCGGTTGGCGTTGCCGGCGAAGAGCATCAGTGAGCGGTCGGCTGTTCCGTTTCCTTCCACCTGGTCACCTTCCCCCATCGTCATGCCAAACAAAGATGGCTGGGGCGGATGGATTCGAACCACCGAATGGCGGGATCAAAACCCGCTGCCTTACCACTTGGCGACGCCCCATTCGCTCCCAACGGGCGCGGATTATGCCACTGCCCGCGCCTTCAGCGGCGACCGGTTGAGCCCCCTGGCGACGAACGAGCGCCAGCCCGCCGGGACCTGCGTGCGGATGCCCTCGGCGGCGTCCTGCGCGGCAAAGGCCATGAACACCGAGGCGCCGCTGCCGGACAGGCGGGCGCGCCCGTAGCGCGCGGCCCAGTCGAGCGCTTGCGCCACCTCCGGATGGCGCCGGCGCGCCACCGGCTCGAAGTCGTTGCGCACCTTGCCGCCCATGAAGTCGGCCCAGTGCACGCGCGGCGTGGTGCGCGACAGGGACGGGTCGGCGTACATCTCGCGCGTGTCCACCGCGCAGGGCGGCGTGACGACCAGGTACCAGTCTTCCCGCGGCAGCACGGGCGTCAGCTGCTCGCCGATGCCCTCGGCCCAGGCTGCGGCGCCGCGCACGAACACGGGCACGTCGGCGCCCAGGCCGACGCCGACTTCTGCGAGCGCGTCGTCGGACAGCTGGAGGTCCCACAGCCGGTTCAGCGCGACCAGCGTGGTGGCGGCGTCCGAGCTGCCGCCGCCGAGCCCGGCGCCGAGCGGGATGCGCTTGTCCACGCGGATGTCGCAGCCGAGCGGGCAGCCGGTGCGATCCTTCAGCGCGCGCGCGGCGCGCACGCACAGGTCCTCGCCCTCCGGCACGCCGGGCACTTGCGTCACGTGCTGCAGCAGGCCGTCGCGCCGCGGCGCGAAATGCAGCTCGTCACCGTAATCGAGAAACTGGAACACGGTCTGCAGCTCGTGGTACCCGTCGGCGCGGCGGCCGGTCACGTGCAGGAACAGGTTGAGCTTGGCCGGCGCCGGCCAGGAGGGCGCCCCGGCTACTTCAGGGCGGGCAGGTCGGACCATGAGTCGACCACGACCTTCAGCCGCAGCTCGGCGTTGGCCACCTCGAACTTGCGTGGCAGCTCGAGCGCGCCGGGATGGTACTCGCTGAACTCCAGCGTCCAGCCGTCCTGCGCGATCGTGACGATGCGGCCGGCCGCGTCGATCTCGAACTCGGCCGGCGTGCCGGGTGCCGGCTGGCCGAGCACCCAGTAGCGCAGGTGCGTGACCGGAAAGGTCCAGCCCAGGCGCGCCTTGAGGTCGCCCTCGGGGTCCTGCGTGACGAAACTGCGCTTGGAGGTGCGGATCTCGACGTCGCGGCCGCGGCCGCTGATGGTCGCCGCGCCGATGCCGAAGGGGCCGGCGACGCGCATGTCGAAGTCGGTCGGCGTCTGGCGCCAGTGCAGGTTGCCCTTGACGCCGAACAGGCCGCCCGACGAAACGCGCGCCTGCAGCGTGAAGCGGTCCACCTGGGCGAGTTGCGCGCGGCGCGCCTCCCAGGCCATCTCGGTTTTTTCGGAATGCTTCAAGTGCGTGCAACCTTGCGCGAAAAGGGACAGCAGGATAACCGCTGCAATAAAGGGGTCAGATCCATTTAGGCGTCCTCTCCGACCAACCGTCTCCAGTTTTCCAAAAATGGATCTGACCCCTTTATTTCTCAGCGGTCCAGGCGCTGGACGGTGTCGCGCAGCACGCGGTGCTCGGGGTCGCGCGACAGGGCGGCCTGCCAGATGGCGCGCGCCCGGTCGCGTTCGCCGAGCGTCCACAGCACCTCGCCGAGGTGTGCCGCGATCTCCGGATCCTTGACCTTGCCGAACGCTTTCTCCAGCAACGCGCGCGCCTCGCGGGGGCGGCCCTGGCGGAATTCGATCCAGCCCAGGCTGTCGATGACGGCGGCGTCGTCCGGCGTCAGCTCGAGCGCGCGCGTGACCAGCTTGCGCGCCTCGTCGAGCCGCTGGGTGTGCACGGTCAGCATGTAGCCCAGCGCGTTCATGGCGCGGGCGTCTTCCTGGTCCGCGGCGATGATGCGGCGCAGGTCGGCTTCCGCCGCGTCGACGTTCTTGAGGCGCTCGTGCACCAGCGAGCGGCCGTACAGCAAGTCGCTCTCCGCGGGATCCCCCTTCAGCGCGTGGTCGTACAGCGCCAGCGCCTCGGCATCGGCGCCGGCGTCGAGCAGCAGCTCGCCCTCGGCCAGGAAGAAGCGGGTGGCGTACATCGGCAGCTCGCGCCGCATGTCCGACAACAGCTTCCGCGCCTCGGGCAGGCGGTCGAGCTTGCCGAGCGCGACGGCGCGCCGCGTCAGCGCCTCGAGCGCCTGGTCGCCCTCGGTGACCTGCGCGTACCATTCCAGCGCCTTGGCGGGCTGCTTGCGCGTTTCTTCGATGCGGCCCAGGTAGTAGGCGGCGCGCTGCTTGAACTCTGCGGCCTCGAGCAGCGCGCGGAAGTGCGGCTCGGCGCCGTCGACGTTCTCGCGCTCGAGCTCGAGCAGGCCCAGCGCGAAGCGCGCCTCGTGCAGGTCGGCCTTGGCCGCCAGCGCGCCCTCGAACTGGCGCCGCGCGGCGTCGATCTGCTCGGCCTCGAGCAGCAGCCGGGCGTAGCCCATGCGCATCTCGGCCTCGTCGGCGCCGCCCTTGAGCAGCTCCGCCATGACCGCGTCGGAGCCGGCGATGTCGCCCTTCTTGACCAGCACGCCGGTCAGCAGCAGCAGCGCTTCGCGCGAGTTGGGCTGCAGCTTCAGCGCCTCGCGTGCGCTCTTCTCGGCGAGCTCGACCTGGCCGAAACGCAGCGCCAGCAGGCTCTGCGCGTGCCAGGCGCCGGCCAGCTCCGGCCACTTGCGCCGCAGCTGATCCATGACGGCGAGCGCGTCGTCCTTTTTCTTCGCTTCCAGCGCCAGCGTCTGCGCGACCTGGCGGAAGCCTTCCTCCGGCCCGCCGGCGTGTCCGCGGATCAGCGCCTCGCACTGCTTCACCGCTTCGTCGCGCTTGCCGGCGCGCAGCGCGAGGCGCGCCACGGCTTCGCGCGGATCGGATTCGCCCGGCGACAGCTCCTGCCAGCGGCGCGCGGCCTTGAGCGCCAGCGGCTCGTTCTTCGCGGCGAGCGCCTGGCTGGCGGCGCGCATGGCCAGTTCTGCGTCGGGGTGGAGCTCCAGCGCCTTGAGGAATTCCTGCGCGGCCAGCTCGGGCTGGCGCCGCTGTGCCGCCATCTCGCCGACCATGATGTGGTACTGCGCCTTGGCCGCCGGGCTTTGGAAGCGCGGCTCGCCGGCGCTCGCGCAGGCGCCCGCCGCCAGCAGCAGGGTGGCAGCGCTCAGGTGCAGGACTGGTTTGGGAAGGCGACGCATCGGCAGACGTAAGCTCTTGAAGATAAAGCATTACTGAGACATTCAGGCCGTTCCACTATAACGCAGTTCCGGGACGCGCCGGACGCCGCCCCCGCCGCGAACAGCGCAGCGTCGAACTTGTTCAGCGCACAGGCGTGCCGGACAATCCCGCTCGCCATGTTGCTCACGCTCGGACTGTCCCACCATCTGGCGCCGCTGGATGTGCGCGAGCGCGTTGCCTTTGCCGACGCCGAGCTGGCGGCTGCGCTGACGCGCTTGCGCGGGCTGGCCGGCGTCCGCGAATCGGCCATCGTCTCGACCTGCAATCGCACCGAGCTGATGACCGTGGCTGGCGAGTCCGACGAGGCGCGCCTGCTCGACTGGTGGCGCGGCGAGCGCTCGCTGCCGGACGGCCTGCTGGAGAAGTATCTCTACGCCCATCGCGACCACGGCAGCGTGCTGCACAGCCTGCGCGTGGCGTCCGGGCTCGACTCCATGATCGTCGGGGAGCCGCAGATCCTGGGCCAGATGAAGCACTCGTACGCTGCAGCCGGCGAGGTCAAGTCGCTCGGCCCGGTGCTGTCGCGGCTGTTCCAGCATACCTTCGCCGTCGCCAAGCTGGTGCGCTCGAGCACGCAGGTCGGCGCGCACCCCGTGTCGGTCGCCTACGCCGCGGTGCAACTGGCGCGGCACATCTTTTCCGACTTCTCGCAGCAAACCGCGCTGATCATCGGCGCCGGCGAGATCGCCGAGTTGCTGGCGCGGCACCTGCGCGGGCGGGGCGTCAGCCGGCTGCTGATCGCCAACCGCTCGCTGCAGCGCGCGCAGCGTCTCGCCCGCGAAGTGTCCGGCTACGCCATCCCGCTCGAGGACTTGCCCCGGCATCTGCCCGACGCCGATCTCGTCGTGTCGAGCACGGGCGCGCGCGGCCTGGTGCTGGAGCGGCCGGCGATGGAGCGCGCCCTCTCGCGCCGCCGCCGCAAGCCGGTGTTCATGATCGACCTCGCCGTGCCGCGCGACATCGACCCGAAGATCGCCGAGCTCGAGGACGTCTATCTCTACACCATCGACGACCTGCGCAAGGTCGTTGCCGAGAACCTCAAGCTGCGCGGCCAGGAAGCGCGCCAGGCCGAGGCGCTGGTCGAGGAGTACGCCTCCGGTTTCAACCGCTGGCTCGAGGCGCGCGACGCCGCGCCGATCATCCGCGGGCTGCGCCAGAAGGCGCGCGCGCACCGCGACGAGGTACTCGACAAGGCTCGCCGCATGCTCGCCGCCGGCAAGCCGGCCGACGAGGTCATCGCCTTCGTCGCCGACACGCTGGCCAACAAGCTCATGCATGCGCCGTCGGCGGCGCTGCGCGACGCCGACGCCATCGAGCAGGCCTTGCTGCTCAACAGCGCGCGCAAGCTGTTTGACCTGCCGGAAGACGAGAATTAGCGAAGGGGACAGCAGAGCACGAACACCTGTCTCCCTTTCTTACGCTGCCTCTCGTCCATGAAAGCCTCCCTCCTCGCCAAGCTGGAACGCCTCGCCGAACGCCGCGCCGAGATCGAGCGCGAGCTGTCGACGCCGGCCGTGATCGGCGACCAGGAAAAATTCCGGCGCCTGTCGCAGGAATACGCCCAACTCGGGCCGCTGGTCGAGCACTACGGCGCCTACCGTGACGTGCTGAAGGAACTCGATCACCTGCAGCAGATGCAGTCCGACCCGGACCGCGAGCTGCGCGCGATGGCCGACGCCGAGCGTCCGGGCGCCGAGACGCGCCGCAGCGAGCTGGAGGAGCAGCTCAAGGCCTTCCTGGTGCCGAAGGACCCGCTCGACACCAGCAACGTCTTCCTCGAGATCCGCGGCGCGGCCGGCGGCGACGAGGCGGCGATCTTCGCCGGCGACCTGCACCGCATGTACGTGAAGTACGCCGAATCGCGCGGCTGGTCGGTCGAAGTGCTGTCGTCGAGCGCCGGCGAGCACGGCGGCTACAAGGAGATCATCTCGAGAATCGCCGGCTACGGCGCCTATTCGCAGCTCAAGTTCGAGTCCGGCGCGCACCGCGTGCAGCGCGTGCCGGAGACCGAGGCGCAGGGCCGCATCCACACCTCGACCGCGACCGTGGCGGTGCTGCCCGAGATCGAGGAGGCGCAGGCGCAGCCCATCAACCCGGCCGAGCTGAAGGTGGACACCTACCGCTCCAGCGGCGCCGGCGGCCAGCACGTCAACAAGACCGAGTCGGCCATCCGCATCACGCACCTGCCGAGCGGCATCGTCGTCGAATGCCAGGACGAGCGCTCGCAGCACAAGAACCGCGCGCGCGCCATGGCGCTGCTGCAGGCGCGCCTGCTCGATGCCGAGCGCAGCAAGCAGCAGAAGGAACGAGCCGCCACGCGCAAGCAGCAGGTCGGCACCGGCGACCGCTCCGAGCGCATTCGCACCTATAACTTCCCGCAGGGCCGCCTGACCGACCACCGCATCAACCTGACGCTGTACCAGCTCGAGAACATCATCGAGGGCGAGCTCGAACCGGTGATCGGCGCGTTGCTGGCAGAATACCAAGCGGAGCAGCTCGCCGAGGTCGGGGAGGGAGCATGAGACACATCGTCATCTGCACCGTCCTGCTGCCATGGCTTGCCGGCTGCGCGCTGTCCGAGCCCGCAAGCGGCCCGCAGTACCGCACCGAGTACCTGTACGAGGGCCCCGCCACCGAGGAAGGGCAGGCCTGCGTGGTCCGCTGCGAGAGGGTCAAGGAGCGCTGCCGCCTGACCGCCCAGACCGGCAGCGCTGATCGCTACAAGCTGTGCGAAGAGCAGGCCCAGGACGAATACGAGAGCTGCGCGATGCGCACGACCTCGTTCTCCGAGCGCAGGCTGTGCTTTCGCAAGGCCTGCCCGGTGTCGCCCGACTACGTGAGCTGCGAAACCCCGTACCAGGCCTGCTTCGGGAACTGCGGCGGGTTGGTGTGGAGCCGGCGCGTGTGCGAAGCGAACTGCTGAGGGCGCTGGCGTGACCGCCGGTGCCGCGCTGGTCAACGCCGCGTCGTTCCTGGGCACGCGGCTCGATGCCGAGCTGCTGCTGGCGCACGTGCTCGACGTGTCGCGCGCCAACGGGGGGGCGCGCGACGAGCGCGTGCTGACGCCGGAAGAGCAGGGTGATTTCGAGCGGTTGCTCGAGCGGCGCCTGGCCGGCGAGCCGCTGGCCTACCTGACCGGCACCCGGGAGTTCTGGTCGCTCGAGCTCGAAGTCACCCGCGACGTGCTGGTGCCGCGGCCGGAGACCGAGCTGCTGGTGGAGTGGGGCTTGTCATTCCCGCGGACGCGGGAATCCAGCATCCTCGACCTCGGCACGGGAAGCGGCGCGATTGCACTGGCGATTGCGAGCGAGTTGCCGCAAGCCCGGGTCCTCGCCTCGGATATCTCCGCAGCGGCGCTGGCGGTGGCGCGCCGGAACGCGGCGCGCCTCGCCATCACCAATGTTGAGTTCATTGAGTCGGACCTGTACAAAAGACTGGATTCCCGCTTTCGCGGGAATGACGGATTCGAGCTCATCGTTTCCAATCCGCCGTACGTCGCCGAGGGCGATCCGCACCTGGCCGAACTGAAGTTCGAGCCGTCCATCGCGCTGACCTCCGGCGCCGATGGGCTCGCCGCGCTGCGCGCCATCGTGGCCGGCGCGCGGCAGCACCTGCGTGCCGGCGGCTGGCTGCTGGTCGAGCATGGCGCGACGCAGGCAGCGGCCGTGCGCGAGCTGTTCGCGCGCGCCGGCTTCGCCCGGGTCGAGACCCGGCGCGACCTCGCCGGGCACGAGCGCGCCACCGGCGGGCAGGCTCCGTGAGCGCAAGCTTCAGCCGCTACAGCCGCCAGGTCGTGCTGCGCGAAGTCGGCATGCACGGCCAGCAACTGCTGCGCGACTCCAGCGCGCTGGTGATCGGCCTGGGCGGGCTGGGGTCGGTGGCGAGCCTCTACCTCGCCGGCGCCGGGCTCGGCCGTCTGCTGATCGCCGATCGCGACCGCGTCGAGCCAGCCAACCTGCAACGCCAGATCCTTTATCGCTCGGACGACGTCGGCCGGCCCAAGACCGCAGCGGCGAGCGAGCGGCTCACGGCGCTCAATGCCGAAGTGCAGATCGAGGCCTTCGAGGGGCGGCTCGAGCCTGCGCGGCTCACGCAGATGGTTGCCGCCGCCGACGTCGTGCTCGACTGCACCGACAACTTCCCGACACGCTTTGCCATCAACGCGGAGTGCGTGCGCGCGAAGAAGCCGCTCGTGTCCGGCGCGGCGATCCGCTTCGAGGGCCAGCTCGCCGTGTTCGATACGCGCCGCGCCGACGGCGCCTGCTACGCCTGCCTGTTCCCGCAGGCGGGCGAGGCGGCCGAGGCCTGCGAGGAAGCCGGCATCCTCGGCCCGGTGGTCGGCACGCTCGGCAGCCTGCAGGCGCTGGCAGCGCTCAAGCTGCTGCTCGGCCGCGCCAGCGACGTCAACCGCCTGCAAGTGTGGAATGCTCTGGACATGAACTGGAAGACCGTGACCTTCGCGCGCGACCCGGCGTGCCCGGTGTGCGCGCGATGAGTGCCGATGCGCTGATCCTGCCGCGCCGGCTGG
>JANNKD010000110.1:0-3118 GCA_031396115.1 Gammaproteobacteria bacterium
AGGAACTCGCCCTTGGTGCGGCTGGCCGACTCGGCCTGTTCCTTGGCGACCGCCAGCTGCTGCTCGAGCAGCTTGCGCTCCGTAATGTCGGTGACGTAGGCGGTGGCGATGACGCTGCCGTCGGCGTCCCGATGCGGGATCGCCTCGGCCATGTTCCAGCGCTCGGAGCCGTCCGGCAGGCGCACGCGGTACTCGGTGCGCATCGCCGCCAGCTTGCGGGCCGCCTCCATCGCGGCGCGCGTCACGCGCGCGCGGTCCTCCGGCACGATGCGCTCGAACAGGTAGGTGTAGTCGGTCATCGCGCGCTGCACGTCCACGTCGTGGCGCTCGTTGAGCCGGCCTGACGTGAACTGCACGGAAAACGTGCCGTTGGGCGCCACGCGCGTCTGGATCACGGCGCCTGGAATGGTGTCGGTGACCTCGCGCAGGCGCCGTTCGGTCGCCAGCGTGCGCGCCTCGCTTTCGCGCCGGTACTCGATCTCGAGCCGCAGCCGCCGCAGCCACCAGGCCACCAGCAGGCCGAGGCTCAGCGCGCCGGCGATTGCGATCACCGACCAGCGCACGACCGTGCCCGGGTCGAGGCCGCGCTCGAATTCCACCGAGAACCAGCGATTGGTGATGGCGGCGCGCTCTTCGGGCGTGATGGTGGCGAGGCCCTTGTCGAGGATGCTGACCAGCTCCGGCCAGTCCTTGCGCACGCCCATGTAGACCAGGCGCTCCTTCTCGTCGGTCGGCGCAGCGACCTTGAGGTTGGTCAAGCCGAGCTGGCGGATCTTGAAGTGCAGCACGGCGATGTTGCCTGCGGTCGCCTCGGCCTGGCCGGCGGCCACCAGGCGCAGGGCCTCGTCCACCGTCTCGACCAGCAGCACGTTCATCTGGGGATACTGGGCACGCAGCAGTTCGGTCTCGTTGTAGTCGCGCACCAGCGCGAAGCGCCGGTCCAGCAGCGCCGCCATGTCCGGCACGAACGGGAAGTCGTCGCGCACCACGACCACCGAGTGGAAGGAAACGTACGGCTGCGTGAAGGCGAAGTGGTGCTCGCGATCCGGGCTGCGCCCGATCGCCAGCAGCACGTCGACATCGCGTCGCTGCGCCGCAGCATAAGCCTCCACCCAGGTCTGGCCCGGCACCGCCTGGAAGCGCACGCCGAGCCGCTGTTCCACGATCTTGAGCATGTCGGCCGCGACGCCGACCGGCTGGCCGCGATCGTCGTCGAAGTCGATCGGAATCCAGTTCGGATCGTTGCCGACGCGGATGACCGGATGCGCCGCGAGCCAGGCCTGCTCCTCGGGAGTCAGGTCCATCCCCGCGTCCGAACCGGGCTCGACGACGTGCACCGCCCCCGCCCCGCATGGCAGTGCGGCCAGCACCATTGCCAGCAGCGCGTGCGCGGCGTACCGGGGGCCGGTCATCCGGGCCTGCGGGGCGGGTCAAGGCCGAGATCGGCGCTGGCCTGGTCGAGCTTGCCGAGGGCGGCCTCGAAGCTGAAGGCGTCCACCAGCCGGATCAGTTCGCGGAAATTGCGCGAAGGCGGCGCGCCGTTGAGGGCCTGGCGGATGCGGTCGAGCGTGTCCACCGCGCTGGAATCGCTGCGCGCCAGCTGCCCGCGCAGGGTCTCCATCAGCTCCAGCAGCTCGGGCGACGGCGCCTTGCGCCCGGCGGCCGCGGCCCTGGGCGTCGTTGGTGTTGCCGCCGGCGCCAGTGGCTTGAGCTTGAGCCAGCGCTCCAGCACGGTCGACAGCCGTTCCAGGTTGATCGGCTTGCTGAGGTAGTCGTTCATGCCGGCATCGAGGCAACGCTTCTCGTCTCCGGGGAGCGCGCTGGCGGTCATCGCCACGATCGGCACAGCGTTGCCGGACGCGCGCATCGTCTCGGCCGCTTCGATGCCCCCGACATCCGGCATCTGCAGGTCCATCAGCACCAGGTCGAACTCCTGCGCCTCCGCCAGCGCCAGCGCCTCGCGGCCGTTGCCGGCCACGGTGATGACGGCCCCCGCGCGCCCCAGCAGTTCGCCAATGACCTGCTGGTTCATGGCGTTGTCCTCGACCACCAGCACGCGCGCGCCAGCGAGCCGGCCGGGCTGCAGCGCCGGCGCCTCGTCGGGCGGCGGCAGCTCGCGGGACAGCACGCCGGCGCCGAGCGCGTACAGCATGGCCTCGAGCAGCAGTGACGGATTGAACGGTTTGTGGACGACGCCGTCGAGGTTCAGCGCCTCGGCGCGGCTGGCCAGCTCGTCGCGGCTGTGGCCCGACACCACGATCAGGCCCGGCGGCGGCTGCAGGTCGAGCGCGCGGATCTCGCGCACGAGGTCCTCGCCGTTCAGGTCCGGCATGCGCCAGTCGAGCAGCACCAGGCGAAACGGCCGGCGCTCCTTCGCGCCGCGGCGCAGCGCCTCCAGTGCGTCGCGGCCCGAGGCGACGTCGAGGGACTCGAACTTGAACGAGTCGAGGCAGGCCTTGATGATCGCGCGCGACGTGCTGCTGTCGTCGGCCACCAGCACGCGCAGGCCGGCGAGCGGCGCCAGGCCGGGAGCGGCGGCCACGGTGGCGCCAAGCTCGAACGGCGCGCTGAAGCGGAACGTGCTGCCCTTGTCGCGCTCGCTGCTGACCTCGATGCGGCCCCCCATCCGCTCGACCAGGCTCTGGCTGATGGACAGGCCCAGGCCGGTGCCGCCGTACTTGCGCGTGGTCGAGCTGTCGGCCTGCTGGAAGGCCTCGAACAGGCGCTCCAGCTGCTCCGGCGTCATGCCGATGCCCGAGTCCGCCACCGAGAATTCCAGCCAGACGCGCTGGTCCTCGCGCCGCAACTCCTTCACCGCCACCACGATCTGGCCGTGCTCGGTGAACTTGACCGCGTTGGCGGTGAGGTTCAGCAGCACCTGGCCCAGGCGCAGCGGGTCGCCGAACAGCTGCTGTGGCAACTCGCGCGGTGTCGAGAACAGCAGCTCGAGGCCCTTCTCGGTGGCCTTGTGCGTGACCACGTCCGCCAGGTGCGACAACACGTCGTAGAGCGAGAACGCAGTGTGCTCGAGGGTGAGCTTGCCGGCCTCGATCTTCGACACGTCGAGGATGTCGTTGACGATGCCGAGCAGCGCCTGCGCGCTCGACTTGATCTTGTC
>JANNKD010000164.1:0-2758 GCA_031396115.1 Gammaproteobacteria bacterium
TTTGCCGCACGCCGTCCGCAGGGCCAGCGCTCGCCCTTCTCCCTGTGGCACCACTGGTCGCCCTCGACCGCGTCAATGCCATAAAGGCGAATCCGGGTCCGGCGCATCTCGAGTGAGTCGCCATCGACCACTGTGACCTGGCCGCGCAACTCTCCGCGAGCCTCCTGCTCGCCGCGATGGCAGTGGTAGTCGTCAGTCGCCCGGTTCGTGTGGCAGCCGAGCTTGTCGAGGGCGCCCTCGTGTGCGAGCGCTGTGCCCGCGCCAAGCGCCCCAATCAGCGCGATGGCGGCGCGAAATCTCACCAGAGCGATGCAGCTACCCGCATCAGCACCGCAACGCCCAGTCCCCACGCGCCGTTCAGCAGCAGCACCGCGCCGATGACCTTGGGACTCCAGCCGCCGGCCAGCGGCAGGCCCTTCATCGGGAACACCACGAACAGCGCGACGAGGCTGGGGAAGATCGCGCCGAACAGCGTGGCGCAGATCCAGTACTCCATGCCAGGTTTACCGGCGGCGACGTACCACAGCGCGATGCCCCACACGCCACCCCACAGCGCCAGCGAGATCACGGCTGGAATCTTGAGGGGCTTGGTCGGGGTCATCGGCCAGGGCGGGTTGGGCCACAGGCCGGCCTTGTGCAGGACGAAGAGCGTGCCCTGGTGGAAGGTCAGCGTGGAGAGGAAGCCGGCGGCGAAGGCGTAGACGTAGACGTATTCCATGGGGACCTCACAAAGAAACTGGATTCCCGCTTGCGCGGGAATGACGGAGAGGATGACAAGATATCCCAATGAGCGACCACGCGGACGTGCTGGTGCTTGGCGGCGGCGCGGCCGGGCTGTTCTGCGCGTTCACGGCGGGCCGGCGCGGGCGGCGGGTGCGGGTGCTCGAGGGCGCCAACCGGGTCGGCAAGAAGATCCTGATGTCCGGCGGCGGGCGCTGCAATTTCACCAACCTGCGCGTCGAGGCCAGGCACTTCATCTCGGCCAATCCGCACTTCTGCAAGTCGGCGCTGGCGCGCTATAAGCCGGAGGCCTTCATCGCGTTGGTGGAGAAGCACGGCATCGCATACCACGAGAAGGAGCTGGGGCAGTTGTTCTGCGACGACTCCTCGAAGCAGATCGTGAAACTGCTGATGGACGAGTGTGCGGCGGCGAAGGTGCAGGTGGATGTGGATTGCGAGATCACTGGTGTTGTGGGAGCGGCCCATGGCCGCGACGGCTTCGTGCTGCAGACCTCGCTCGGCGAGCTGCGCGCGGACAAGCTGGTGGTCGCAACCGGCGGGCTGTCGGTGCCGACCATGGGCGCCACCGCCTTCGGCTACGAGCTGGCGCGCCAGTTCGGGCACGGCCTGCTGCCCACGCGCGCGGGGCTGGTGCCGCTGACGCTGTCCGGCCGCCCGCTGGAGCAGTGGCAGGATTTGTCGGGCCTGAGCCTGCCGATTTCCGCAAGCGCCAACGGCGCGCGGTTCGACAACGCGATGCTGGTGACGCATCGGGGCTTGTCGGGGCCGGCGATGTTGCAGATTTCGAATTATTGGGAGCCTTCGCGCCTCCGCATCGACCTGCTCCCCAACCACAACGCGCTGGAACTCCTTACCGAAAGCCAGGTCGCCCGCCCCCGGACCGAGCTGGTCACGGTGCTGGCGGAGGTGTTCCCCAAGCGCTTTGCCCAGCGCTTCTGCGAGCTGCTGGCGCCGAGCAAGCCGATGAACCAGTACCAGCGGGAGGACCTGCGCGCCATCGCCGCCGCCCTGCACGACTGGCCGGTGGTGCCCAGCGGCACCGAGGGCTATCGCACCGCCGAGGTCACGTTGGGCGGCGTGGATACGCGCGAGATTTCGTCCACCACGTTCGAGTCAAAGCGCGTGCCGGGTCTGTACTTCATCGGCGAGGTGCTGGACGTGACCGGCTGGCTCGGTGGCTACAACTTCCAGTGGGCGTGGGCGTCGGCGCACGCGTGCGGGGGAGCATTGTGAACCGTGTCATCCCGAGGAGCGAAGCGACGAGGGATCTCGTTCAGGACGAGATCCCTCGCTTCGCTCGGGATGTCACTCAGTACCCCAGTTGCCGTGCCGCCAGGTCGTACATGATCTCGCGCGACCCACCGCCAATCGTCAGCACCTTGGTCTCGCGATACAGCCGCTCGACTTTGGAGCCCTGCAGATAACCAGCCCCGCCGAGCACTTGCATCGCCTCGCCGGCGACGCGCTCGAAGGTTTCGGTCGCAAGATTCTTGAGCAGCGACAGCTCCGCCACCGGCGTCGCGCCTTTCCACACGCGCCAGGCCAGCAGGTCGAGGTGGGACTTGACCGCGTCGATGCGCATCTTCATGTCGGCCAGCTTGTGCTTGATCACCTGGTTCTTGATCAGCGGCTTGCCGAAGGTCTGCCGCTCGCGCGCATACGCGAGGGCCTCGTCGTAGCAGACCTGCGCGCTGGCGATGGCGTGCGCGGAAATCATGATCCGCTCGTTGTTGAAGTTCAGCATGATCGCCATGAAACCGGCGTTCTCGTTGCCGATGCGGTTGGCCACCGGCACGCGCACGTTGTCGAAGTACAGCGTGGCGGTATCCGAGCACCACCAGCCCATCTTGCGCATCGGCGAGCGCGTGAAGCCGGGCATGCCGGCCTCGATCACCAGCACGCTGATGCCGCCCATGCCGGGTTCGCCGGTGCGCACCGCGGTGGTGAGGAAGTCCGCGCGCATGCCGGAGGTGATGAAGGCCTTGCTGCCGTTGACGATGTAGTCGTTGCCGTCGCG
>JANNKD010000214.1:0-3238 GCA_031396115.1 Gammaproteobacteria bacterium
GCAACGCTTCTTCGCGCCGGCCCTCGGTGACGATTTCGCCCGCGATGAGGTGGCCGACTGCCTTAGCCGCTGGTTTCATGATGGGTGCCTGCGAAAGCCGAATGCGCATCGGGGCTTTTCAAGAGGCAAATCTTGTGCAGGCTACGCCGGGGCGCAAAGCGATTGATTCAAAAGCTGATTCCAGAAAGGCTTTTGGTGCCGACGTGGCGCTGGCGCCATAACCCGCGCGCCGGCGCCATGGCGCCTTGCTCCGAATGGCGTGCCGGAGTCTCAATCGCGGAAAATGCCTCATGGTCCGAACACTGTCCGCTTGATTGCTGCGGCGGTATGTACGCTCGCGCCCTTAAGCGCGGCTTGGCCTGCCGTCGGCCATCCCTTCAGTCGGTTTCGAAGTCCCGGGCCTTGATGCCGTAGCGCTGCATTTTCAGGTGCAAGGTCTTGTAATCGGTTTGCAGCGCCTTGGCGGCGGCGCTCTTGTTTCCCCCGGTGGCAGTCAGGGCCCGGTGGATGGCGGCGGTTTCAGCCTCGCGCGCTGCGCTTTCCGCGATTTCGCGCAGGGGCCGGCCCGATGCAGCAGGGGGCGCAGCCGGCGCAGCGGCGGGCCTGGCGCCCTGGACAATCATCGCCCGCGCCAGGCCGGCCTGGATGATCGGGCCCTGACACTGCAACACCGCCAGCCGCACGACGTTGCGCAATTCGCGCACATTGCCGGGCCACCGGTGTTCACCCATGACCGTCAGCGCTTCGGGCGCGAAATCCAGCACTGCCCGGTGCAGCTCGAGGCTGGCTTCCTTCAAAAAACGGCGCGCGAGGTGCGCCAGATCGTCCGGCCTCTCGCGCAGCGGCGGCAGGGCGATGGTGTACTGGGCCACGCGGAAATACAGATCCTCGCGGAAGGTGCCGTCGCGCACTCGCGCGACCAGGTCGTCGTGAGTGGCGGCGATGAAACGCACGTCCAGCGGCGCGGGCTTGCTGCCGCCCACCGGCTTGACCTCGCGCGATTCCATCACGCGCAGCAGCTTGGCCTGGAGCGCGAGCGGCAGGTTGCCGATTTCGTCGAGGAACACGGTGCCGCCCTGCGCCAGCTGGAACAGCCCCTCGCGCTTGCGATCGGCTCCCGTAAAAGCGCCTTTCTCGTGGCCGAACAACTCCGACTCCAGCAGTTGCTCGGGGATCGCGCCGCAGTCCACGGCGATGAGCGGCTGGGTCCGGCGCTCGCTGGCGTTGTGCAAGGCCTGCGCGACCAGCTCCTTGCCGGTGCCGGTTTCGCCCAGCACCAGGACGATGAAATTGGAGGCGGCCACGCGTACCACATGCTCGGCGATGCCCTGCACCGAGGCACTGGGCCCCATCTGTTCGGTCAGCGTGGCCAGCGGCCCGGTCTTCCGCCGCAGCTCGGTCAGTTCAGACAGCATCTCGGAATGTTCGAGCGCGCGCTGCACGACCAGCAGCAATTCCGTGTTATCCACCGGCTTGGCGAGGTAGTGGAAAGCGCCCAGCTGCATCGCTTCCACCGCGTGCTTCAGATCCGCGCTGCCGGTCAGCATGACGACCGGCACCTTGGGCTGGCCCGCGTGGAGTTGCTTCAAGACGTCCATGCCGCTCATGTCCGGCAGGGTGAGATCAAGGATGACGACCGCGGGCGGCTCGCGCGCCGCCATATCAATCCCGTCCTGGCCGGTTTCGGCATGGTGAAGATCGAATTTGCCGGCATCGAACAGGATCCGCATCAGGCGGCCGACCAGGGGATCGTCGTCAACCAGCAGCAGTGGCAGGCGGTTCATCAAGGAACTCGTCCTGGCTGACATTCGGCGCCGGCCAGGTAGCCCTTTACCGTTTCACGGAAGGACGTGGGCTCGATCGGCTTGGTCACCAGTCCGTCGCAGCCCGCGGCGCGCACCGCCCCTTCCGTGTCGGCGGCCGTGTGGGCGGTGAAGACCACGATCCGGATGCCGCGGGTCGCCGGATGGGCCTTGAGTTGCCGCGCGAGCGTGAGTCCGTCCATGCCCGGCAGCTCGAGATCCATCAGGATGAGGTGCGGCTTCATGCTGGCGACCTCGGCCAGCGCCTGCTGGGCGTCGCCAGCCTCGGCGAGCGCGTAGCCCTCCTGCGACAAGAGCGTTTTCACCAGCAGCACGTTGAGCGGGTTGTCGTCCACGATCAGGACGCGGCACAACCGGCTTGCGGAAGCCGCTTCAGGGTGTGCGACGGCGCCGACGCGCATGGGGACCAAGGCTGGGGACCAAGGAAGAAGCGTACTCTTGTCGCCAGCCCCTAGCCCTGGCTGTCCAGGTGCCGCTGCGGGCGCAAGGCGAATGGCGGAATCTCCTCCTGTGCCATCGGGCGCGCGATGTAGTGCCCCTGGCCCTCGTCGCACCCCTCGAGGCGCAGAAAATCCCACTCTTCGCGGGACTCGATGCCCTCCGCAACGGTCCGGACATTGAGCCGCCGGGCCAGCTCGAGGCTCGACCGGATGATGTTGCGCAGGCGGTACGCCTGTTCGCAATTGCGCACGAAGGCCCGGTCGATCTTGAGCTCGGTGAATGGCAGGGCGTTGAGTTGCGCGAGCGAGGCGTCGCCGGCGCCGAAGTCATCGATCGCGAGGTGAAAGCCCTTGAGGCGCAGCCGCGCCAGCACATCCAGCACCGTGGCGACGTGGGACATGACCTCGGTTTCGGCGACCTCGAACGTGATGCGCCACGGTTCGACGCCGTGCGCGTGCACCTGCGAAGCCAGCCGGTCGGCGGTCGCGAGGTCGGACAGGGCCGCCAGGGAGACGTTGACCGCGGCGGTCAGCGCCAGCCCCTGCCCGGCCCACGAGGTGAGGGCGCGGCAGGCGGCGTCCAGCATCTGGTCGGTCAGGGCGGCAATCAGGCCCGCATCCGCCAGGGCCGGAACGAATTCGCTCGGCCCCACCGGGGCAGCGTCCGGCGGCTGCCAGCGCGCGAGTGCCTCGACGCCGACCACCGTGCCGGTGGCGAGACTGACCTTCGGTTGAAACACGCAGCCGAACTCGCGCCCCTCAAGCGCGCGTCGCAAGGCTGCGGCTTCGAACGCGAGGTGATTCGGACTGATCGTCATGGGGGCGCCAACAACAACACGTACGCGCGCGTGCGGACACTGTCAGATGTGACAGTACCCCGGTATCCCGCTGTTTTTGTTTGCGATTTACCTACTTTTTCCGCGGCCGCGTCCAGCCCGGGTAGTGCTTCTGTTCCTTGGCGCGGCACACCGCGAG
>JANNKD010000238.1:0-5210 GCA_031396115.1 Gammaproteobacteria bacterium
GGTGGAGATCATGGAAGGCGTGCGCGGCCGGGACGTGTTCATCGTCCAGCCGACCGGCGCGCCGACCAACGACAACGTCATGGAACTGCTGATGATGCTCGACGCGATGCGCCGGGCCTCGGCGGCGCGCATCACGGCGGTGATCCCCTACTTCGGCTACGCGCGCCAGGACCGCCGGCCACGCTCGACGCGCGTGCCGATCTCGGCCAAGGTCGTCGCCAACATGATCGGCAAGTGCGGCGCCGACCGCGTGCTGACGATGGACCTGCACGCCGACCAGATCCAGGGGTTCTTCGACATCCCCGTGGACAACGTCTACTCCTCGCCGGTGCTGCTGGGCGACATCTGGCGCCAGAAGTACGAGGACATGGTCGTGGTGGCGCCCGACGTCGGCGGCGTGGTGCGCGCGCGCGCCATCGCCAAGCGCCTCGACGACGCCGAGCTGGCGATCATCGACAAACGCCGTCCGAAGGCGAACGTGTCCGAGGTGATGAACATCATCGGCGAGGTCGAGGGCCGGTCCTGCGTGCTGATCGACGACCTGGTCGACACCGCGGGCACCCTGGGCCATGCCGCGGCGGCGCTGAAGAAGGAAGGCGCGAAGAAAGTCGTGGCGTATGTGACGCACGCCGTGCTGTCCGGCAATGCCATCAAGAACATCAGCGGCTCGGTGCTCGACGAACTGGTCGTCACCGACACGCTGCCGCTGCGCCCCGACGCCGCGGCCTGCCCGAAGATTCGCCAGCTCAAGATCGGCGGCCTGCTGGCGGAGACCATCCGCCGCATCAGCGCGGAAGAGTCGGTCAGTTCGCTGTACGTGGACTGATTACGCGAGCTCGGGGACCGGCGCGGCCACCGCGGCGGCGGGGGCCTTCCACTCCGCGATCACCTTCCACAGCTTGCGCAGGTCGCGCAGGCTGAGCATGGACGAGGTCGTCAGCATGCCGCCCATCAGCGCGCCGCCGACGCCCGCGGTCACGATGTCCTGCCCGGTCAGGTGCAGGCCCTTCACCGGCGTCACCGGATGCAGCCAGCGCTGGCGGAAGCGCTCGGCGTCGTGGGCGAGGCCGTAGATCTCGCCGCGGTCGTAGAGGTGGAACCATTCGGTGGACAGCGGCGTCGCCAGTTCGGCAAAAGCCAGCCTGCCCTCGAGCTGCGGCATCTGCTGGTACAGCTCCGCGAGCAGGCGCTGCGTGAAGCGCTCCTTGAACGTCTCGTAGCCGGAGCCGCGCTGCTGCCAGGTCGTGCCGCTCCATTTTTCAAACCACTCGTAGAGCGCGCCGGTGATCACCTGCACCGTGCTCTTGCCCGGATAGTGCCGGTCCCACTCCGGATCCTTGGCCGACGGGAATGACACGTAGACCAGCGGGAACGGCGCTTCGGGATCCTTCACGTAGCGCGCGAGGTTGCCGTCGTGGTCCGGTGTCGGATAAATCCAGAGATTCGTCTTCGGCAGCTTGAGCTCGGTCGCGCTGGCGTTGAAGCCCAGGAACAGCGTCAGCGACGCGAACGAGGCGCGCACGTGCGACAGCTTCTCCGCATAGCCGTGCCTGGCGCGCTCGGCTTCCGGCAGCAACTGGCCGAACGTCAGGCGCGCGCCGGCCGAGCTGATCACGCGCGGCGCGCGCAGCTGATCGCCGTTGTCCATCACGACGCCGACGCAGCGGCCGTCCTCGACCAGCAATTGCCTCACCTTGGCGTAGGTGAACACCTCGCCGCCGCCCGCGCGGATCACCGGCAGGATGGTCGCGGCCATCTTCCACGAGCCGCCCACCGGATAGTTGCCGCCGGACAAGTAGTGCCTCACCAGCACGGCGTGGATCAGGAAGCTGGCCTGCGACGGCGGCAGGCCGTAGTCGCCCCACTGTCCGGTCAGCACGCCAATCAGTTCCTGGTTCTGCGTCAGCGACTCGAGCACCTCGCGCGTGCTGCGCAGCATCTCCCGGGGCACCAGGTAATCGCGCACGACCCGGTAGGCGCGCGCCAGCGGCGCCGGCATGGCCTGGCCGGCGAAGAAGCGCGGCATCGCGCTGCCGACCTTCATCACCAGCTCCATGTAGCGGTCGATCGCCGCGCTCTCCTGCGGGAAATGCTTCTTCATCTCGGCCACGAAATTGTCGCGGCCCGCGACGAAGTCGTAGCGGCGGCCGCCGATGATGATGCGGTCGTAGCACGGATCCATCGGCGCCCACTCGAGCTGCCCGTCGGTGATGACGTCGAACAGGCGGCGCATCTGGCTGTTCGGTTTGTGCACCTCACCGATGTAGTGGACGCCGACGTCCCACTCGAAGCCTTCGCGCTCGTACGAGTGCGTGAAGCCGCCGGCGGTGTAGTGCTGCTCGAGCACGCACACCTTGCGGCCGAGCTTGCTGAGCAGCGCGGCACAGGTGAGCCCGCCGATGCCCGAGCCGATGACGATGGCGTCGTAGTCCTTCGCCGCACGAGTGGTGCGGTAGCGCCGGCCGATTCTTTCCATGCGCGCGACTTTACTCCCGCGCAGCGGGAAGGTCGTGTAGAATGCGCGCCCCGCCATGCCGGTCGCAGGCATGACGGCCTTTTAAATCAAGGAGTTACCCGTGAAAGAATCGTTTGTTGTCAACGCGGAACTCCGTACCGACCAAGGCAAAGCTGCGAGCCGGCGCCTGCGTCGTACGGGTAAGGTTCCCGCGGTCGTTTATGGAGGCAAGGATCCGGCGCAGCAGCTCGCGCTGAGCCACCACGAGATGGCAAAGCATCTCGAGACCGAAGCCTTCTACTCCCACATCCTCACGCTGAAGCTCGACGGCAAGGAACAGCAGGCGGTGCTCAAGGACATCCAGCGCCATCCGGCGCAGCCGATCCTGATGCACTTCGACTTCCAGCGCGTGTTCGCCGACGTGGCGATCCGCATGGACGTGCCGCTGCACTTCATCGGTGGCGAGAAGTGCCCGGGCGTCAAGGCCGACGGCGGCATCGTCGAGCACGTGCTGGCCCATCTCGAGGTCGAGTGCCTGCCGAAGGACCTGCCGGAGTTCATCGAAGTCGACTTGTCGAACATGAAGCTCAACGAGACCGTCCACCTGTCGCAGCTCAAGCTGCCGGCCGGCGTGGTGCTCATCGAGCTGCGCCATGGCAACGACCAGACGGTCGCCTCGGTTCACATCCCGCGCGTCATCGTGGAAGAGGCTCCGGTGGCGGAAACCGCGCCGGCCGAAGTCCCGGCCCTGGCGGTCAAGTCGGATGCCGAGCTCGCGGCGGCCAAGGCGGCCGAAGCCGGCGGCAAGCCGGGAGCGCCTGGCGCCAAGCCGGCCGCGGCGCCGGCAGCCGACGCCAAGAAGCCCGAGAAGAAGTGACACGGCCGCCGAACGGCGGCCGTGTCATCCCGAGGAGCGTAGCGACGAGGGATCTCCTGACACGAGATCCCTCGCTTCGCTCGGGATGACACGACAGTGTCCATCGACCTCAAAGCCATCATCGGCCTCGGCAATCCCGGGACCGACCACGCGCGCACGCGCCACAACGCCGGCTTCTGGTACGCCGACGCGCTGGCCGACAAGCTCGGCGGCGCCTTCAAGAAGGAGGCGCGCTTCCACGGCCACCTGGCCGAGGCCAGCGTGGGTGGCCAGCGGTTGTGGGTGCTCAAGCCGTCCACCTACATGAACGACAGCGGCCGCGCGGTGCAGGCGCTGATGGCGTTCCACAAGCTCGCGCCGGGCCAGCTGCTCGTGGTGCATGACGACCTGGACCTGCCACCGGGCGCGGCGCGGCTCAAGGTCGGCGGCGGTCACGGCGGGCACAACGGACTGCGCGACCTGCACGAGCAGATCGGCCCGGACTACCGGCGCGTGCGCATTGGCGTGGGCCATCCGGGCGAGAAACATCTCGTCACGAATTACCTGACCAGCGGGCGGCCGAGCGCAACCGACCAGAAGCTGATCGACGAGGCCATCGAGGCCGCGGTCGAGGCGCTGCCGCTGGCGTTGGAAAACTGGGAAAAGGCAACGCAGCAGCTGCACAGCCGGCCGCTGCCAGAAGGAGCGAAGTAAGTGGGCATCAAATGCGGAATCGTCGGCCTGCCGAACGTCGGCAAGTCCACCCTGTTCAATGCGCTGACCAAGGCCGCCATCCCGGCCGAGAACTACCCGTTCTGCACCATTGATCCGAACGTCGGCGTGGTCGGCGTGCCCGACCCGCGCCTCGACGCGCTGGCCGGCATCGCCAAGCCGCTGAAGATCATCCCGACCACGGTCGAGTTCGTGGACATCGCCGGCCTCGTCGCCGGCGCCAGCAAGGGCGAAGGCCTGGGCAACCAGTTCCTCGGCCACATCCGCGAGACCGACGCCATCGCCCACGTGGTGCGCTGCTTCGACCACCCCGACGTGATCCACGTCTCCGGTCATCCCGATCCGCTGCGCGACGTCGAGGTGATCAACACCGAGCTGGCGCTCGCCGACCTCGACGCCGTCAGCAAGGCCGCCGAGCGCATCGCGCGCGTGGCCAAGTCCGGCGCCGACAAGGCGCAGACCGTGCGCTACGAGCTGCTGAAGAAGGTGCAGGCACACCTCGACCAAGGCAAGCCGGTGCGCACCCTGCCGCTCGACGCCGAGGACAAGGCGGCGCTGAAGGAATTCGGCTTCATCACCGGCAAGCCGGCGTTCTACATCGCCAACGTCGACGAGGCCGCGCTGCGCAGCGGCAACGCGTACCTCAAGCTGCTGCAGGACTACGCGGCGAAGGAAGACGCGGATGTGGTGCCGGTCTGCGCCGCGATCGAGTCCGAGATCGCGCAGCTCGACGACGCCGACAAGGTGGATTTCCTGAAAGACCTCGGCCTCGACGAGCCGGGCCTCAACCGCGTGATCCGCGCGGGATACCACATGCTGCACCTGCAGACCTACTTCACCGCCGGCGAAAAGGAAGTGCGCGCATGGACCGTGAAGGTCGGCGCCACCGCGCCGCAGGCCGCCGGCGTGATCCACACCGACTTCGAGCGCGGGTTCATTCGGGCCGAGGTCATTGCCTATGACGATTACATCTCAGGCAAGGGCGAGGCTGGGGCGCGGGCGGCGGGGAAGTTCCGGCTTGAGGGCAAGGAGTACGTCGTCAAGGAAGGCGACGTGATGCATTTCAGGTTCAACGTGTAGTTCTCGCCCTCTCCCTACGGGAGAGTTGCCGGTCTCGCGCAGCCTAACCGCCCTATGCGCGGTAGCGCACCGACCATCCCGTGCCCC
>JANNKD010000239.1:0-15449 GCA_031396115.1 Gammaproteobacteria bacterium
CTGACCGCGGTGGCCAGGTCGATGCCCGGCAGCACCGGCGGCAGCGTCGGCGGGGGCACCGCGATCGGCTGCGGTCCGGTGTCGCCGCGGCGTGCCGGCGCGGTGGCGAGCGGCGCGACCGCGCCGCCGACCCAGTGCGCCAGTGTCACGAGCAGCTGGTCGGAGTCGACCGGCTTGGCCAGGAAATCGTTCATGCCGGCGGCGAGGCAGTCCTCGCGGTCGCGCTCCATGGCGTTGGCGGTCAACGCGATGATCGGCAGCGTGGCGCCGCCGGGCGCGACGCGGATTCGGCGCGTGGCCTCGAGCCCGTCCATGCCCGGCATCTGCACGTCCATCAGCACGGCGTTGTAGGCGGTCTGGCGCACGGCCGCGATCGCGTCGGGGCCGTTCTCGGCCACATCCAGCACCACGCCGGTCGGCCGCAGGATCTCCTGCACCAGCTGGCGGTTCAGCGCGTTGTCCTCCACCAGCAGCACGCGCGCGCCGCGCAGCACGGCGGTGCGCAGCGAGGCGGCCGGCACCGGCGCCAGCGTCGTGGTGCGCTCCTCGCCGCTGGCCGCGGGCTGCGCGCCGACCCCGAACTCGGCGGTGAACAGAAAGATGCTGCCGGCGCCGGGGCGGCTCTCGACCGCGATGTGCCCGCCCATCTTCTCGACCAGCTGGCGCGAGATGGCCAGGCCGAGTCCCGTGCCGCCGTGGCGGCGCGTGCTGAAAGCGTCCGCCTGTGTGAACGGCGTGAACAGGTGTTCCTGCTGCTCGGGCGTGAGGCCGATGCCGGTGTCGCGCACCCTGAAGCGCAGGCGCGCGCGCCGGTCGGTGGCCGAGGCCAGCTCGACGGTCAGCTCCACTTCGCCGCGCTCAGTGAACTTCACGGCGTTGCCGACCAGGTTCACCAGCACCTGCTCGAGGCGCAGCGGGTCGCCGACCAGCGCGCGCGGCGTCTGCGCGGCGCAGGTCACGGTCAGCCGCAGGCCCTTGTCCTGCGCCTGCTGGCCCAGCAGCGCCACGACCTGGTCGAGCACCGGCTGCAGTTCGAATTCACGCCGCTCGATTTCGAGCTTGCCGGCTTCGATCTTCGACAGGTCGAGGATGTCGTTGATGATGCGCAACAGCGAGCGCGCCGCGGCGCGGATGTTGCCGAGGTGCTCGACGCGGCGCGGCTCGGCCTCAGGGCGCAGCGCGAGGTCGGTGAAGCCGATGATCGCGTTCATCGGCGTGCGCAGCTCGTGGCTCATCTTGGCCAGGAAGTCGCTCTTGGCCGCGGTCGCGGCCTCGGCCGCGGCACGCGCCTGCATCAGCTGCTCCTTGTCGCGCCGCTCGGTGATGTCCTGCACGATGCCCTGCGCCCGCGGTTCGCCGGATTCGTCGATCCCGCGCTTGATGGATAGCGCGGCCCAGAACGTCGACCCGTCGCGGCGCACCATCCGTACTTCGTAGCCGGTCAGTTGGTTCTCCGCGCGCAGGCGCGCGATCATGTGTTCCGCTTCTGCGGGATCCCGGATGTGATCGCGGCGCAGGTCGCGGATCAGCCGGCGCATCTCCTCGAGGTCGGCGTAGCCGAGCATCGCGGCCAGCGCCGGGTTGGCGTTGATCACGCTGCCCCTGACATCGGTTTCGAAGATGCCCTCGGGCACGGTCTCGACGATGCGCTGGTAGCGCGCCAGGCTGTCGATGGCATGCCCGCGCGCCTTCAGTGCATCGCCCTGCGCGGCGATCTTTTCCTTGCGCTCGAGGTTGATCCGGTCGGCGAGCGCCAGCGACAGCAACGTCACGGTGACCAAGCCGCCGACCTGCCAGGCATGGGCAGTGAAGTCCGTCGGCGCCAGCCCGCCGAACGCCTCGAGGGCCTTGACCAGGATGCCGAAGACGAAGACGGCCCAGGCCGCGAGGTAAAGGCGCGCCTGCACCACGTTTGCGCGCAACGCCGCGATACCGGCCCCGATGAAGGCCAGGCAGCTCAGGATGCTGAGCAACGCGATCCCCGAGATCCCGAACCGGTACGGCAGCAGGAAGCTGGCGGCGAAATGGATCACGACCAGCGCCAGCACGACGTTGAGAACCCGATGCGTGCGGGGGGTATGGGTCCGGGTCTGCAGGAATTCGCGCGCGAACAGCAGGAAGAAAACGAGCATCAACGCGCCCACCACGACCAGGGCGACGTTATTGACGTAAAAGGCGCCGCCGAGGTGCGGCTGCAGGTACTGGTACATGTAGCCCGAGAGGTTGAACTGCACCAGCGTGAAGAACACCAGCGTGCCGAGGTAGAACACATAGGCGCGATCCCGCACGAACAGCAGGATGACCAGGTTGTACGCGGCCATCACCAGCATCGCGCCGAAGAAGACGCCGTAGGCCAGGCTCGCGCGCGCCGCGCTCTCGAGGAAAGCCTCCTGCGACCACAGCGTCAGCGGCACCAGGTGCGAGCCCGCGGTCTGCACGCGGAGGTAAAGGTGCGCGCGCTCGCCGGGCGCGACCCGCACCGGCACGGCGTAATCGTGATAGTCGAGCTGCCCCGGCGAGATCGGCTCCTGGTCCCCGGTTCTCACGTGCGTCAGCTTGCCGCCCTGGCGGATGTAGAAATCCACGTGATCCAGTGGCGTGTAACTCAGTTCCAGCACCCAGTCGCTGCCGGCATCCGCACCGCCGTCGTTTTGCAGCGCGACGCGGTACCAGTACGCGACGCCGCTATAGCCGTGATTGATTCCGCCCGCGTCGGCGGGCCGGAACACGACGGCGTCGGAGGTGAGGTCCTCTAACCGCAGCGCGCCGGTGTCGTCGCGCAGCAGCTCGAGCTGCTCGCGCAACGGCAACTGGCCGGTTGCGCCGTCGACGATCGCAAGGCCGGGCTGCGCCGGCGCCTGCGCGCCGGCTGCGGTGACCGCCAGAAGCAACAGCGCCGCAACGCTTCGCACGGCACGCCTCCCCGCGACCTAAAAATGGTGGGGGACCGAGTCCTCAGCTACCCTCTCCCCCTGACTTTTCCTGTTATACAGCGAAGTGACGAAACTCGCGCCTAAAAGCCCGGCTGTCCTCGCGGTCAACGGCGGCTCCTCGGGCGTCAAGTTCGCGCTGTTCGAGGTTCACGACCCGGCGCGAGCGCTCATGCGTGGCGCGATCGAGGGGACGGACCCCGCCGAAGCGGCCGACGTGCTGCAGCAGCGGATCGGGCAGTGCATCGACGGCGATAGCCTGCTCGCGATCGGACATCGCGTTGTCCATGGCGGAACGGCGTACGTGCGCCCGCAGCGCATCGACGACGTGATGCTGGCGCAGTTGCGCCGGCTCAGCCCCTTCGACCCCGGGCATCTGCCGGGAGAGATTCTCCTCATCGAAACCCTGGCGCGGAAATTCCCCGGTGTGCCGCAGGTCGCGTGCTTCGACACTGCGTTCCACCACGACCTGCCGCGCGTGGCGCACATGCTGCCGATCCCGCGCCGATATCACGCGCAGGGCGTGCGCCGCTACGGCTTCCACGGCCTGTCCTACGAATTCCTGATGGCAGAGCTGGCGCGCGTCGCGGGGGCGCAGGCCGCGCAGGGTCGCGTGATCCTGGCGCATCTGGGCAGCGGCGCAAGCCTCGCGGCGGTGCGACGCGGGGCCCCGGTCGACACCAGCATGAGCTTCACGCCGGCGGCAGGCCTGCCGATGAGCACGCGCGCCGGCGACCTCGATCCCGGACTGGCCGGTTACCTGGCGCGCACGGAAAAGATGAGTGCGCTGGACTTCAGCGAGATGATCTACCGGCAGTCCGGTCTCCTCGGCATTTCCGAAACCAGCGGCAACATCCGCGAATTGCTCGAGATCGAAGCTGCCGACGTGCGCGCGGCTGAAGCCGTCGCGCTGTTCTGCTACCAGGTGCGGAAATGGATCGGCGCCTTCGCCGCTGTCCTCGGCGGAGTCGATACCGTGATCTTTGCCGGCGGCATCGGCGAGAACCAGCCGCAGATTCGCGCGCGGATCTGCGAGGGCCTGGAGTTTCTCGGGATCGTGCTGGACGGCGCCAGCAACGCCGCGGGTGAGGCGCTGATTTCCGCGGCGACGGCGCGCGTCGCCGTGCGCGTCATGCGCACCGATGAAGAGCAGGTGGTCGCGCGCGCAACGTGCCGCGAGCTCGACCTCTGACCCGTTGCGCTTTCAGGCCAGCAGCGGCTCGACGTGGACGCGCATGTCCTTTTCACTGAGGTGCATGTAGTCCTTGTTGAGCGCCCCGACGATCAGCTTGCTCACGGTGTCGGTGATCGTCTTGCGCAGCAGCCCGAGGAAATGCGGCGGCGCGACCAGCACGATGCGGTTGTAGGCCTGCTTGCCATGACCTTCGGTGAGCGCGCCCGACAGCTCGTGTGCGAAGTGCTCGAGCTGCACTTCCTTGGGTGACGTCTTCGACTCCATCGAGGAGCGCGCTCCACCGGCAACCGAGCCGTGCGTGCGGCCGGGCGGGCTGTCAGTCAGGCCCCCTTCGGACACGCGGCTCGCCGGGTGCGTGTACTCCTTGATCAGCGTCCACGGCGCGCCTTTCTGCAGCACGCTGTAGAGCCGGCCGCGGCTGCCGTCGGCGATCAACACCCAAGTGTCGTTATTCACGTTTTGACTAGCCGCCGGGGCCCTTGTGGACATGCACGCTGGGATCCGCCTTGGCGATATAGCCTTCCGGGCAATCCATCACGTGGGCTTTGGAATCCATGCCCTTCATGCCCCTGGTGTCGGCCATGGGATGCTGGTTCTGATGGGCGGCTGCCGCTTCGTTGGTCACGCAGTCCTTGTAGAGATCATGCTCGTCCTGCGTGGCCCACTCCTCATGCAAGGCCGGATCCATGTCGTGCATGCCGCGCGTCTGCGGCATGGGTGCCCTGTCGGCGGTATTGGTGCAGGCGCCCAGCGCCAGACCCGAGCCGAACAACACTGCGATAACAGCGCGATGCCGTGGATATTTCATTGGATCTCCATTGGTAGCTTGCGCATACGCAACCATGGGGCCAATGCGCGGCGTTGTCTGTTTGCCAGCCGGCATTCCCCGTCGGGCGACTCAGGAGGACGTCGGTTTGCGCAGGGGCAGCGCGTCGCCGATGACGCCGGCTTCAGGGGTTCGACCGGCACGCCCATCAGTTCCCTGGCAGCCCGGCGTGGAGCACGGCATCTTGTAATAGGTGGCGTTGAGATAGGCCGCGACGTCGCCAATTTCCGACGGGCTCCAGTGCAGCCCGGCGTTGTGTTGCCAGCGTTGAACCTGCGCCAGCACATCGCTCCACGAACTCACGATGGAGTTGTTGCGCCAGTGCGCCTGCGTCGTATGGCAGGTGGCGCATTGGGTTTCGTACAGCGACTGGCCACGCTGCATGTCGAGCAGAACGACTGCGGGTGGTGGATCGATGGCGCCGGTCGGCGCGACCGTCTCTCCACCCAGGCAAGCCGTCAGGAGCGGCACCAGCAGGATCGCGGCAACGGCAAGCTGCAAGCCTCTGTTGGACGCCTGGCGGGCGAGGTTCTGACGGATGCCGCCTACCTGCTCAGCCGGTGTGGACATGGAACCGATCTACCGTGGATTGCGAACTACAACGCTAGGCGCGCTTCTCGCAATGGTCTGTGCGGAAGCAAACCCGTCCTCGTTCCGTGGTTACCAAAGGGATTGTCCTGAGCTAGCAGAAGACTGAATAGTGGGCCCGGCTGGACTCGAACCAGCGACCTAGGGATTCACTGAACCCTTCGTTTCCGAAGGGAGTGGACTATCTCATCACCCCAACCCGGGGTGCGGGACGCTCGAGCCTGTTATCAAGGGCACTCAAAGCCCTCAGGTAGTCTCTGCACCTTCCGGGAGTGCACCCCCGGCTTGGCTCAGGATTGCCGGCGGCATGACCCGTGACGGTTTCCCTGAATTCATCCCGTTCATTTCGCACCTTCCAGTGCGAACGCACCTTCCGATGAGTCCCCTGCTCTAACCAGCTGAGCTACAGGCCCGCGCCCCGATTCTAGCAGTCAGGCCGATGGGCTCACGCCGTGAGCCTCCCGGCGCGCAACAATGCGGCAATGAAAGCCTGCGTGACCTGCAGCGCCGAGTTGCATGGGAAGCGGCGTCGTTTCTGCTCGCTACGATGCAAGAACGCGGATACAAACTTTCGCACGAGCGAAACCACGCCGCGCTGGAGTTCCATCACGCCAGACCGGGCACGAAGTCCTTCCAGCTGGACTTGCGCTCCCTCTCCAACCGCTCCTGGGAGCGCGTGCTGGAGGAGTCGGTCAAATGCATCCTCGTGTGCGGCAATTGTCACGCCGAGGTCCATAACCCCGGATGCGAGATCCGGAGCGTGGCGGCGGAACGCACCAACATAAAAGAAACACTGCAAGGCCAGCCGGGCGCCGGAGCGTATTAACCTAATTATTTCAATCGGATACGTAGCTCGAACCGGTCAGACGACTGATTGCGAAATGCCGCGGCGCGGGCGTAGAGTGTCCGCGGCGTATCGTTGAATTCCCACATCGACAGGAGTTTCCATGAGCAACAAGTTTTCGAAGAAACCGCTGGCGCTCGCCTTGGGCGCCGCGTTCACGCTGGCAGGCGCCGGCGCGCAGGCCTCGGTGTTCCAGGTTGCCGAGCTCGCCTCGGGCTACATGGTTGCCCAGGCCACGCCCGCCACACCCGCCACTCCCGCAAAGAAGGCCGAAGAGGCCAAGTGCGGCGCCGCGTGCGTCAAGAGCAAGATGGAAAAGAGCAGCATGAAGGAAGCCGATGCCAAGGCCGCGTGCGAGAAGATGAAACACGAAGGCAAATGCGGCGGCGACAAGGCCAAGGAAGGCAAGTGCGGCGAGGGCAAGTGCGGCGGCAAGAAGTAACCGCGCTGCGTTGAACCAGGCCCGGGGGCGACCCCGGGCCTTTTTGCCCCTGATGAAGAAACCCGCTGCTGCGCGACTCCCGATCTCGGGGGCAGGCCTCGGCCTGCGGCGTGAGCTGGTCGAGCCGCTGCTCGATCGCGTGCCCGACGCGATCGGCTTCTTCGAGGTCGCGCCGGAGAACTGGATGGAACTCGGCGGCAAGTACGGCCGCCAGTTCCGCGCGCTGACCGAAAAGCATCCGTTCGTCACCCACGGCCTGTCGCTGTCGCTTGGCAGCCCGGCGCCGCTGGACGTCGGCTTCGTGCGCCGCGTCAAGAAGTTCCTCGACCAGCACCAGATCCGCTACTACACCGAGCACCTGTCGTACTGCTCGGACGACGGCCACCTCTACGACCTGATGCCGATCCCGTTCACCGAGGATGCGGTCCGGCACGTCGCCGCGCGCATCAAGCGCGTGCAGGACATCCTCGAGCGCGAGATCGCGGTCGAGAACGTCTCGTACTACGCCATGCCCGGCGCCGAGATGAGCGAGCTCGAGTTCGTCAATGCCGTGCTCGAGCGCGCCGGCTGCGGCCTGCTGCTCGACGTCAACAACATCTACGTCAACAGCATCAACCATCGCTACGACGCCGGCGCCTTCCTCGCCGGCCTGCCGCGCGAGCGCGTGCGCTACCTGCACGTGGCCGGCCACTACGTCGAGGCCGAGGACCTGCGCGTCGACACGCACGGCGCCGACGTCATTGATCCGGTGTGGGACCTGCTCGACCAGGCCTACGCGCGGTTCGGACCGGTGCCGACGCTGCTCGAGCGCGACTTCAACATCCCGCCGCTGCCGGTGCTGCTGCGAGAGGTCGAGCGCGTCAAGCAGCTTCAGGAGCGTTCTGTCATTCCCGCGAAAGCGGGAATCCAGAAAGCGCTGGATGCCCGCTTGCGCGGGCATGACAAGAAACGATGAAGCCCTTCCAGCGGGTCCAGTACCGCTTCGCCGCGCACCTGCGCGACCCGAAGCGCAACCCGGCGCCGCGCGGGATCGAAGCGCGGCGCATGAAGATCTACCGAGAACTGTTCTACAACAATGTGGAGGGGTTCCTGGCGAGCGCGTTTCCCGTGCTGCGCAAGATCACGCCCGATGCGCGCTGGCACGTGATGGCGCGCGATTTCTTCTCGCGCCACGAGTCGCACCAACCGCTGTTCCACGGCATCGCCGGCGAATTCCTGGCGTACCTCGAGCACGAGCGCGGCCCGGTGAAGGGCGATGCGCCGTTCCTGCGCGAACTGGCGCATTACGAGTGGGTCGAGCTGGCCCTGACGGTGGCGCAGGCGCCGGCGGCGGCGGAACTGGCCGACGCGGGCGGCAACCTGATGGAGCGCGTGCCGGTGGTCTCGCCGGTGGCGTGGGCGCTGACCTACGAGTTTCCCGTGCACCGCATCGGCCCGGCGTTCCAGCCGAAAGCGCCGGGCGCGCAGCCCACGCACCTGGTGGTCTGGCGCAACGCGCAGGACGAAGTGAAATTCATGGAGACCAACGCGATCACGGCCCGGCTGCTGCAGTTCATGGCCGAGCGGCGCGCGACCGGCCGCCAGCTGTTGCTGCGCATCGCGCGCGAACTGCACCATCCGCTGCCCGAGGCGATCGTCGAGCAGGGCCGCGCGCTGCTGGCGGACCTGCGCACGCGGGACATTGTCATCGGCACCCAACGCAAAGGCAGGAGATGAATATGGAGAAGGCGACTGAGCGGCCGCTCCACGTGCTGGTGCTGTGCACCGGCAATTCCGCGCGCTCGATCCTGTCCGAAGCGCTGATCAATCATCTGGGGCAGGGCCGCTTGCGCGCGTATTCGGCCGGCAGCAAGCCGGCGGGACGCGTCAACCCGCTGGCGCTGCGCGTGCTCGCCGAGCGCGGCATTGCGGTCGCGGGGCTGCGCAGCAAGAGCTGGGACGAGTTCAGCGCGCCCGGCGCGCCGGTCATGGACATGGTCATCACGGTCTGCGACAACGCCGCGGGAGAGACCTGCCCGTTGTGGCCCGGCTCGCCGGCGCGCGCGCACTGGGGACTGGCGGATCCGGCGGCGGCCACCGGCAGCGAGGACGAGCGGCTGCGCGCCTTCCGGGACACGCTGCGCCACGTCGAGGCGCGCGCCGAACGCCTGGTCGCGATGAAGGATCCGCTGCACGAGAACCGCCAGCTCGAAGCCGAGCTGCGGCGCATCCACCTCGAGGCGCCGTGATGGAGCGCTACTCGAGCCTGTTCATCTCGCACGGCGCGCCGACGCTGCCGCACGACGACACCCCGGCGCGTGCTTTCTTGAGCGAGCTGGGCCACCTGCTGGTCCGGCCGCGCGCCGTCGTGGTGGTGTCGCCGCACTGGCTGACGCGCGAGCGCGCGGTCAAGTCGCCGCCGCGGTTCAAGACCTGGCACGACTTCTCCGGCTTTCCCGAGCCGCTCTACGCGCTCGAGTACGACGCGCCGGGCGATGCGCGCGTGCGCGATCGCGTCCGCGACCTGCTCGGCGCGGCCGGCCTCGCCGGCGTGCCGACCGACGACCTGCGGCTCGACCACGGCGCGTGGGTGCCGCTGATGTTGATGTACCCGAAGGCCGACATCCCGGTCGTGCAGGTGTCGGCGACCTCGGACACGCCGCGCGACTACTTCGCCCTGGGCCGGGCGCTCGCGCCGCTGGCCGCCGACGGCGTGCTGATGATCGGCAGCGGGGGCGCCGTGCACAACCTCGGCGCGCTGGACTGGAGCGGCGGCGGCCGTCCGGCGCCCTGGGCGACGGCCTTCGACGACTGGCTCCACGAGCGGGTTGAAGCGGGCGACTGGGACACGCTGTACAGCTATCGCCAGCAGGCGCCCGAGCCGGCGCGCGCGCATCCGACCGAAGACCATTTCCTGCCGCTGTTCTTTGCGGGCGGGGCGGGTGGGGCCGCGACCTCGCTGCACCGCAGCTTCTCCTACGGCAACCTCAGCATGGCGGCGTACGGATTCGCGTGATACGTCGTCCCCGCGAAAGCGGGGACCCAGGCTTTTCTGGATTCCCGCTTCCGCGGGAATGACATCGGGCGATTGCGTACAATCCGCGCCCCATGTCCTCCGCCATCGCCGCGCAGGCGGCCAAGCGCCGCACCTTTGCCATCATTTCGCATCCCGACGCGGGCAAGACCACGCTGACGGAGAAGCTGCTGCTGTTCGGCGGCGCGATCCAGCTGGCCGGCACGGTCAAGGGCCGCAAGGCCTCGCGTCACGCGACCTCCGACTGGATGGCGCTCGAGCAGCAACGCGGCATCTCGATCACCACCTCGGTGATGCAGTTCCCGTATGACGGGCGCGTCGTCAACCTGCTCGATACGCCAGGCCACGAGGACTTCTCCGAGGACACCTACCGCACGCTGACCGCGGTGGACTCCGCGCTGATGGTCATCGACGCCGCCAAGGGCGTGGAGCCGCGCACCATCAAGCTGATGGAGGTGTGCCGCATGCGCGACACGCCGATCATCACCTTCATCAACAAGCTCGACCGCGAGGGCCGGCCACCGCTGGAGCTGCTCGACGAGATCGAGCGCATCCTCAACATAAAGTGCGCGCCGATCACCTGGCCGGTCGGCATGGGCCGCGACTTCAAGGGCGTCTACCACCTGCTCGAGGACCGCTTCTACCTGTACTCCGGCGAGAAGCTGCGCGTGTCGGACATCGAGACGCTCGACGGCCTGCTGACGCCGGGGCTCGACCAGCGTTTCGGCTACGTCTACCAGCAGCTGCGCGAGGAGATCGAGCTGGTGCAGGCCGCCGGCCACGACTTCGATCTCGAGCAGTACCGCGCGGCGAAAATGACGCCGGTGTTCTTCGGCTCGGCCATCAACAACTTCGGCGTGCGCGAGCTGCTGAACGGATTTGCCGAGTGGGCGCCGCCACCTTCGGCCCGAAATGCCGTTGTAGGAGCGCCTCCCAGGCGCGACGAACGCGAAGTGAAGCCCGAAGAGCCCAAACTCACCGGCTTCTGCTTCAAGATCCAGGCCAACATGGATCCCAAGCACCGCGACCGCGTGGCCTTCGTGCGGCTGTGCTCGGGCGCCTACAAGAAAGGCATGACGCTGCACTCGGTGCGCCTGGGCGGTCCGGTGCGGGTTTCCAACGCGCTGACCTTCATGGCGCAGGAGCGCGAGGCGGTGGAGGAAGCCTGGCCGGGCGACATCATCGGCCTGCACAACTACGGCACCATCGCCATCGGCGACACCTTCAGCGAAGGCGAGGCCCTGCGCTACTCGGGCGTGCCCAATTTCGCGCCGGACCTGTTCCGCCGCGTGGTGCTGAAGGATCCGCTCAAGGCCAAGCAGCTCAACAAGGGCCTCGACCAGCTGTGCGAGGAGGGCGCCACGCAGGTCTACCGGCCGCTGACCAACAACGACATCATCCTGGGCGCGGTCGGCCAGCTGCAGTTCGAGGTCACGCAGTTCCGCCTCAAGGATGAGTACGGCGTCGAGGCCGCGCTCGAGCCGGTCACGGTGCACAGCGCGCGCTGGGTCGGGGCGGCGGACGCCAAGCAGCTCAAGGAATTCCAGGACAAGAACGACACGCGCCTCGCGCGCGACCACTTCGGCGGCCTGGTCTACCTCGCCTCCAGCGCGGTGAACCTGCAGATGGCGCAGGAGCGCCACCCCGACATCCGCTTCACCGACACCCGGGAGCACGGCGCCGCTTCTGTGCGCTAGTTCACATGACGCCCCCCGACCCTGACTAGAATTGGCGACATGAGCCACCGATTGGGGGGAATGGTGCGGCGCGGCATCGGTGCCGCCGTGCTGCTGCTGTTAGCGCTGCCGGCCTTCGCCGCGCGCGACGTCGTGCTGGTGCTGGACAACTCCGGCAGCATGCGCGCCAACGATCCTTCGCGCCTCGCCGCGCCGGCGGTGATGGAGTTCATCCGCAACCAGCCGCCCGACACGCGCGTCGCCATCGTGCTGTTCGCGACGCAGGCCGAGCTGGTGCTGCCGCTGATGCCGGCCGAAGTGGCGGCCGACGGCGAAGCCGAGCGCGCGCTGCGCAAGTTTTCCTACAGCGGCGCCTGGACGCAGATCGCGGCCGGCGTCGAGCGCGGCCTGTACGAGTTGCGCAACGAGGGCCGCAGCGAGGCCACGCGCGCCATCGTGCTGATGACCGACGGCTTCGTGGACACCGGCGACAAGCGCCGCGACGCCGAGCTGCACCAGTGGCTGCGCCAGGACCTCGCCAACGAGGCCAAGCGCGAGGGCGTCAGCATCCTGGGCATCGCCTTCACCGAGCGCGCCGACTTCCAGCTGCTGCAGTCGCTGGCCTCGGCCACCGGCGGCGAGTATTTCCGCGTGCTGGGCGCCGATGGCATCAGCCGCACGCTCAGGCGCATCGATACGGTGCTGGACACGGGCGGCACGCCGCCGCCTGCCGCCCGTGCGCAGCCGCCGACGTCGCCGCCGGAAGCCGCCGTAGCCCCGGAGCAGGGGCCGGAGGGTGTGGAGCCCGTTGCCGAAACTGCGCAAGGCGGCGGCAGCGGCTGGGTGTGGTGGGTGCTCAGTGCGCTGGCGCTGCTGGCCATCGCCGTGGCGCTGGGCTGGGCGTTCCGCCTGACGCGGCATGGCCCCGGCGCGAAGAAGGCCGCCGCATCGCAAGAAGACGTCAAGCACGATCATGGCCCGGTGGCCGTGCTGTACAACAACTTCGAGCGCCACGAGCTTGGCGCGCAGATGGTGGTCATCGGCCGCGCCGGCGGCGTCGATCCGGAGCGCCAGTACATCATCGTCCCGGAGAAGACCGTCGGCCGCTGGCACGCCACGATCGAGCGCCGTGGCCAGACCTTCTGGGTGCGCGACGAAGGCAGCGTCAACGGCACCTTCATCAACGACGAGCGCGTCATCGGCGAGCAGCCGCTCAAGCACCGCGACACGCTGCGCGTGCACACGCACAAATACGAGTTCGAGATCCCGGAGCTCGCGGACGCCGACCGCACCATGCTGAGCCCGAAGCAGCGCCTGTCGTCCTGACCAAAAAAGGGTACGCACACCTTTTCGTAAAGGTGTGCGTCCCCTTTTTTACTCCGCGCAGTACACTGGCCGCGGGAGGACCACGACCCGCGCCGTGATCAGCACGTTGAAGGACCTCATGCACGGCCTGCTCGGCAGCGAGGCTGCCGGCGGCGAGTCGCGCGAGCTGTTCCTGCTGGCCGAGCTGTCGCAGGCCTTCGCGCAATCGCTTGACCTCGACGAGACGCTGCGCGCCGCGGCCGACCACATCATCGATTTCCTCGACGCCGAGGCGGCCTCGGTGTTCCTGCTGGAAGGCGAGGAGCTGGTGTGCCGCGCGTCCTCCGGCCCCTCACCGATCGCCGGCCTGCGCATCCCGCGCACCGCCGGCATCGTCGGCAAGACCCTGGCCGAGGGCGGCTGGAAGATGGTGCGCGACGTGAACGCGGACCCGGACTTCTACGCCAAGGTCGACACCGAGACGAAGTTCGTCACGCGCTCGATCATGTGCATCACGCTGCAGGCGGGCGACAAGCGCTTCGGCGTGCTGGAAGTGCTCAACAAGCGCGACGGCACTGGCCTGTTCAGCGACCAGGACCTGCAGGTGCTGCGCGTGCTGGGCACCGCCGTGTCGCTCGCCATCCGCAATGCGCAGATGGCGGTCGAGTTGATGACGCAGAACCGCATGAAGCGCGAGCTCGACCTCGCGCGCGAGTTGCAGCAGCAGTTGCTGCCCAAGCCGCGCCAGCAACCCTTTCCGCTGGCCGGCATCAACCTGCCGGCGCGCGAGGTGTCCGGCGACTTCTACGATTACTTCGAGGTCGAGGGCGGGCGCCTGGGCTTCACCATCGGCGACGTCTCCGGCAAGGGGCTCAACGCGGCGCTGCTGATGGTGCGCACGACCAGCCTGCTGCGCTGCCTGGGCCGCGCCGGCTTGCCGCTGCCGCGACTGCTCGCGCGCGTCAACGCCGAGTTGTGCGAGACCGCGACGCGCGGCATGTTCGTGTGCGTGTTCGCCGGGCTCTTCGACCCGCGCACGGCGCGGCTGACCTGGGCCAACGCCGGCTTCCCGCCCGGGCTGTACCGCACCGCCGGCGGCCGCTACCAGCGCCTGAAGGCCGATGCGCCGCCGCTGGGCATCAATACGGACACCCAGTTCCACGAGCATCACCTGCACGTCGGTGACGGAGCGCTGTACCTGTGCACGGACGGTGTCACCGAGGCGCACGACGCCGACGGCAAGCCCCTCGATGAAGCCGGCCTGCGGCGGCTGATCGAGCAGCACGCGGCGCTGACGCCGGGGCCGCGCTTGACGGCGCTGGTGCAGTCGCTGCGCGACCTCTCGCGCAAGGACGACACGACCTTGCTGGTACTGGAAGGCCGCGAGCAGGCCGGCGAGCGGCTCATGGACCTGCACCTGCCGGCGCAGCCCGAGTCGCTGCGCCGCGTACGCGAGGCGGTCGCCGCGTCGCTGCGCAAGGCCGGCTGCTCGCCCGCAGTGGTCGACCGCCTGGTGCTGGCGCTCGACGAGGCCTGCGCCAACGTCATCCGCCACGGCTACCGCGGCACGCAGGGCCTGATGGACCTGGTCCTCGAGCGGCGCGGCGAGAGCCTGGTTTTCCTGTTGCGCGACTACGCCGAGGCGGTGACTCCCGCGCGGCTCAAGCCCAGGCGGCCGAGCCGCTCGCGCATCGGCGGCCTCGGGCTGCATTTCATTGATACGATCATGGACCATTGGGAGCATCGCAAGCCCGCTGACGGACGCGGCAACCTGCTGGTCATGAGCAAGAAGATCGGCTGATGAATCCCGGAGACGGCGGCATGAATCGTTGCGAAACGCGCGACGAGCACGGCTATCGCGTGGTCACGGTGGCGGGCGAGGTGGACCTGTCGTGGTCCGCCGAAGTGCGCGCGGCCATCCTCGCCGGGCTCGACGCGAAGCAGCCGGTGCTGGTGGACCTCGCCGCCGTGTCGTACATCGACAGTTCCGGCATCGCCAGCTTCGTCGAGGGCTACCAGCGCGCGCGCAAGGAACGTCTGCAGTTCGGCCTGGTCGCGGTCAGCGCACCGGTGCTGGCGGTGCTCACGCTGGCGCGCCTCGAGACAGTGTTCCCGATCCACGGCGACCTCGCCGCAGCCCGCACGGCCGCGCCGCGCGCCGCCTCCGCATGAGCGCCGAAAAATCGCGGCCATGGGCCGCTCCCACGGCAAAGTTCGAGCAGCTCGGCCGTTTCGCCGCGGCTGCGGTGACCGAATTGGGCTACATCTCGGCGCTGCTGGGCGAGAGCGTCTACTGGATCGCGGTCGGCCGGCGCCACCGCCAGCCGGTGCGCGTGGCGCCGGTGGTCGCCGAGATGATGGAGATCGGCGTGCGCGCCATTCCGATCTGCGCGCTTCTGCTGTTCACGGTCGGCCTGATGCTGGCCATCCAGGGGCTGCACACGCTGGAGACCTTCGGCGCCGAGAGCAAGCTGGTGCCGCTGGTGGCACTGTCCATCACGCGCGAGTTCGCGCCGCTGATCGTCGGCATCCTGGTCGCCGGGCGCTCCGGCTCGGCGCTGGCGGCGCGCATCGGCACCATGCAGGTGTCACAGGAGATCGACGCGCTGCGCGTGATCGGGGTCAATCCG
>JANNKD010000284.1:0-4276 GCA_031396115.1 Gammaproteobacteria bacterium
ATGAGCTTGTCGATGTCGCGCAGCAGCGCGCCGCCGCCGGTCAGCACGATGCCGCGCTCGGCCACGTCGGAGCCGAGCTCCGGCGGCGTGCGCTCGAGCGCCTTCTTGACCGCGCTGACGATGCCGGCCAGCGGCTCCTGCAGCGCGTCGAGGATTTCGTTGCTGTTCATGGTGAAGGTGCGCGGCACGCCGGCGGCCAGGTGACGGCCGACCACGTCGATCTCCTGCACCTCGTGGCCCGGGAACGCCGTGCCGATCTCGATCTTGATCTTCTCGGCGGTGGCTTCGCCGATCAGCATGTTGTACTGGCGGCGCACGTAATTGACGATCGCATCGTCGAACTTGTCGCCGGCGATGCGCGCGCTCTCGGCGTAGACGATGCCGTTGAGCGAGATCACCGCGACTTCCGAGGTGCCGCCGCCGATGTCGAGCACCATCGAGCCGCGCGCCTCGCCGATCGGGATGCCGGCGCCGAGCGCGGCCGCGATCGGCTCCTCGATCACGTACACCTTGCGCGCGCCGGCGTTCTCGACCGACTCGCGGATGGCGCGGCGCTCGACCTGGGTCGAGCCGTACGGCACGCACACGACGACGCGCGTGATGCGCGGCATCATGCGGCCCTTCTGCACCTTGCGGATGAAGTGCTGCAGCATCTTCTCGGTTACGGTGAAATCCGCGATGACGCCGTCGCGCAGCGGGCGGATCGTCGTGATGTTGCCCGGCGTGCGGCCGAGCATGCGCTTGGCGTCGATGCCGACGGCTTCGATCTTCTTGCTGCCGCGCACGTCGCTGCGGATCGCGACGACGCTCGGCTCGTTGAGCACGATGCCTTCGTCGCGCACGTACACCAGCGTGTTGGCGGTGCCGAGGTCGATCGAGAGATCGTTGACAAACATTCTGCGAACAGCGTCGAGCATTACCGTAACCTTGCGAGAGTGTGTAGGAGCGCCTCTCAGGCGCGATTCTTCAAGTCCTTGAGCAAGCTTGAAAAAGTCCGGGCAATGTAGCCGTGCGGCGCAGCAATTGGCAAGCGTTTTTTGGTCTCAAATGAGGCGTCTGCGTGCCTTTTTTGGCAGAATTGCCGCCCTTCCGAAGGAACCCCCATGGCCCTGACCGCCGACCAGATCAAGCAGGTCGCGCACCTTGCGCGGCTGGAGCTCAAGCCCGAGCAGGTCGAGAAGTACGCCCGCGAGTTGTCGAACATCCTCGAGATGGTCGGTCAGCTGGCCCGCGCCGATACGTCCGGCACCGAACCGATGGCGCACCCGCTGGACATGAGCCAGCGGCTGCGGCCGGACGCTGTTACAGAGTCCAACCGGCGCGAAGAGTTCCAGGCCCACGCGCCCAGCGTGAAGCACGGCCTCTATATCGTGCCCAAGGTGATCGAATGACCTCCTTTGTCGTCCCCGCGAAAGCGGGGACCCAGACTGGATGCCCGCTTCCGCGGGCATGACGTATGCACACCCACTCCATCCGCCAGCTGGCGGCCGGCCTGCGGGACCGCCAGTTCTCCGCGCGCGAGCTGACGGCGCATTTCCTCAAGCGCATCCAGGCCCACGACGGCAGGCTCAACAGCTTCGTTACGGTTTGCGCCGACGCCGCGCTCAAGGAAGCCGACGCGGCCGACGCCCGCCTGGCCCGGGGCGAGACCGGGGCGCTGCTCGGCATCCCATTGGCGCAGAAGGATATCTTCTGCACGCAGGGGGTCCGGACCGCCTGCGGCAGCCGTATGCTCGACACCTTCATCGCGCCGTACGACGCCACCATCGTCAGCCGCCTGAAGCAGGCCGGCAGCGTGATGCTGGGCAAGACCAACATGGACGAGTTCGCCATGGGCTCGTCGAACGAGACCAGCTGGTACGGCCCGGTGAAGAACCCCTGGGACCTGACCCGCGTGCCCGGCGGCAGCTCGGGCGGCTCGGTGGCCGCCGTGGCCGCGGGCCTGGCCCCGTTCGCCACCGCCACCGACACCGGCGGCTCGATCCGCCAGCCGGCGTCGCTGACCAACCTGACCGGGTTCAAGCCGACCTACGGTCGCGTCTCCCGCTACGGGATGATCGCGTTCGCCTCGTCGCTGGACCAGGCCGGCATGGTCGCCCGCACCGCCGAGGACTGCGCGCAGGTGCTCGCGGCCATGGCCGGTTTCGATCCGCTGGACTCGACCTCGGTCGACCAGCCCGTGCCCGACTACGCGGCGGCGCTGGCCCGGCCGATCAAGGGCCTGCGCATCGGCCTGCCGAAGGAATACTTCGCCGACGGTCTCGAAGCCGGCACGCGCGAGTGCGTGATGGCGGCGGTGAAGAAGTTCCAGGAGCTCGGCGCGATCGTGTCCGACATCTCGCTGCCGAACTCGCCGGCGTCGGTGCCGACCTACTACGTGGTCGCGCCGGCCGAGGCCTCGAGCAACCTCGCGCGCTTCGACGGCGTGCGCTACGGCCACCGCGCCGACGGCGTGAAGACGCTCGAGGAGCTGTACAAGAAGTCGCGGGGCGAGGGTTTCGGCGCCGAGGTGCAGCGCCGCATCATGATCGGCACCTACGTCCTGTCGCACGGCTATTACGACGCCTACTACCTCAAGGCGCAGAAGGTGCGCCGCCTGATCTACGACGACTTCAAGCGCGCGTTCGAGACGGTGGACGTGGTGCTCGGCCCGACCGCGCAGGCGCCGGCGTTCAAGCTCGGCGACAAGACCAGCGATCCGGTCGCGATGTACCTCAATGACATCTACACCATCGCCGCCAACCTGGCCGGCATCCCGGCGATGTCGCTGCCGGGCGGCTTCGTCGGCGGCCTGCCCGTGGGCGTGCAACTGATGGGCAACTACTTCGACGAAGCGCGGCTGCTCAACGTCGCGCACCAGTTCCAGCTCGCCACGGACTGGCACGCGCAGACGCCGAAGGGGTTCGAATGAACGCGCGGCTGCTGCTCGCCGCGCTCGCGGTGTGCGCCAGCGGCGCTGCCGCCGCGCAGACGGCGCCCGTGCTGGGCGACGGTGTCGCGGTCGTGATCGAGCGTCCGCCGCCGAAGTACCCGGCGTCGGCGGTGAAAAAAGGCGTGGATGGCTGCGTCGTGGTGTCGTTCCTGATCGATGCGCAGGGTCGCGCCGACAAGATCGAAGTGATCGAGTCGAAACCCAAGGACGTGTTCGAGAAGGCCACGCTGAAGGCGCTGAAGCAGTGGCGCTTCGAGCAGCCGGCGCGCGCGGGCCGCTATGCCCAGGCGGTCCAGTTCCAGATCAAGGATCGCGCGGCGCAGGTGAACACCTGCGCGCCCGTGCCGGCCTTCGCGGCGCTGAACCCGGACGCGCCGCCGCTGACGCGCGAGGTGAAGATCCTGCAGCGCGTCATGCCGGCGTTCGCGGCGCAAGGGGCGGCCGCCGACGGCGGCTGCGTGACGGTGCGCTTCCAGATCACGCACAACGGTTTCGTCGGCGACGTGACCGTGCTCGAAGCGCGGCCGGAGTCGCTGGCCGAGCCGGCCGTCGCCGCGCTGAAGCAGTGGGTCTTCTCCAGCTTCCCGCCGCCGGACCTATGGGCGACGCAGACGTTTTACTACCAGCCGGACCTGGTCAAGCTGCCGGACACGGCGGTGCGCGCGTCCTATGGCGAGCTGGACGACGCGCAGCTCACCAGCGTCAGGTGCGGCGCGAAGCGCGCCAAGCCCGGAGTGAAGGAATGAGCGCGCCGAACTGGGAAGCCGTCATCGGGCTGGAGATCCACTGCCAGTTGCTGACGCGGTCCAAGATTTTCTCGGGCGCGGCCACGGCCTATGGCGCCGAGCCGAACACGCAGGCCGACGCGGTGACCCTGGGCCTGCCCGGCGTGCTGCCGGTGCTGAACCAGGACGCGGTGAAGATGGCGGTGAAGTTCGGCCTCGCCATCGACGCGCAGATCGCGCCGCGCTGCGTGTTCGCGCGCAAGCACTACTTCTATCCGGACCTGCCCAAGGGCTACCAGATTTCGCAGTACGAGTTGCCGATCGTGAGCAAGGGCAAGGTCACGATCCACGTCGATGGCGTCGAGAAGGTGATCGGCGTCACGCGCGCGCACCTCGAGGAAGACGCCGGCAAGTCGATGCACGAGGGCTTCGCCGGCGCCACCGGTATCGACCTGAACCGCGCCGGCACGCCGCTGATCGAGATCGTCTCCGAGCCCGAGCTGCGCAGCGCGGCCGAGGCGGTCGCGTACATGAAGCAGGTGCACCAGCTGGTCGTTTACCTGGGCATCTGCGACGGCAACCTGCAGGAAGGCAGCTTCCGCTGCGACGCCAACGTGTC
>JANNKD010000044.1:0-11405 GCA_031396115.1 Gammaproteobacteria bacterium
CTATCACGTCGCGCGCTATCGCTTCGTGCACCGCACGCCGCAGGCCTGGACGCCGCTGTACCTGGCGCGCCATCGCGCCACGCCGCAGGCCGCCCGGCGGCGATCCGCGTGATGTCGGCACGGCGCTGGCTGGTCGAAGGCCGCGTGCAGGGCGTCGGCTTCAGGCCCTTCGTCTACCGTCTCGCGCGCGAGCGGGGCCTGACGGGCTGGGTCCGGAACAACGGCGGCACCGTCGCCATCCACGGCGAAGGCGCGACCGAGGCGCTCGACGCCTTCGAGGACGACCTGCTGCAGCGCGCGCCGCCGCTGGCGCGACCGCAACTCAAGGCCGCGGCCACGGCGCGCCCCGGCAACGCCCCATCGTTCGAGATTCTCGAGAGCGAGCCGGTCGCGCAGCCCCGCATTCACGTGGCGCCCGACCAGTTCGCCTGCGCGGAGTGCCTGGCCGAGATGCGCGACCCGCAGTCGCGCCGCTATCGTTATCCCTTCATCAACTGCACGCAGTGCGGCCCGCGCTACACGCTGATCCGCGCGCTGCCCTACGACCGGCCCAACACCACCATGGCCGCCTTTCCGCTATGCGCGGACTGCGAGCGCGAGTATCGCAATCCGATGGACCGGCGCTTCCACGCGCAGCCGCTCGCCTGCCCGGCGTGCGGCCCGCAGCTGCACTGGCGCCAGGGCAGCGCGCGCCTCGACGGCAACACGGCCGCCCTCGCCGCCTGCATCGATGCGTTATGCAGTGGCGCCATCGTCGCGGTGCGCGGCATCGGCGGGTATCACCTGATGTGTGACGCCGAGCATGAAGCCGCCGTTGCCCGGTTGCGAACGCGCAAGCAGCGCCCCGCCAAACCGTTTGCGCTGATGCTCCCCTGGCGCGGAACCGACGGCCTGGCGTGCGCGCGTGAACTCGCGTTGCTCGCGCCGGAACAGGAACAGGCGCTGACGGACCCGACGCGACCCATCGTGCTGGTCGCGCGCCGCGAAGGCGCCGCGGTCGCAGCCTCGGTGGCTCCGGGTTTGCGCGAGCTGGGATTGATGCTGCCCTACAGTCCGCTGCATCACCTGCTTCTCGACGGCTTCGGCGCGGCGCTGGTGGCCACCTCCGGCAACATCTCCGGCGAGCCGGTGCTCACCGACGCGGACCAGGCCGAAGCGCGGCTCGGCGCCGTGGCCGACGCCTTCCTCCACCACAACCGCCCGATCGAGCGCCCGGCCGACGATGCGGTGGTGCAATTCAACGCCGGTCGCATCCGCCCGCTGCGGATCGGCCGCGGCAACGGTCCGCTCGAGCTCGAGTTGCGCGACCCGATCGCGCGCCCGACGCTCGCGCTCGGGGCATTCCTGAAAAACACGGTGGCGCTGGCCTGGGAGAATCGTGTCGTGGTCTCGCCGCATATCGGCGAGTTGCAGAGCCCGCGCAGCCGCGCGGTGTTCGAGCAGGTCGCAGCCGACCTGCAGCGCCTTTACGGAGTGCGCGCCGAGCAGATCGCCTGCGATGCACATCCCGATTTTCCGAACAGCCGCTGGGCCCGCGCCTCCGGCCTGCCGGTCGTGCCGGTGCTGCACCACCATGCGCATGCTTCCGCGCTGGCCGGCGAGTTTGCGGTCAGCGAACCCATGCTTTGCTTCACCTGGGATGGCGTCGGCGCGGGCGAGAACGGCGAACTGTGGGGCGGCGAAGCGTTCTTCGGCAGGCCCGGAACCTGGCAGCGCGTGGCAAGTTTCCGGCCATTCCCCTTGCCCGGCGGCGACCGTGCCGCGCGCGAACCCTGGCGCACCGCCGCGGCCCTGTGCCGGGCCACCGGACACGTGTTCACCGGCGTCAGCGCGGCGCAACGGGTACAGGTTCACCAGATGATCGAGCGCAAGCTCGCCTGCCCGCAGACCAGCGCCGTCGGCCGGCTGTTCGACGCCGCGAGCGCGCTGGCCGGCGTGTGCACCGCGGCCAGCTTCGAGGGCGAAGCGCCGATGCGGCTCGAAGCGCTGTGCGCGCCGGCCGGCGCACCCGCGCGCCCCCTGCCGCTGGCGCGTGATGCGCATGGCGTCTGGCGCAGCGATTGGGAGCCGCTGGTGGATCTCATGCTCGATGCGAGCCTGCCGCTGGCCGCGCGCTCCGCCGGCTTCCACGCCGCACTCGCGCGCGCGCTGGCGGACCAGGCGCGCGCCGTGTGCGCCGGGCAGCCCGTGCGCCGCGTCGGCCTCACCGGCGGCGTGTTCCAGAACCGCACGCTCACGGCATTGGCGCAAGCGGCGCTGCGCGACGCCGGGTTCGACGTGCTGATCCCCGGGCAGGTCCCGGTGAACGACGCCGGCATCAGCTACGGCCAGGTCGTCGAAGCTGCCGCGCGCGAGGTCACCGGGTGAAGCGCGCATTCTCCGAGACCCACGTCGCGCTCTCGCACGGCAACGGCGGGCGCATGATGCGCGAACTGATCGAGCAGGTGTTTGCGCCTGCCTTGCGCAACCCTCTGCTCGACACCGGCCTCGACGCGGTCACCGTGCCGGTCGTGGCGGACACCGAGCTGGTGCTCACGACCGACGGGTTCACGGTGCAGCCGCTCGAGTTTCCCGGCGGCAACATCGGCTCGCTGGCGGTGCACGGCTCGGTCAACGACCTGGCCGTGTCGGGCGCCCTGCCCCGCTACCTCACGCTCAGCGCGTTCCTCGAGGAGGGTCTCGAAGTCGCGCTGCTGCAGCGACTGGTCGCTTCCATGGCGGAGGCGGCGCGCGAGTGTGGCGTTGCGGTGGTCGCCGGCGACACCAAGGTCGTCGGCCGCGGCGAATGCGACGGCGTGTACTTCGCCGTCACCGGCGTCGGCTTCCGGCCGCCGTCCGCGCGGCTCGGCATGGACCAGATCCGGGCCGGCGACCGCGTGCTGGTCAGCGGGCCGGTCGGCGATCACGGCGCCGCGGTCATGCTGGCGCGCGAGGAATTCGGCATGCGCGGGGACCTGAAGTCCGACGCCGCCAGCGTGCTGCCGCTGGCGCAAGCGCTGCTGGCCGTGCCGGGCGTGCGCTTCATGCGCGACCCGACTCGCGGTGGCCTGGCCACCGTGTGCCACGAAATTGCGCGCGGTACCGGCCATGGCGTGCGCCTGCGCGAGGCCGACATCCCGGTGCGCGATGCGGTGGCTTCGGTTTGCGAACTGCTTGGCTATGATCCTTATTACCTCGCCTGCGAAGGCCGCATCGTCGCGGTCGTCGATCCGGCGCACGCCGAAGCCGCGCTCGCGGCGCTCAAGCCGCTGGCGCCGGACGCGGCGTCCGTCGGCGAGATCGTCGCCGGCGTGCGCGACGTCGTGCTCGCCACGAGCTTCGGCGGCGAGCGCGTGCTGGACGAACTCGAAGACACGCCGCTGCCGCGGATCTGCTGACGCGCCATGGAAGAGCTCGCTCGCATCGCCTCCCCGCTCGACACGCTCCGGGCGGACCATCGCAACGTCGAGAAGCTGCTGCGCGTGTTCGAGGCCGAGCTGGCGCGCTTCCACGATGCCGAAACGGTCGACTACGAGACCCTGCACGACGTCATGCACTACGTGACGAACTACCCGGATCTGACCCATCACCCGCTCGAAGAGCAGGTCGCCGTGCGACTGCTGCGCAGCGATTCGTCCGCGGGGCCGCTCGCGCAGGCCTTGCACCGCGAGCACGAGATGCTGACGGCGGCCGGCACGGCGCTGCTGCACGTGCTCGACGACATCGCCGGCGACGTGCCGATGCCGCGCGCGGCCGTCGAGTCGCAGGCGCGCACCTACGTCGAGCGCCTGCGCCGTCACATGGCTGATGAGGAGGCCGGGCTGTTCCTGCTGGCGGCCCAGCGGCTGTCGGTGCAGGACTGGGCCGACATCGCCGCCGCCACGCAGCGGCCGGCCGATCCCCTGTTCGGCAGCGCCGCCGCGAGTCAGGCCTACCGCGCCATCCGCGAGCGCCTGACGGCCACGGAAGCCGCGCGTTCCTGAATTGACCCGGGGAGCCTCCGGCCGGTCGAGCCGCCGTCACCCGGTTCGCGCCAGATCGTCCACCGCAAAGCGCCGCGAGCGCAGCACCTCTTCCTGGTCGAGTTCCTCCAGCGCGCTCTCGAAGCGCCGTTCGTCCGCGCGCGCCTCCGGCAGCACGATGTTCTCGATCGCCCGCACGCGCCGCTCGGTGCGCCGGTACTCGCTCATGAGCCGCAGCAGGTTGGCCGCGTCGGCCGCCAGCGGCATCGCCAGCGCCGTCAGTTCGCGAAACAGCGTGGCGCAGCGCTCGCCCTCGAGCGTGCGGGATTCAGCCGCGTCCGCCGCCGTGGAAAGCACCGGCTGCGCGTCGGCGACCAGGCGCACGCCCAGGAATACGGTTTCGCGCCGCGCCGGCACGGCCGCCGCCAGGGCCTGCGCCGGATAGACCTGCAGGCCCTCGAGGCCATGGCGTGCCACTGCCGCCGCCAGCGCCGCGCGCGCTCGTGCGGCCTGCTGCAGGAAGGCGGCGCGACGCGTGGTGTACTCGCGCGAGCGGCGCAACAGTTCGTGCGCCAGCGCCACGCGTTTTTCATCGAGGAAGCGGTGGCCCTCCTCGATGACTTGCCGCTCGCGCCGCAGCGCCAGCAGCGCCGCGCGCGAGGCCGAGCCCTCAGCCATGGCCATCCTCCGGCAGGTAGCGCGCGATTTGCGCGTCCGACAGGCGCGAAAGCTCCGCGCGCGGCAGCATGCGCAGCACGCGCCAGCCGGCCGCCATGCTTTCCTCGAGCGAGCGCGGCGCCGCCTGGTGCAGGACGTTCTGTTCGAAGGCAAGACCGAAGGCCAGGTATTGCCGGTCGGCATCGGGCAAGCCCTCTTCGCCGACCACGCTCGCCAGGATCCGCACCTGGTGCGCGCGCGCGTAGGCCGCGTAGAGCTGGCTGGCCAGCGCCGGGTGGTCGGCGTGCGTGTAGCCCTCGCCGGTGCCCTGGTCCATCAGGCGCGACAGGCTCGGCAGCACGGCAATCGGCGGATACAGGCCGCGCCGGTCCAGCTCGCGGTCGAGCACGACCTGCCCCTCGGTGATGTAACCGGTCAGGTCCGGAATCGGGTGCGTGATGTCGTCGCCGGGCATGGTCAGGATCGGCAGCTGGGTCAGCGTCCCCGGCCGCCCGCGGATGCGGCCGGCGCGCTCGAACAGCGCGGCGAGGTCCGAATACATGTAGCCGGGGTAGCCCTTGCGGCTCGGCACTTCGCTGTGGCTCGCCGACACCTCGCGCAGCGCCTCGCAGTAGTTGGTCATGTCGGTCATGACCACCAGCACGTGGCGGCCTTCGGTGAAGGCCAGGTATTCCGCCGCGGTCAGGGCGTAGCGCGGCGTCAGGATGCGTTGCGCGCTGGAATCGCTGGCCAGGTTCAGGAACATCGCGGTGCGCTCGAGCGCCCCGCTCTCTTCCATCGCGCGGCGGAATTGCTCCGCGGCGGCGTTCGACACGCCGATGCCGACGAACACGGTGGCGAAGGCTTCCTCCTGCTCCTTCAGCAAGCGAGCGTGGCGCGCGATGTCGATGGCGAGCTCGCCGTGCGGCAGGCCGCCGCCCGAGAACAGCGGCAGCTTCTGCCCGCGCACCAGGCTGTTGAGCAGGTCGATGGCGCTGACGCCGGTCTCGATGAAGTCCTGCGGCAGCTCGCGCGCCGTCGGGTTGATCGGCAGCCCGTCGATGGGCCGCTCCTCGGCGATGGTGACCGGCGGGCCGCCGTCGATCGGCCGGCCGACGCCATCGAACACGCGCCCGAGCAGATCGGGCCCGACGCCGTAAGTCAGCGGCTCGCCCCGAAAGCGCACGCACAGGCCCTCCAGCGCAAGGTCCGCGGTCGGCTCCAGCACTTCGACCAGCAGGCGCGCCTCGTCGAGCGCGACGATGCGGCCGCGGCGCGTGCGGCCGTCGTTGCCGACGATCTCGACCGCTTCGTTCAGTCCGACGTCGACCTTGCGTTGCAGCGACAGCAGCGGCCCTTCGAGCCGCAGCCCCGCGCCGCGCACGGTGAGCTCAGGCCACATGGGCAGCCTCGGCCGCCTTGCGCGCCGCCACCAGCTCGGTCTCGGCCTGGGTCTGCAGCGCCTCGAACTGCGCCAGCTCTGAATCGCCGATCTCCTCGCCCATGCGCCGCAGCCGCCGCAGCACCGGCAGCTGCTCGATCGTCCCGATCGGCGCGCCCGCCTCGAGCGCCGCTTCGGTGGCATCGAAGAAGCGGTCGAGCAGCCGCATCATGGCAACCTGGCGCGCCGGCGACGCGTAGGCGTCGACCTTCGAAAATGCCGACTGGCGGAGGAACGCTTCGTTGAGCAGGCCGGCGTTCAGCAGTGTGAGCCGCTGGCGCGCCGGCAGCGCTTCCTTGCCGACGATGCGCGCCATGCGCTGCAGGTGCGCTTCCTGCTCGAGCAGCGTCAGGAACCGCTGGCGCTGCCGCTCGCGCTCGCTGTGCCCCTGCGCCCGCCACCAGGCCGCGAGCCGGCCGGCGTCGTCGGAATAGGCGCTCAGCGGATTGATCGCCGGGTAGAAGCGCGCGCGGGCGCGATCGCGATCGAGCGGCCAGAAGCAGCGCACGTTGCGCTGCGTGTTCAGCGTCACCGGCTCGGAGAAGTCTCCGCCCGGGGGGCTCACGGCGCCGATCAGAGTGACAGAGCCTTCCGCGCCCGCCAGGGTCGTGACGCGCGCCGCGCGCTCGTAAAACTCGGCCTTGCGCGTGCCCAGGTAGGCCGGGTAGCCGCCCTCGGCCGGCAGTTCGCCCAGCCGGCCCGAAATCTCGCGCAGCGCCTCGGCCCAGCGGCTGGTCGAGTCGGCCATCATCGCCACGTGCAGGCCCTGGTCGCGGAAGTACTCGGCCACGGTGACGCCGGTGTAGATGCTGGCCTCGCGCGCCGCCACCGGCATGTTCGAGGTATTGGCGATCACGACCGAGCGCTCCATCAGCGGGCGGCCGGTGCGCGGATCCTCGAGCTTGGGGAATTCGTGCAGGACCTCCGCCATTTCGTTGCCGCGTTCGCCGCAACCGACGTAGACGATGACGTCGGCGTCGCACCATTTGGCGATGCTCTGCTGCAGGATGGTCTTGCCGGTGCCGAAGCCGCCGGGCATCGCCGCGCAACTGCCGCGCGCGACCGGAAACAGCGCGTCGATGATGCGCTGGCCGGTGACCAGCGGCGCATCCACCGGCAGGCGGGCCGCGGCCGGCCGCGGCCGGCGCACCGGCCAGCGATGGCCCAGCGCGATCGCGTGCTCGGCACCATCGGGCGCGACGATGTGGCCGACGGGCTGGCGGTCGGTGTACTCGCCCGGCGCGACGATGTCGCGCACGCGCCCCGACACCAGTGGCGGGACCAGGCAGCGCTGCACGCGGCCCGACGCGTTGCGCACTTCGCCGAGAATCGACCCGCCCTGCACCGTGGCGCCGACCTGCAGTGCCGGCGTGAAGCGCAGCGGCGCCGATTCCCCGCGCAGGGAGCCGGGCACGACATGGTCGGACGTCGCGCCGGACAAGGGCCGCAACAGGCCGTCGAAGATGCCACCCAGAAGCGCGGGGCCGAGCAGCACGGCCAGCGGCGAGCCGGTGCCATGCACCGGATCCCCGGGCCGCAGCCCGGTCGTGTCCTCGTAGACCTGCGCGACGAACTTGGTGCCCTCGAGCCGCAGCACCTCGCCCGAAAGGCGGCGCGTGCCGACTTCGACCGCTTCGTTGATGCGGAAGCTGCCGTCGCCGGCGCACTGCAGCACCGGCCCGTTCAGCGAGACGATGCGGGCCGGTGCGCGCCCCGGCTGCAAGGTGGGTGCGCTGACGAGCGTCGTCACGTGCCGGTCCCGGGCTTCGCCGGCTGGCGCGCGCGCTCGAGCTCCGCCAGCCACACGCCTTCGATGCGGGGCCGGTCGCGCACCAGGCCGGCAACGGTCATGTCGAGTTCCGCCGGGCCGCACTGCACGCGCAGGCCGGCGGCCAGCGCCGCGGGCTCGAACGCGAGCGTGGCGTCGGCACGCTGCGCCCGCAACGCATCGAAAGCGGCGCGGCACTCGTCGGGATTCCATGCAGCCGGGTGCGTGATGCGCCAGGCCCCGCCCGGCAGATGCCGCTGCGCGTGCGCCAGCGCCGTCTCCACCCAGGCCTTGCGCGCCGCGACGTCGTTCCAGCGCTCGCGCAGCGCCTGCTCGATGGGCGTCCAGACCTGCTGCAGCGCCAGCGCCGTCAGTGCATGACGCGCCCGGCGCAGGCGCGCCTGGGCCTGCGCCCGCGCCAGCCCGATGCGGGAATCGGTATCCCGCCGCGCCTCCGCCAGCGCCTGCCGGACCTGTTCGGCGGCCTTGGCCCGCGCCGCCCGCGTCAGCACCTGCGCTTCGTCCGCGGCCTTGCGGCGTATGCCCGCGAGCGCGCGGTCGCGCACTTCGGCGATGTAGCGCAGCAGCGCTGGCAGGCTCTGATCGCGGTCGCCGTCGCCGCCGGCGTTGGTGTTCACGCGGCAATTCCCAGGGTTGCCTCCACGCGCCCGACCAGGTCCGGCCCCGGTCGCGCGGCCATCGCGTCGGGCACGATCGCCACGGGCGGGGCGAATGCGGCGAGCGCGGCATCGAGCTGCCCGGCCGGGATCGCGTCGGCGCAGGTGGCCGTCATCAGGATCAGGGGCGGCTTGCGGCGCAGCGCGGCGTCGAGCCGGGCCGCGGCTTCGGCGGGCGCTGCGATTTCGACGTCGAGGCCGGCCAGCCGATACGCCGCCGCCGTCACCTCATCGCCGATGAAAACCGGGAGCATGTCAGCCCAGCCGGTTCAGGATCAGGATCGACACGATCAGCCCGTAGATCGCGATGCCCTCGGCCAGGCCGACCAGCACCAGCACGCGACCCATCAGCTCGGGCTTTTCCGCCAGCGCGCCGATGCCGGCGCTGCCGACGGCGGCCACCGCGATTCCGGCCGCAATCGAGGAGGCGCCCGTCGCCAGCGCAGCGGCCGCAAACCCCCAGCTCAGGGTCTCGGCCGGCAGCGCCGCCGCAACGCTTGGCTCGGCGCCGAATGCCGCCGGCAGCCACAGGACGAGGCTGGCCAGCGCGGCGAGGACGGTGGCCGGCACCAGGAACAGCAGCGTTCGATGAAGCGGAAGCGACGTCGTCATGGGGATCTCCAGAGGTGCATCAACCGGCAGAGGGTGGCATCAACGCGCGAAACGGGCGGCCTTCGGCGCGCACGAAACGGACAAAGAATTCGAACAGGATCAGGCGCGTGGTCTGCACCGACACGACCAGGCCCTCGAGCACCAGCACCACCAGGTTGCCGATCGCCAGCACCAGCAGGGCGCCATCGCCGGCGGCGAATGCGAGGCTGGTCACTGCGGCGGCGAGTCCGGCGTGCGCGATGGCAAACGCTCCCACTCGCACGAAGGACAGCGTGTTGACGCCGAGCTGCAACAGGCGCTCGAGCAGGTCGCCCGCGAGCGCGCCCAGCGATTCCCTGTGCTCGCCGGCGGGCTGCAGCGCCGGCCCGAGCACGAACCACAGCGTGCCGGCCGCGATCAGCGCCGCCCCGACGGCGTGCTGCCAGGAGATGACCAGCAGGCCCACATACAGCACGATCAGGCCCGCTTCGCCTTCGAACCACTGGCGCCCGCGTCCGGCCCAGTGCTCCTCGACTCCGCGCAGCGCGAGGCTCAGCAGGATCAGCGCCGCGCCCATCACCAGGGGCAGCACCAGCACGGCCAGCGGATCCTCGAGCGGCGCGAGCCACAGCGGCTGGATCAGGCCTTCGCGGCAGAACACGCTGCCGAAGACCAGCCCGAACAGCATCGCCATGATGCCGCCCGGGATCAGCATGCCGAGCGCGGGCCAGCGCTTGCGCAGGAGCAGGCCGGCGCCGAGCAGCACCGCGCCCTGCCCCACGTCGCCGAACATGTACCCGAACAACAGCGGCGCGACCAGCGCCACCAGCAGCGTCGGGTCGGCGTCGTTGCGGCCCGGCGTGCCGACCAGCCGCACGAACATCTCGAACGGCCGCGCCCACCAGGGGTTGTCGCTCAGGGTCGGCGGATACATGCCGTGCGGCGCCGGCCCGAAACCCAGCACGGCCGCGATGCCGGCATTCTGGAGCGGTTGCGACAGGGCCTGCGACGACGCCGCGCTGGTCCAGCCGGTGACGCGCGCGAGATACTCGCTGACCGGGATGCCCTCGAGATGCCGCGCGAACCACTCCAGCCGGCGCAGTTCGCCCACCACCGTGGCCAGCTGGCAACCGGCACCCAGCGCCGTGAGCTCCGCGTACCCGGCTTCGATGCCCTGTTCGAGCGCCTCGATGCGTTGGGATACATCGCCCAGTGCCCGCGCGGGCGTGCCGGCCAGCCAGGACGGCAGCGCCAGCACCTGCGCATCGCGCCCGCCGACCGCCTGCGCCAGCTCGCGGATTCCGGCGTCGGGCCCGAGCGCCAGCAGGTAGTGTGGTGCCGGGGTGCCCACGCGCGCGACGATGATGCTCTCCGACAACTCGGGCACCTGGGCGCGCTCGGCCACCGCGAGCAGCACGCCGGCCAGCGGCGGGCGGGCGCTCGCCACGGCGGCGAGGTCGAGATCGTCGCGCTCGAGCGCCAGGTTCAGGAAATCGGCGAGGCGCCGCAGGTCGTGCCGCTCGCGGCGCAGCGCTTCGATGCGCTCCACCGGCGGCGCGGCGTCGTGCTCCCAGCGCCGCAGCTGCGCCAGCGCGGCCGCCAGCCGGTCCTCGAGCCGGTCGTCGCCATAGGCGCAGGCAAACTCCGGCGTTGGCCAGTAGCCGCGATAGCGCTGGCGGATCGAGCGATAGGCCTCCAGCGGCTGCGCCAACGCCGCCAGGTCCGGCAACGGCAGCGTGCTGCCGCGTTCCTTTTCCAGCTGCACGCAACCCGAATCCGCGAGGATCTCCACGGCGCGCGCGACGCTGGGGCGCGGGATCAGCGCCTCGAACCAGCGGGCCGGCCGCGCGCGCAGGCTCAAGCGGCAGCCTCCAGCGGCAGCGTGTAGCGGCGGCGCAGCAGCGCGCCGCGCAGCCTCACCAACTCGATCCAGGACAGCGCGAGGTAGGCGGCCAGTCCGGCCGGGGCCCGGGTGTGGCTCCTGAACACGCGGCGCAGGAGCGGCTGCAAACGCGCGGCGGCCGCGCCGGCTTCCTCGTGCGGCGCGTTGCCCAGAACCTCCTGCGCCAGGCGCGTCAGCCGTTCGAGCGCGGCGTCGGGCGACGGCCACAAGGCGCGCCAGCGCTCGAACCAGGCCGGGGCGAGCGCGCGGCCCTTGCCCCAGGCGCGCGCCAGCGCGCTCGCGGGTTCGCCAGCCATCCAGGCATAGGCAGCCTTGCCGCCGAGCCGGTGCGCTGCGGCCGTCAGCTCCGGCAGCACCTCGATCCAGCGCAGCGCGGGACGCCAGGGCGCCGGCGCCCACTGCGCCACTGCGCCACCGCGCGCACGCG
>JANNKD010000049.1:0-5863 GCA_031396115.1 Gammaproteobacteria bacterium
TCCGCAGCCGGCGCCCGCAACCCCGCAACCCGCGGCGCCGACCGCCGAGCCGCAAGCGGCGCCCGCGCAGCCGGCGGCGCAGCCTGCCGCAGGCGGCACCGGAGAAGCCGCTGCTGCCGCGCCCGCAGCGCCGCCGAACCAGCTCGTGCTCGAGTTCAGCGAAGCCTCGTTCGTGCGCGTCGAGGACGCCCGGGCCAAGACGCTGGCGATCGGCCTCGTGCGTGGCGGCGAGCGCCACGCGCTCGACGGCGCGCCGCCCTACACCGTGTTCCTCGGCAACGCCCAGAACGTCAAGGTGTTCTACGGCGGCGCGGCCGTGGACTTCTCGTCCCACATCAACGCCCAGAACGACACGGCGCGCTTCACCGTCCCGTAGCGGCAGGTTCGTCATGAAATCCCAGCACACCATCGTGCGCCGGCAATCCCGGCAGATCCGCGTCGGGCGCGTGGCCATCGGCGGCGGCGCGCCGATCGCGGTGCAGACCATGACGAGCACGGATACCGAGGACGTCGCCGCGACCGTCGCGCAGATCAAGGCCTGCGCGAAAGCCGGCGCCGACCTGGTGCGCGTGTCGGTGCCGACACTGAAGGCCGCCGAGGCGTTCAAGCAGATCAAGCAGCAGGTCGGCTACTTTCCCCTGATCGCGGACATCCACTTCAACTACAAGTGCGCCATCGCCTCGGCCGAGGGCGGCGCCGACTGCCTGCGCATCAACCCCGGCAACATCGGCGGCGAGAAGAAAGTGAAGGAAGTGATCGCCTGCGCCAAGCACCACGGCGTGCCGATCCGCATCGGCGTCAATGCCGGCTCGCTGGAGGCGGACATCCAGGAAAAGTACGGCGAGCCGAATGCCGACGCGCTGGTGGACTCGGCGCTGCGGCACATGGAAATCCTCGACCGCCACGACTTCCACAATTACAAGGTCAGCCTGAAGGCCTCCGAGGTCTTCATGACCGTGCAGGCCTTCCGCAAGCTGGCCACGCTCACCGACGCGCCGTTGCACCTCGGCATCACGGAGGCGGGCGGGGCGCGCGCCGGCGCGGTGAAGTCGGCCATCGGCCTGGGCATGCTGCTGGCCGACGGCATCGGCGACACCATCCGCATCTCGCTCGCGGCCGATCCGGTCGAGGAAGTGAAGGTGGGCTGGGACATCCTCAAGTCGCTGCACCTGCGCCAGCGCGGCATCAACCTGATCGCGTGCCCGTCGTGCTCGCGGCAGAACTTCGACGTGATCAAGGTGGTGGCCGAACTCGAGCGGCGTTTCGAGGATATCGACGAGCCGCTCGATCTCGCCGTGATCGGCTGCGTGGTCAACGGCCCCGGTGAGTCCCGCGAGGCGGCCATCGGCGTCGCCGGTGGCCGCCCGAACTCGATCTACGAGGACGGCAGGATCCAGCACAAGTTCAAGAACGACGAGCTGGTCGACCGCCTCGAGAAGCTGGTGCGGGACAAGATCGCGGCGCGCAAGAACGAAAAGGCGGCGTAGGAGCGCCTTCAGGCGCGACAGGGGCTTTCATTGGCTAACAAATTTCAGTCGGTTCGGGGATTCAACGATGTGCTGCCCGCGGATGGCGCGGCCTGGCAATTCGTGCACGCCACCGCGGCCGAGGTGTTCGCCGCCTACGGCTATGCCGAGATCCGCCTGCCGCTGCTCGAGCGCACCGAGCTGTTCGAGCGTTCCATCGGCGAGACCACCGACGTGGTCGAGAAGGAGATGTTCACCTTCAAGGACCGCGAGAATGACTCGCTGACGCTGCGGCCGGAGTTCACCGCCGGCACGGTGCGCGCGGGACTCGAGCACGGCCTGCTGCACAACCAGCAGCAGCGCCTGTGGAGCGCGGGCCCGGTGTTCCGCCACGAGCGGCCGCAGGCTGGCCGGTACCGCCAGTTCCACCAGTTCAACGCCGAGGCCTACGGCCTGCCGGGACCGGACATCGACATCGAGCTGATCGCGCTGTCCGCCCGCCTGCTCAAGCGCCTCGGACTCGGGCCGCTCGTGCGCCTGGAGCTCAATTCCCTCGGCACCCCGGCGGCGCGCCAGAACTACCGCGCGGCGTTGCTCGAGTTCCTCAAAGGCCGCGAGAGCCAGCTCGACGAGACCACGCGCAAGCGCATGTCGGAGAACCCGCTGCGTGCGCTCGACTCCAAGGATCCCGGCACCCGGAAGGCGGTGGCCGATGCGCCCAGCCTGCCGGACTTCCTCGACGCCGAGTCCGCCGGGCACTTCAAGGCCGTGCAGGAGGGGCTCGAGTCCCTGGGCGTCCCCTTCACGCTGAATCCGCGCATCGTCCGCGGCCTCGACTACTACTCGCGCACCGTGTTCGAGTGGACCACCGACAAGCTCGGCGCCCAGGGCACGGTGCTCGCGGGCGGTCGCTACGACGGCTTGATCGAGCAGCTCGGCGGCTCGCCGACGCCTGCCGTGGGCTGGGCGGCCGGCATCGAGCGCCTGGTGCTGCTGATGCGGGAGGGCGGGGCCGCCATCCCGACCAATGCCCCGCACGCCTACCTGTGCTGGCTTGACGAGCCCTCGCGGCAGGCCGCCACGCGCCTGGCCGAGTCCCTGCGCGATGCCCTGCCGCACCTGCGACTGGTGCTGAACGCGGGCGGTGGCAAGCTGCCGGCCCAGCTCAAGCGGGCTGACAAGGCCGGCGCCCGCCTGGCCCTGATCCTGGGCGAGCAGGAAACCGCCCGGCAAGCGGTTCAAGTAAAATCGCTGTCCGATTCCTCACAGACCGAATGCTCCTGGGCCGAACTGCCGGCCCGGCTCGCCGGTCTTCTGCAACCGTAAAAAAAGAGAACCCCATGTCGCATTACGAAGACGAAGCTGAAGTCGAGCAGCTGCGCCGCTGGTGGCGCGAAAACTGGCTGGCCCTCGCCGGCGGCCTGGTCCTCGGCCTGGCCGGCATTTTCGGCTGGGAGGCGTGGCAGAACGCCCGCACGGCCAAGGCGGAGCACGCCTCGAAGGTTTACGAGGACCTCAAGCGCCTGCCGGCGGATTCCGCCGGGCGCGCCGACGACCTGTGGCAGCACCTGAGCAGTGACTTCGCCGGTACGCCGTACGCGGCACAGGGCGCGTTGCTGATGGCCGCCACGGCGGCCGCGCGCGAGGACTGGCCTGCGGCGCAGGCCAAGCTCGAGTGGATTGGCAAGAACTCCGACGATCCCGGCCTGAAGAAGCTCGCCACCCTGCGCCTGGCGCGGGTGCTGTGGCAGCAGGCCAAGGCCGACGAGGCGATCAAGCTGCTGAACCTGCCCGACGAAGACCCGTTCGCGCCGCTCTACCAGGAGCTGCGCGGCGACATCGAGTTTTCGCGCGGCGACCGTGACGCGGCCCGCGCTGCGTACGAGAAGGCCATCGCGCTGGGGCCGGCCCCGCCCAGCCGGCAGGCCCTGCAGCGCAAGCTCGAGGACCTGGGCGGCGCCACGGCGGCGAAGTCGTGAGCGGCATCCGCATCGCCAGCGCGGTGGCGCTCGCCGCGATTCTGGCCGCCTGCGGCGGCAGCGGCCCGGTGCGCGAGCCGGCCGACCTCACCTCGATCAAGCAGAAGCGCGTTGACCCCGACGTGGTCTGGGACAAGTCGCCGGGCAACGGCGACGGTGGGCTCGAATCCGGCCTGCGCCTGTGGATCGACGACGGGATGCTGGTCACGGCCGACAGCGGCGGCGACGTCTATGCGCTCGACCCCAAGGACGGCCGCAAGTTGTGGCAGGTGGACACCGAGGCTCGCCTGGTGTCGGGTCCGACCCTCTACAACGAGCTGGTGTTGCTCGGCACGCTCGACGCCGAGGTGATCGCGCTGAGCCGCAAGGATGGCGCGCTGGCCTGGCGCGCAAGGGTCTCGAGTGAAGTGCTGGCGCCACCCCTGGGTGACAGCGGCATCGTCGTGGCCCGCTGTGGAGACGGCAAGATCTTCGGCCTGTCGGCCGAGTCGGGCGCGCGGCGCTGGAGTTTCGATCGTGCGGTGCCGCCGCTGACGCTGCGCGGCCTGTCGGCGCCGCTGGTGTTCGAAGGCGTGGCGATCATCGGGCTCGACAACGGCCGCGCCGTTGCACTGCGCATCGACACCGGCGACGTGCTCTGGGAGGAGGTCATCTCGGCGCCCGAGGGCCGTTCCGAACTCGAGCGCATCGTTGACGTAGATGCCGAGCTGCTGGACACGGGCGGCGCGCTGTACGCGCTCAGCTTCGGCGGCGAGTTGGCTGCCATCAACCTGCAGCAGGGCCGCGTGGCCTGGCGCCGCCCCGTCAAGAGCTACACGGGCGCCGCGGTGTTCGGCTCCAGGCTGCTGGTTACCGACGAGGCCGGCGTCGTCTGGGCGCTCGACGTCGAGACCGGCGCCTCCGCGTGGAAACAGGAGGCGCTCAAGTACCGCAAGCTCTCGGCACCCGTCGCGGTGGGCGACTACGCCGTGGTGGCAGATTTCGAGGGTTACCTGCACTGGCTGTCCCCGGACGACGGCAGCATCGTCGGCCGCGTGCACGCCACCGGTGACGCCGTCGTGGCGCGGCCTCTCGTGAAGGACGACCGGCTGTACGTGCTCGACCGCTCCGGCGAGATCGCCGTGGTGGAAGCGAAAGCGGTGAACTGACCCGTCATTCCCGCGGAAGCGGGAACCCAGTTCTGGATGCCCGCTTCCGCGGGCATGACGATGAAAGGAATCGAATGCAGCATCTCCCCGTCGTCGTCCTCGCGGGCCGCCAGAACGTCGGCAAGTCGACGCTGTTCAACCGGCTCACCGGCACGCGCGACGCGCTGGTCGCCGACATACCCGGGCTCACGCGCGACCGCCAGTACGGTTACGGCAGCCACGCGGACCGCCGCTTCATCGTGGTCGACACCGGCGGCCTGGCGCCGGCCGAAGGGGGCGCGCTGGCGCGCCTCGCCGAGGACCAGGCCCGCCTGGCGATCGCCGAAGCCGACCAGATCCTGTTCCTGGTGGACGCGCGCGCCGGCCTGACCGGCGCCGACGAAACCATCGCCCGCGAACTGCGCAAGTCCGGCAAGCCGGTGCGCGTGATCGTGAACAAGGCCGAGGGCATGACGGCCAGCAGCGCCGGCGAGTTCTTCCGCCTGGGGCTCGGCGTGCCGGCCCTGGTCTCGGCCGAGCACGGCGACGGCGTCGGCAAGCTGATGGACGCCGTGCTGGCCGAGGTGCCGGCCGATGCGACGCAGGACTCCGCGCCCGACGGCGCGATCCGGGTGGCCATCGTTGGCCGGCCGAACGTCGGCAAGTCCACGCTGGTGAACCGGCTCGTCGGCGACGAGCGCGTATTATCGGCCGACCAGCCGGGCACGACGCGCGACGCGATCTCCGTGCCGTTCACGCGCGACGGACGCGACTACGTGCTGATCGACACCGCCGGCATCCGCCGGCGCGCGAAAGTCATCGAGCACATCGAGAAGATCTCGGTGGTCAAGGCGCTGCAAGCCATCGAGCAGGCCGACGTGGTGATCGCGGTGGTGGACGCGCAGGACGAGATCGGCGTGCACGACGCGCGGCTGCTCGGCCTGGTGGCCGAGCGCGGCCGTGGCCTGGTGCTCGCGGTCAACAAGTGGGACGGGCTGGAATCGTCGGCGCGCGCGCGGGTGCGCGAGGCGATCGACTTCAAGCTGCCGTTTCTCGACTTCATGCCGGTGCACATGATCTCGGCACTGAATGGCTCCGGCCTCGGCGAACTGCTGAAGGACGTGCAGGCGGTCAGCGCCGCCGCGCGCCGCGAACAGAAGACGCCCGAGCTCACGCGCGTGCTCGAGAAGGCCGTGTTCGACCATCAGCCGCCCGCCGTGATCGGCCGGCGCATCAAGCTACGCTACGCCCACCTCGGCGGGCGCGACCCGATCACGATCATCGTCCACGG
>JANNKD010000051.1:0-3190 GCA_031396115.1 Gammaproteobacteria bacterium
GGTAGCGCCAGTTGCTGCGGTGGCCAGCCATCGCGTCGCCGTGGTGGAAGCCCACCATGACGTTGTGACCCACGGTCATGCACAGGCCGATGGGGCTGGCTTGCCGTCGCAGACTGACGATGCACCCACGCATCTCGGAAACCTGTCCAAGGCGAACTGCCAGGACTTCTGCAACAAGGCCGCAGTGTCGATCCCGCCGCTGAAGTCCGCGCTGGATGACATCCAGTCTCATGCAGCGATCGCAGCGACGGCCGTGACCGTCTTGCCGATGCCGGCGTTTGCGTCGGTGCAGCTGTGGGTGCCGCGCCGGGATGGCGTGCAGGCACCGCCAATCCTCTTCGCGTTCCTGCGTCTGGCGCTATAGCTCGTGACACTGGCAGCAAGCCCCCACGGCTGCTCTGACCAGTGCACACCCGCCTCCAGCTGACCACCACCGTCCGGTGGTGATCGCGAGCGACGGGCCACTCCTCTGGTTCGACCCTGCCTCGCTCATGGCGAGACGGTTCATCGAATCCATTGCATCGATCCTTCCGGAGTTCATTGTCATGACCACGATCCGCACTTTCTTCGTTTCCGTCCTTTTCGCCACCGCAGCCCTGGCTGTTTCGGCCCAGACCCAACCCGCTGCAGGCGCTTCCATGCCCATGGGCGGCGCCATGATGTCGCAAGACTGCGCCAAACCGATGGCCAAGCACGACCACGGCGCCGAAAAGGGCACGCCGCGGCCGATGGCCAAGTCCGGCGCCTGCGCTGCCGGCGCGGCAGCCACAGCCCCTGAAGGTGCTGCGTCGACGGCGCAGACCAAGAAGCTGCCGAAGCACAACCACGGCGCTGAAAGGAACAACTGATGTGCAGGCGCCCTTCGTCTACATCGCCGGGAGCGTCCTGATGACCACACTTCACCATCCGGCCGCGAGGCCGCGGCGCTGTGGGTCGGCAGACGGGGCGACGGCGCCGAGCCGTGCGCTTGGACGAAGGGTGCGCGACCTGTTGTTCGTCCTTCTGGCCGCCACGGGGTTGCCGGCCGCGGCGGTGGCGCAGGAAGCGGCCTTGGGGGCAGACCTGCAAGGCCTGCTGGCTCACGCCCGTGCGCAGAGCCCTGAGCTCAGGGCCATGCAAGCCGAGGCAGACGCCGCCGCGCAGCGTGTTGGCCCCGCTGGCGCGCTGCTCGATCCGGTGCTGCGCGTCGAGCTCATGAACATCAACAACTACGGCACGGATGCATCGCCCAGCCTCTTTCCATCGAAGGTCGGCGAGACCAAGTACACACTGATGCAGTCCCTGCCCCTGTGGGGCAAGCGCGATCTGAAGCGGGACGCGGCTGCCGCCGATGAAGATCGTCGTCCCCGTCGCCCTGTTGCTGATCTTCCTGCCGCTTTGCCTGAACTTCCGCCGCCTGACCGAGACCTTCATCGTCATGTTGTCGGTGCCCTTCGCGCTGGTGGGCGGCGTGTGGCTGATGTGGCTGCTGAACTACAACCTGTCGGTGGCGGTGGCGGTGGGCTTCATCGCGCTGGCCGGCGTGGCCGCCGAGACCAGCGTCGTGATGCTGATTTACCTCGATCACGCCTGGGAGCATGCGCGCGAGCGCTGCCGCGCCGAAGGCCGTCTGCCCGGGCCGTCGGACCTTTACGGCGCGGTGATGGAAGGCGCGGTCGAGCGCGTACGCCCGAAGATGATGACCGTCGTGGCCATCATGGCCGGCCTGCTGCCCATCATGTGGGGCACGGGCACCGGCTCGGAAGTCATGAGCCGCATCGCGGCACCGATGGTCGGCGGAATGATCTCGTCGACGGTGCTGACGCTCGGCGTCATTCCTGCGCTCTACGCCCTAGTCAAACAGTGGCAATTGGGGCGCACCCAGCGCAACGCGCTCTCGCCCCCAGCGGGAGCGGTGCAGCTCGCGGCCGAAGCGACATAGCGCCGCCCGTTTCAACGCAAGTCGTCAATCACGGAGAAGCATCATGATCCTGAAATCATCACGGCGAATTGCCTCGTCATTGCTGCTGAGCATTGTCTTGGCCGGCTGTGCCTCGGGCCCAGGCGCGCCTTCGCCCGATCTGCAAAAGCGAATCGAGTCGGCGCACTCCCGCAGCGAACACGAGGCATTGGCAACTTACTACAAGAACGAAGCCACTACGGCCCGCGCGATAGCGGCAGACCACCGCAAGATGGCCAAAGGTTACCAAGCGAGGACAGTGAGCGGGAAGGGTGGCGCCAGCATGCCGGCCCACTGCAATGCGATCGTCACCAGCTACGAGAGCATTGCCTTCCAGTACGAGGGCATGGCTGAGAGCCATCAGCAGATGGCCAAACAGGCCCAACCCTGAGGGGTGAGTAGATCGTGTCGTGCCGCTTCCCACCTTGACTTGCACCTCGCGATTTGCCGCGCACTCGCGTTCGGTGAGATCGAGGTACTCCACAACCCTGGCTGCACAGGGCCGGCCGCTTCACCACAACTGACACGCTAAGGAGAAATACCATGAGACTGAAATTCAACTTGCACTCATCGAGAACATTCGCATCGGCCTTGATGCTGAGCGTCGCCTTGGCTGGCTGCGCCTCTGGCCCGAACTCGCCCTCGCCTGAGCTGGCGCAGCGGATCGAAGCCGCGCGCACCCGAAGCGATCACGAAGGCTTGGGGACCTACTACAAGCAGGAAGGCGCTACCGCTCGCACCAAAGCAGCCGAGCATCGCAAGATGGCAAAAGCCTACGAAGGGCGAGTAGTGGATCCACGAGACGGTGGACGACTGCCTGCACATTGCAATGCAATCGTCAACATGTACGAGCGCATTGCGATGGAATACGACGGCCTGGCCGAGAGTCACCAGCAAATGGCAAAGCAGGCCCAGAACTGAATCTGACGGACGCACCATCAACTGGACGCCTGGCGCACGCCTTCTGGCGTGCTTGTCCACCATCGCATCAACAGACACCTCGAGGACCTCGCCATGAATCGTCGCCACTTCCTGAGTTGTGTGGCAGCACTTACCCCGTTTGCAGGGCTACCTGCGCTTGCCGTTGCGCTGCCCGAGGTGCAGGTCTTCAAGAGCCCCACTTGCGGCTGTTGCGGCGCCTGGGTCGTGCATCTGAGATCCGAGGGCTTCAGTGTGAGGGTGGCTGAAGTCCACGATGCGGTCGACATTGGAAGCACCGAGCGCGGTGTCAAAGACGAAGCTCAGCTGATC
>JANNKD010000086.1:0-5583 GCA_031396115.1 Gammaproteobacteria bacterium
ATCGCCGCTGGCGCGGGCTACACCACGCAGTCCGGAAAAATCCACGATCCCGCCGGCCAGGAAATCCAGTTGCGCGGCATCAGCCACTTTGGCTTCAACGCCGACATCCTGCAGCCGCAGTATTTGTGGTCGATGGGCTGGAAGGAGCAGATCGCGCAGATCAAGAGCCTGGGCTTCAACGCGGTGCGCGTGCCGTTCGTGCCGGACACGCTGTATGTGACGACGACGGTGAACCAACTCAGCTGGGTCGATCCCGGCAAGAACGCCGACCTGCTCGGCAAGACACCACTGCAGGTGCTCGACCTGTGGATGGCGGAGGCCGATCGGCAGGGGCTCTACATCCTGCTGGACTTCCACAGCGTGGCGAAAGCCCGCCAGTACCCGACCTGGTTCGTCGACACCCCCGCTGATTTCGGCATCACCTGGAACGGCCAGGCCTACACCGAAGACCACTGGGTGCGCGACCTCAAGTTCGTTGCGCAGCGCTACGCACACCTGCCGCGCTTTTTCGCGATCGACCTCTACAACGAGCCGAACGGCAAGGTGCGCTGGAGCGCCGGCGATCCCAACATGACCGAGGCGAAGTACTACTGGAAGCCCGCGGTCGAGAAGGCCGCCGCCGGAATCCTGCAGTCGAATCCGAACCTGCTGATCTTCGTGCAGGGCATCACCGCCAACTGGGACGGCGTCGAGAACAGCGGCGTGCCGATGAACTGGGGCGAGAATTTCCAGCCGCACGCCTATCAGCCGATTAATGTCGCCGCCGGCAAGCTGGTGCTGACGCCGCACACCTACGGCCCGGACGTTTATGTGAAGTCCTCGTTCGGCGCCGTCAATTTCCCGGCCAACCTCGCCGCGCACTGGGAGACCCTGTTCGGCCAGTTCTCCGCGCAGGTGCCGGTGGTCGTGGGCGAGTGGGGCGGACGCTACGGCCAGGGCGGGGTCGGCCAGGCCGACGTCACCTGGCAGAACGCGTTCGTCGACTATTTGCTCAGCAAGGGCATCCGCAACAGCTTCTACTGGTGCTACTCGCCCAACAGCGGCGACACCGGCGGCATCCTCACCGACGCCCTCGAGGTGCGCGAGGACAAGATGACGCTGCTGCGCCGCCACTGGGGCGCGCCGCCGGCGCCAGCTTCGCAGCCGGGAACGCTGGCGCTGGCGGCCGCGAGCTACACCGTGGCGCAGAACGCCGGCTCGGTCACGATCAATGTCAGTCGCGCGGGCGGATCCGCCGGCGCGGTCAGCGTGCGTTTCGAAACCGCCAGTGGCACGGCGCGCGCGCGCGCCGACTACTCAGCGAAGCGCGGCACCCTGAGCTGGGCGGCCGGCGATGCCACCGCCCGAAGCATCACGATTGCGATCAGCAACACGACGCCGTTCACGGGCAGCAAGAGCTTCCTCGTCAACCTGTCGAACGCCCACGGCGGCGCCGTTCTCGGCACCCCGAAGTCAGTCACCGTGACGATCAACGGCAGCCTTCCTTGATTGCCTCCCTGATTTCAAAACACTTGTGGCTGCATCGGTCCGCAGCCGTACATAACCGCCCTGAACCTTGCAATGTGGGGTAGCACCCCCACTTAGAGGGGTACAGCGCACAGACTCTTTTTCATCCGTGCGCTACCGCGCCTGCCCCTTCATCACGCAGGCCGAATAAAAAAATCCCCTGGTTTCCCTTGTCACTACCGGAGATGTTCCCGTGACGAAGACCTTTTCATCGAAATTCACAGGCGGAATGTTGACCCTGTTCATGGTCGCGTTCTCCATTCAACCGACGGTGGCCGCGGCACAGAGCTACCAGCAGCCGATCATCAGCAACTTCTCGCCAACCTCGGGCGCGGCGGGCACCGTCGTGACCGTGAATGGCACCAGGCTCACCGGAGCCAACGCTGCCTGGGTGGGCAGCGCGCGCAACGCCGCCGTGACCGTGGTCAGCGATGCGCAGGTCAAGGTCACGATTCCGGCCGGCGCCACCACCGGCGCCATCGGCATCTTCAATCCGCTGTACGTCGCGTTTGCGCCCGGCAAGTTCACGGTCAGCACGACCACGACCACCGCCTTCGCGCAGCCGAGCATCAGCAGCTTTGCGCCGGCCTCGGGCGCGGTGGGCACGGTCGTGACCGTAACCGGCCGCGGCTTCACGGGCGCCAATGCCGCGTGGGTGGGCAACGCCCATAACGCCGGCGTGACCGTGGCCAGCGATACGCAGCTCACGCTGACCGTTCCGACCGGCGCCACCACCGGCGCCATCGGCATTTTCAACCCGGCCTATTCCGCGTTTGCTCCGGGCGCCTTTACCGTCGCCGCGGGCACCGTCACGCCGACGCCGACTCCGACTCCGACTCCGACTCCGACTCCGACGCCGACTCCGACGCCAACACCGGCTCCGGCTCCGAGCACCACCTACGTACAGCAGTCCATCAGCGGCTTCTCCCCAACCTCCGGCGCGATCGGCTCGATCGTGACCATGACCGGCCGCGGCTTCACGGGGACGAATAACGCGTGGGTGGGCAACGCCCGTAACTCCGCCGTGACCGTGGTCAGCGACACGCAGATCAAGATCACCATTCCGGCGGGCGCTACCACCGGCTCGATCGGCATTTTCAATCCGAAGTACGTCTCGTTTGCGCCCGGCACCTTCACCGTCAGCGCCGGCACGACCGTGACTCCGGCTCCGACGCCGACTCCGACCCCGACCCCGACTCCGACCCCGACCTACGCGCAGCCGAGCATCAGCAGCTTCGCGCCGGCCTCGGGTGCGGCGGGCACGGTCGTGACCGTGACCGGCAGCGGCTTCACCGGCGTCAACGAGGCCTGGGTCGGCAGCGGGCGCGTCTCAGCGCCCACCGTCGTCAGCGCCACGCAGGTCAGGGTGACCGTGCCGGCCGACGCCACCAGCGGCGTGATCGCGCTGATGAATCCGGCGAACTCCGCGGCGAGCACGGCCCTGTTTGCCGTGACCGTGGTCGCGCCGCCTGCGCCGCCCACGAGCGGGCTGTCGCTGCGCGTGCAGGGCAACCGCTTCATCAATGCGGCGGGTAATGTCGTGCAGCTGCGCGGCGTGAACTACAGCGGCTTCGAGTTCGCGGCCATCGGCGGCTGGAGCGGCAACGATCCCTCGGGCGGCCAGGCCGGCCAGGCGGGCGGACCGAAATGGTCGGCGCTGCAGTCGTGGAAGGTCAACGCGCTGCGCATTCCCTTGAATGAGGCGTCGTGGCAGAACCGCACCTGCGTCGACACCAGCGGCGCGATGCGCGACGCCGATCCGGCGGACAACTACAAGACCGCCGTGCAGGCCCAGGTCGCACAGGCCAATGCCGCGGGCATTTACGTCATTCTCGACTTGCACTGGAGCGCGCCGGGCAACACCTGCCCGATGCTGCAGACGCAGATGGCCAACGCTGACAACTCGCTGGCGTTCTGGACCTCGGTGGCGAACACCTTCAGGAACAACCCGGCGGTGGTGTTCGAGCTGTTCAACGAGCCGTTCATGAACTTCGGCTTCACCGGCGACACCTGGTCCTACATGATGAAAGGCACGGGCGGCTCATTCAGCAGCTTCCCGGCGACCAGTCCCGCCGGCGGCTGGAAACAGATGAACCAGCCCTGGGCGATCGCCAGCTACCAGGCCATGCTCAACGCGGTGCGCGCCACCGGCGCCACCAACGTCGTGCTGGTCGGCACCATGCAATACGCGCAGGAGCTGAGCGGCTGGCTGGCCCACCGGACCACCGATCCGCTGAACCAGATGGGCGTGGCCTGGCATCCGTACCAGAAGTTCCAGAGTGCCTGGGACTACCCGTTCCCGAACTTCTACCCGGAAGTGATGACGGATGCACAGAACATCCTCGCGGCCGGCATCCCGATGGTCATGACCGAAGTGGGCGGACGCAACGCGCCGGGAACGCCGAGCAGCCCGATCATCACCACCATGACCAGCTTCGCGGATGCCAACGGCATCGGTGTGCTGGGCTGGACCTGGGGTGTGTGGGGCGAGTCCGAGCACGTGCTGATCAAGGACGTGAACGGCACGCCGACCGATGGCTACGGCCAGGTGTATCGCGCCTGGATGCTGGCGCACTAGGGGGAATCCGTCATTCCCGCGGAAGCGGGAATCCAGGGTCTTGGACCCGGTGGCAAAACAAAGAAGTCCGGTATTGGGCTGCGGCGATTTGCCGCAGCCCCTTTTTTTGGGCGGGACTCTGTGGGCAACCGGGCAGACCCCCGCGCTGTCCCGCGGCCAGACTGGATCAGGCGCTAACGGGCGCCTGACCGGAGTTCCCACATGTTGCAACGAATGAGAGAGTCCCCCTGGCTGAAACGCCAGGAAGGCAAGGCGGGCTACATCCTGGCGTGGCTGGTCGGCATCCCGCTGCCGATCCTGCTTGTGGTGTTCCTGCTGCGCGGTTGCAACTGATTTACGGCGATAGCAGCGCCATCTCGGCGCGCTTGCGCCGGGTGATGTCGAGGCCGGTGCCCCAGTAGCCGGTGAAGGCGCCGGCTTCATCGAACATCGGCTCGCCGCTGATGCTGTAGTAGCCGGGCTGCCCGTCCGCGCGCAGCGCGGTGAACTCCAAGTCGCAGAACGACCAGCGCTCGCTGAGCTGCCACTGGTGGGCGGCCCAGTCCGCGCTGCCGGCGACGACGTTGGGCAACTCCCACAGCGTCTTGCCGAGCACCTCGTGGGCGTCGAGCACGCCGGTCCCGGCGTATTCCGTGAAGCGGAAGTCGCGATCCAGCTCCCAGTACCAGTCGGTCGACAGCTCGGTCAACCGGCGGAAGCGCGCTTCGTTGCGGCGCAGGGTGTCCAGGGCCTGCTGCCGGTGCAGGAACCGGCCGAGCTGGCTGCCGATGGCGCGCACGGCCAGCAGCATGCGGTCGTCGGGCTCCTGGATGGCGTTGCCGGAGAATGCGAGCACGCCGATGGTCCGGTTTTCCAGGGTCACCGGAAAAATGAAAGCGCCGTCGCTGTCGCTCTCCGGCGCGAGTGCCTCCCCACGCAGGGCGTGCGTCGTGCCGGGCACGATCCACAGCGGCTGGCCCGAGCGGTAGACGCGGCCCTTCAGGCCGGCGCCCGGGTGGAACACCACGCCACGGGATTTCTCGAGGAACTGCTCGACGGCGGGAGTCGGGATGCCCCAGGACTCGTGATACCGCAACTCGGACGCTGCCGGCTCGAGGCGGAAGTAGCGGCCGCAGTCCCAGTGCAGCGCCTCGCACACGGCGCGGATCAGCCCTTTGAGGCCCGCGCTGGAGTCGGTGGCCTCGGCCAGGGCGCGGGCGACCGCGTATTCGAGCGCCAGCAGCGCTTCGCCGTGCTTGCGCCCGCTGATGTCTTCGCGCAGCACGATCGCACGCGCACCGCTGTCGCCGTTGACCGGGGTGACGTTGAACTGCAAGCAGCATTGCGCGGGCGGCGCGCCACAGACGTGCTCGTAGCGGAACGCCTTGCGCTCGCCGGCGATCACCTGGCGGATGCCCGCGGCGAGCGCGATCCCGTCGAGGTGGTCCGGGGCGGTGTCGCAGCACGCCAGGAAGTTGTGGCCCGGCGCGACCGCCGCGCCCAGGCAGTCGCGGGCGCTG
>JANNKD010000109.1:0-3720 GCA_031396115.1 Gammaproteobacteria bacterium
CACGATCAGCATCGGGATGAGCTGCATCTGCTCGAAGTTCTTGGCCCAGATGCCGACGATGAAGCCGAACAGGCTGAAGGTGGTCGCGGTCAGCACCAGGAAGCCCATCATCCAGAACGGGTGGGCGATGCGCAGCGGCACGAAGAAGCTGGCCGTGGCCAGGATGATCAGCCCGAGCAGCACCGACTTGGCCGCTGCCGCGCCGACGTAGCCGAGCACGATCTCGAACGGCGAGACCGGCGCCGACAACAGTTCGTAAATCGTGCCGGTGTACTTGGGGAAGTGGATGCCGAAGCTGGCGTTGAAGATGCTCTCGGTGAACAGCGACAGCATGATCAGGCCGGGCACGATGAAGGCGCCGTAGGTGATGCCGTCGATGTCGCCGAAGCGCGAGCCGATGGCAGCGCCGAACACGACGAAGTACAGCGAGGTGGTGATGACCGGCGTCAGCACGCTCTGCAGCAGCGTGCGGAAGAAGCGCGCCATCTCGAAGCGGAAGATCGCCCAGACGCCGTGGCGGTTGAAGGCGGGGACGGTCATTTGTCATTCCCGCGGAAGCGGGAATCCAGTTCTGGGTCCCCGCTTCCGCGGGGACGACGGGTGGTTACCAAGCTCACGAAAATGTCCTCGAGCGAGCTCTGCTGCGTGTTGAGGTCCTTGTAGGCGATGCCGAGTTCCTCGAGCCGGCGCAGCAGGGCGGGGATGCGTTGCTCCTCATGCGCGTCGAACGTGTACTCCAGCTCGTGGCCGCCCGCTTTCAGGGCCAGCGGCCAGCCGTCGAGCCCGGCCGGCAGCGCCGTCATCGGCTCCTGCAGGTTCAGCGTCAGCTGCTTCTTGCCGAGCTTTCGCATCAGCGCGGCCTTGCCTTCCACCAGGATCAGCTCGCCGTGATGGATGACGCCGATGCGGTCGGCCATCTCCTCGGCTTCCTCGATGTAGTGCGTGGTCAGGATGATGGTGACGCCGCTGTCGCGCAGCCGGCGCACCAGAGCCCACATGTCGCGGCGCAACTCGACGTCCACGCCGGCGGTCGGCTCGTCGAGGAACAGGATGGCCGGCTCGTGCGCCAGCGCCTTGGCGATCATCACGCGGCGCTTCATGCCACCCGACAGCGTCATGATGCGGTCGTCGCGCTTGTCCCACAGCGACAGGTCCTTCAGCACGCGTCCGACGTAGTCGTCGTCGGGCGGGCGGCCGAACAGTCCGCGGCTGAAGCGCACCGTGGCCCATACCGTCTCGAAGCCCTCGGTGACCAGCTCCTGCGGCACCAGGCCGATCATCGCGCGCGTCGCGCGGTAGTCGCGCTGGATGTCGTGGCCCGCGGCGGTCGCGCTGCCGCCGGTGGGCGTGACGATGCCGCAGACGATGTTGATCAGCGTGGTCTTGCCGGCGCCGTTGGGGCCGAGCAGGGCGAAGATCTCGCCCTTTTCGATGTCCAGGCTGACGGTTTTCAGCGCCTGCAGGCCTCCGGCGTAGGCCTTGGACAGTTCCCGGATGGACAGGATCGACACGCGCACACCTTAGCCGAGTCCGGCGGGTAAAATCCCGTCCCATGCAGGCACTCCACGAATGGGCCCTCGCCACCTTCGGCCCCAACGTCGATCCCAAGACGCTGTTGCTGGCGTTCATGTCGCCGATCTTCCTGCTGACCTTCCTGGTCGAGTGGCGCGTGATGACGCGCCGGGGCCGCGCGTCGCAGTTCCAATGGCAGGAAATCATCGCCAACGTCAGCCTCGGCGCCGCCTACCAGGTCGCCGAGGGCGTGATGGCGGTGCTGCTCACGGCGGCGGTCTTCTTCTGGGTCTACGACCACCGGCTGTTCACGATCCCCGTGAATGTCTGGACCGTGGTGCCGATCTTCATCCTGGTGGAGTTCTGCTATTACTGGTTTCACCGCGCGTCGCACCGCGTGCGCTGGTTCTGGAGCGCGCACGTGCCGCACCACAGCGGCGAGGTCATGAATTTCACGACCGCGATGCGCCAGAGCATCCTCAACGCCTTCGTCGGCATCTGGGTGTTTTACCTGCCGCCGGTGTGGCTCGGTGTGCATCCCGTGGTCGTCGTGTTCATGCTGGGCGTGGACCTGGCTTACCAGTACTTCGTGCACACCGAGTCCATCGGCAAGTTGCCGGCCTGGTACGAGTACCTGTTCGACACGCCGAGCAACCACCGCGTGCATCACGGCCGCAACCCGCAGTACATCGACCGCAATTACGGCGGCGTGCTGATCATCTTCGACCGGTGGTTCGGCACCTACGAGCCGGAAGTGGAAAAAGTCGAGTACGGCATCGTGCGGCAGGTGAAGTCGCACAACTTCCTCGTGCTCAACGTGCATGAGTTCGTCGACATGATCCGGGACGTCGCGGCGCCGGGCCCGCTGTGGGAGCGCCTCAAGCACCTGTGGAAGCCGCCGGAGTGGGAGCGGGCGGGGCACGCGCCGGTCCACACCTGGACGACGGCCATCCAGCAGCCGGAGGACGCACCGCAGACCGGCTTCGGCCAGCTGCCGTTGACGGGTCCGGTGCGCGCGCCCTAGCATCGGCGCGTCTCGAGTCAATGACCTGGAGGTTCCCGTGACGATCCTGCGTGTGGTTGCCGTGGCGCTGACCCTGGTGGTGGCGTCGTCCGCCGATGCCCGGGACGACAAGTTGAAGTTCGCCGTCGCGGATGCGATGGCAACGCCGGACGCCAAGGCGAAGCTGGACGGCAGCGTGAAGTTCTACTGGGGCAAGCAAAAGGTCCCGGCGGGCGCCAAGATGCTTGGCACGTTTACCTCGAACAAGAAGACCAACTTCTTCAACAAGTCGGACCAGCAAGCCTGCAACTGGGCCTGGCTTGCCGCGATGATGTCGCTGCAGGATCGCGCCAAGATGGAAGGCGGCAACGCGGTGGTCAACATCCACAGCGTGTACAAGAACCAGGATTTCGTCAGTGAAACCGAGTTCGAGTGTGGCGCGGGCTCGATGATGGGTGGCGTGGCGCTGCGCGGCACCGTCGCCAAGCTGCCCTGAGCGGACCCGTCAGCCGCCGGTTTTCAGCGCCGCGGTGATCTGGCTGGAGTCGAAGCCGCGCCCCTGCAGGTAGCGGTACTGTTTGGCGCGCTCGGCCGAGGATTTCGGCGGCCGGCCGAATTTCTTCGCATGGACTTCGACCGCCAGCGCACGCCAGTCCACCTCGGCGCCCTCCAGGGCCGCGCGAATCTCGTCGCCGGGCAGGCCGGCGACCTCGAGCTCCGCTTCGATCCGCGCTGGGCCATAACCGGCGGCCACGCGCGTGCGCACCAGCATCCCGGCGTAGCGGGGGTTGCTCTGCCAGCCCTCGGCGGTGGCGTGGGCCACCGCCGAGGCGGCGTCTTCGTCGGAGATGCCGCGAGCGGAGAGCTTGCGCTTGAGCTCGCGGGCGCTGTGCTCGCGGCGCGCGAGCAGTTTTAGGGCCTGGGTTTTGGGGTCAGGCGGCTTTTTTGACAAACCGGTCGCGCCCTAAATCGCGCCTAAGAGGCGCTCCTACAAGGCGCTCCTACTCGTTCGCGGCGCGGGCGGGCGCCGGCTTGGCGGGCATGAGCTTGGCGCGCAGGTCCTTCTCGATCTTCGCGGCGACCTTCGGGTTTTCCTTCAGGTACTGCTTGGCCGCGTCCTTGCCCTGGCCGATCTTTTCCTTCTCGTAGGCGAACCAGGCGCCGGATTTCTCGACCAGGCCGTGCTCGACGCCGAGGTCGATCAG
>JANNKD010000122.1:0-12784 GCA_031396115.1 Gammaproteobacteria bacterium
GCGCCCATGAAATTCCTAGCCACGATCCGGTGGCTGCTGCGCACCGCATTCTGGCTGGTCGTCGGCCTGCTGCTGCTGCGTGCCCTGCTGGAGTTCATCCCGGCCCTGCAGGCCGCGCCGCTGTTCCGCGCGCTGGTGCGGTCCTGGGACCCGGTGCTGAGCGACATCGTCGAAAGCACCGGGCTGCCCTGGTCGCGTGAGGTGCGCGCGCTGCTGCTGCCGGGCGTGGCAGTCGCGCTGATCCTGCTGCGCACGCTGATCGAGGACGCCATGGAGCGCCTGTTCGCCCCGCCCAAGCCGGCGCGCGCGCCCGCGGCGCACGCTGCTCCGGGCGATCCGGTCGCGACCATGATCAGGCCGGCGACGGGCAGCACGGGCACCGCGTTCCGGGCGGCGGGCACGCTCGCGGCGGCGACCCAGGCCAGGCTACCCGTGGCCGGCATGCAGATCGGCCGCTACGAGATCCTCAGCGAGCTCGGCCACGGCGCGATGGGCGTGGTCTACAAGGCGCAGGACCCGAAGATCGGCCGCATCGTCGCCATCAAGACGCTGTCGGCGGCCGGGCAGGGCACCGAGCTCGAACAGTACCGCGCGCGCTTCCTGGTGGAGGCCAAGTCGGCCGGCCGCCTGAACCACCCGAACATCGTCGCCGTGCACGACGTCGCCGACGACGACGAGGGCAAGCCCTGCCTGGTGCTGGAGTACGTCGAGGGCACCACGCTCGACCGGCTGGTCGCCGAGGAGAACATCCCGCTGTCGCGGTTGCTCGAGCTGCTGGCGCAGGTGGCGCGGGCGCTGGCTTATGCGCACGCGCACGGCATCATCCATCGCGACGTCAAGCCGGCCAACATCATGGTGACGCAAACCGGGCAGGCCAAGCTCAGCGATTTCGGCATTGCCAAGCTCGAAGGCACCTCGATGACCATCGCCGGCCAGGTCATGGGCACGCCGGCGTTCATGTCGCCGGAGCAGTGCACCGGCATCGGCGTGGACCCTCGCTCGGACATTTTCTCGCTCGGCGCGGTGCTCTACACGCTGTGCGCCGGCGAGAAGCCGTTCCCGGGCGACACCTTCACCTCGGTGGCGTACAAGGTGGTGCATGTCAGCCCGGTGCCGGTGCGCGACCTCAACCCAGCGCTGCCCGACCAGCTCGACGTGATCCTCGCGCGCTGCATGGCCAAGGAGCCCTCGGCGCGCTACGCGACGGCCGACGAGCTGGCCGCGGATATCGAGGCGCTGCGAACCACGCTGCCGGTGGTGCCGGCCGCGGCGGAGGCCGCGCCAGCGGCGTAATAATGGGGTCAGATCCAATTATCCGATGGACCGGTGATTGCGCCCCGGGCATCTGAGGATAATTGGATCTGACCCCATTATTTAGAAGGCGCTCCTACAGTGACCGGACGCGCTCTTCCTGCTGCTTCAGCGCCGCGAGTTCGCGGCGTTTCTGTTCCAGCATCGTGCGGGCGCCTTCCTGCACGGTGGCCGGGGCCTTGCCGAAGTTCGGGTTATTGATGCGGCCCTCGAGGCCCTGGATGTCCTGCTCGCAGCGCGCGGTCTGCTTGCCGAGCCGGGCCAGTTCGGCGCCCTTGTCGATCAACCCGGCCATCGGCACGAGGATCTTCATCTCGCCCAGCATCGCGGGAGCGGCCTGTGGCGCCTGCTCGCTGGCCTCGAGGAAATACGGCTCCTCGATGCGCGCCAGGAAGGTCACGAAGTGCTTGAGCCGCGCCATGCGGTCCACGTCAGCCTGCGAGGCGTTCTGCATCAGCACGGGCAGCGGCTTGGCCGGGGAAATGTCCAGCTCGCCGCGGATCTGGCGCACGCCGAACACGAAGGCCTGCAGCCAGGCGACGTCGGCTTCCGCTGCCTCGTCGATCCGCCCGGGCTGCGCCTGCGGGTAGGGCTGGGTCATGATCGTCGGTCCCGCTCCTTCGGCTTCGCGCCCTGCGGGCGCTACGCTCAGGACAGGCTTGCCGGCGAGCGGCGCCACGCGCTGCCAGATGTCCTCGGTCACGAACGGCATCAGGGGATGCAGCAGGCGCAGCAGCGTCTCGAGCACGCGCACCAGCGTGCGGCGCGTGCCGCGCTGCGCCGGGGTGTCGCCTTCGCGCAGCGCCGGCTTGGACAGCTCGATGTACCAGTCGCAGTACTCGTTCCAGGCGAAGTGGTACAGCGCCGAGGCCAGCAGGTCGAAGCGGTACGCGCGGAAGTGCCCGGCGGCCTCGGCCTCGACCTTCTGCAGGCGCGAGACGATCCACCGGTCGGCGGCGTTCAGCGCCACCGGCAGCGCGTCATCCGTGCCGCAATCCTTGCCCTCGCAGTTCATCAGCACGTAGTGGGCCGCGTTCCACAGCTTGTTGCAGAAGTTGCGGTAACCCTCGGCGCGGCCGGCGTCGAAGCGGATGTCGCGGCCAGGCGAGGCCAGCGCGGCGAAGGTGAAGCGCAGCGCGTCCACGCCGACCGGCGCGATGCCCTTGGGATGGTCCTTGCGCGTGGCGCGCTCGATCTTCGGGGCGGTCTCCGGCTTCATCAGCCCGGTGGTGCGCTTCTTGACCAGCTCCTCGAGCCCGATGCCATCCACCAGGTCGAGGGGATCGAGCACGTTGCCCTTGGACTTGCTCATCTTCTGGCCTTCCGGGTCGCGGATCAGGCCGTGCACGTAGACCTCGTGGAACGGGATGTCGCCCGCGAGCTTCAGCCCCATCATCACCATACGTGCGACCCAGAAGAAGATGATGTCGAAGCCCGTCACCAGCACGCTGCCCGGGTAGAATTTATTCAACGCCTCGGTCGGATCGGGCCAGCCCAGCGTCGCCAGCGGCCAGATATCGGACGAGAACCAGGTGTCGAAGACGTCGTTGTCCTGCGTGAGCGGCACGCTGGCGCCGAGCTTGTGCTTGCGGCGCGCCTCGGCCTCGTCGCGCGCGACGTAGATGTTGCCCTGTGCGTCGTACCACGCCGGGATGCGATGGCCCCACCACAGCTGCCGGCTGATGCACCAGTCCTGGATGTTGCGCAGCCACTGGAAGTAGGTGGTGCTCCAGTTCTCGGGCACGAACCTGATGCGCCCGCTCTCGACCGCCTCGATCGCCGGCTGCGTGATGGCGGTCCAGCCGCCCGGGCGGCCGTCGGCCAGCGTCTTGCGCGTGAGGTCCACGAACCATTGGTCGGTGAGGTAGGGCTCGATCACTTCGTGGGTGCGGTCGCCGCGCGGCACCTTGAGCTTGTGGTCGTCGACCTTGACCAGGAAGCCCTGGGCCTCGAGGTCGGCGACGACTTTCTTGCGGGCAACGAAGCGGTCGAGGCCACGGTAGGCCTCGGGCGCCGCGTCGTTGAGCTGTGCCGTCGGCGTGAAGATGTTGAGGATCGGCAGCTGGTGGCGCTGGCCGACGGCGTAGTCGTTGAAATCGTGGCCCGGCGTGATCTTGACGACGCCAGTGCCGAATTCCTTGTCGACGTACGTGTCCGCAATAATCGGAATCTCGCGGTCGCATAGCGGCAGCGCGACTCTCCGGCCGATCAGGTGCTGGTAGCGCTCGTCCTCGGGATGCACCGCCACCGCCGTGTCACCGAGCAGGGTCTCGGGCCGCGTGGTGGCCACGGTGACGTGCCCGCCGCCACCGGGCCCCTCTCCAGAAATGGGATAGCGGATGTGCCAGAGCTTGCCGTTCTCCTCCTCGCTGACTACCTCGAGGTCGGAGATCGCGGTCTGCAGCACGGGGTCCCAGTTGACCAGGCGCTTGCCGCGGTAGATCAGGCCCTCGTCGTGCAGGCGCACGAAGTGCTCGATGACCGCGCGCGAGTAATCCGGGTTCATGGTGAAGGCGTTGCGCGACCAGTCCACCGAGTTGCCCATGCGGCGGACCTGGCCTTCGATGATGCCGCCGGACTGCGCTTTCCATTCCCACACCTTGGCCACGAACTTCTCGCGGCCGAGGTCGAGGCGCGAGCTGCCCTCGGCCTTGAGGTTGCGCTCGACCACCATCTGCGTCGCGATACCGGCGTGATCGGTGCCGGGCTGCCACAGCGTGTCGCGGCCGAGCATGCGGTGGTAGCGGGTGAGGGCGTCCATCAGGGTGTGCTGGAACGCATGGCCCATGTGCAGCGTGCCGGTGACGTTCGGCGGCGGGATCATGATGCAGTACGGGTCGCCCGCGCCCTGCGGCGCGAACCAGCCGCCCTTTTCCCAGAACCCGGCGAGCCGCCGTTCGACGATGCGCGGGTCGAACGACTTCTCCATGGCGTCACTCATCGAGCTTGTGTGTCTCGGGGGCCAGGCCGCGGTCGCGGTAGAACTTGAAGCGCGCGCGCGAGGCGCCACGCGTGCCGGCATCGCCGGCAACGATCTCGAGCACGCGCTCGAACCGGTCGAAGAAAGCCGGCACCTCGGCGCCGAGGTTCACCAGGACGTCGCGGTGCGAAGCCGCCGGCTCGCCGGCGCCAATCAGCACCGCCGCGGGTGCAGGATCGTCGGAGGCGCCCAGCCGCTCGTGCGCGACGAAGCCGCCCTGCTTGTAGACCCACAGCAGGCGGTCGAACTCGCGCGCCACGTCCTCGTCCGGCGCATGCACGTGTACGCGTTTGCCGGCGCCGGCCGCCTTTTCGCACAGCCGGCAGGCGGTCGGCAGCGGCCCGTCCGCGGAGGCCTCCGGCAGCACGTAGAAATCCACGCGCGTCATTTCGCGGCCGCAGCCTGCTTGCCGCTGTAATCGATCAGCCAGCGCGACAGCAGCGGCACCGGCCGGCCGGTGGCGCGCTTGCCTTTCCAGGCCGTGGCGGCGACGTCGAGGTGGGCCCACTTCAGCTTGCGCGTGAAGCGGTGCAGGAAGCTCGCCGCCGTGATGGCGCCGGCCTCGCGGCCGCCGGAAATGTTGGCGACGTCGGCGTGCTCGCTGCGCAGCATGCCCTGGTAGTCCTCCCACAGCGGCATCTGCCAGGCGCGGTCGCCGGTCTCGTCGCCGGCGTCGAGCAGCGCGCGCGCCAGCGCCGGCGTGTTGCTGAACAAGCCGCTCGGGAAGGCGCCGAGCGCGATCACGATGGCGCCGGTGAGCGTGGCGATGTCCACGCACACCGCCGGCTCGTAATGCTTCTCGGCGTAGGTCAGGGCGTCGCACAGGATCAGGCGCCCTTCCGCGTCCGTGTTCAGGATTTCGATGGTGATGCCGGCCATGCTCTTGACGATGTCGCCCGGCCGCGTCGCCTCGCCACCGGGCATGTTCTCGCAGGTCGGCATGATGCCGACGAGGTTCACCGGCAGCTTCATCTGCGCGACGGCCTTGAACGTCCCCAGCACCGAGGCGGCGCCGCACATGTCGAATTTCATCTCGTCCATCTTGTCGGACGGCTTGATCGAGATGCCGCCGGTGTCGAACGTGATGCCCTTGCCGACCAGCGCCACCGGCTTGTCGCCCTTGGGGCCGTGCAGGTATTCGAGCACGATCAGTTTGGGCGGCTGATGGCTGCCCTGCGACACGGCCAGGAAGGCGCCCATGCCTAGCTTCTTCATCTCGTCGCGCTCCAGCACCTTGACCTTCACCGCCGGATGCTGGCGCCCGAGCGCGCGCGCCTGCTCGGCCAGCCAGGTCGGATTGCAAACGTTCGGCGGCGTGTTGCCGAGGTCCTTGGTGAAGGCGACGGCGGCGCCGACGGCCTGCGCTTCGGCCAGCGCGGCCTCGGCTGCGGGCAGGTCCGAGCGCGACGGCACGTCGAACGTCAGCCGCTCGAGCCGCAGGGGCTGCAGGTCTTCCTTCGCTTTCTCGCCGCGGTAGGCATCGAAGCGGTAGAACTCGTCCTGCGTCACCAGCGACGCTTCGCGCACGTTCCAGGTGACATCGCGGCCCTTGACCGGCAAATGGGTAAGATAGGACACGGCGTCGATTGCGCCGGTGGCGCGCGCGGCGCGCGCTGCGGCGGTGCAAGCCTTGCGGTAGGCGCCCGTGTCGAAATCACGCTCGCGGCCGAGGCCCACCAGCAGCACGCGGTCGGCCGGCAGCTTCGACACGTGGTGCAGCACCAGCGTCTGGCCCGGCTTGCCGTCGAGGTCGCCGCGGCGCAGCGCGCTGCCCAGCGCGCCGCCGCTGGCCTTGTCGAGCGCCGCAGCCGGGTCGCTCGGGGCGCGGCGGTCGAAGACGCCGACGATGACGCAGCCCGCGCGCTGTTTGGCCGGGTTGCCGCTTTTGACGAGGTGGTGCATGGTCAGGACTGCCGGGTTGAAAAACAGGAAAATCGGGCCGATTCCCGGGAACGGCGGAAAAACGCCGTGAAATTCACGTTTTTGCCGGCAGCGGGTGGTCGCGCATGGTAACGGACGCACCGGGCAAATCCAAGCAAGCACGGAGCCAGGCGTGAGGGCGCGCCAGGGCGTGCTGCACCGCTACCTGCTGCGCGAGGGGCTGGTGGCCTGGCTCGGCGTCACCACCGTGCTGCTGGCGATCATGCTGTCGACGCGCTTCGCGCGCTTCCTGGCCGATGCCGCCGCCGGCAAGCTGCCGCGCGAGTTCCTGCTCAACATCGCCGGCCTGTCGAGCCTGCAGTACCTCGTCATCCTGATCCCGGTGTCGCTGCTGCTGGCGATCCTGCTGGCGCTGGGGCGCATGTACCGCGACCAGGAGATTGCCGCCATGTCGGGCTGCGGCGTCGGTCCCGGGACGCTGTACCAGCCCTTCATCCTGCTGGCGGTGTGCCTGGCGGCGCTGACCGGCGCGCTGTCGTTCCAGATCGGCCCGTGGGCCGGGCGCCAGGCCGACGCCCTGTTCCGCGACGCGCAGCGCGTGATCAAGTTCACGCCGTTCGAGACCGGCCGCTTCAAGGAGATGGGCGGCGGCCGTGCGGTGTTCTACGCGGCCAACGTGCAAGGCATCGACGGCACCTTCGACACGGTGTTCGCGCGGCTGCAGGACCGCCGCGGGCCCAGCATCGTCACCGCCCAGCGCGGCGCGCAGACGCTCGATCCACTGACCGGCGAGCGCGTGCTGCGCCTCGAGAATGGCTACCGCTACGCCGGCGAGCCCGGGCGCGGCGACTTCAACGTGCTGCGCTTCGAGACGTTGACCACGCGCGTGGCGCCGCCGCCGATGCCGTACCTCAGTGGCAAGCGCAAGCTGCGCGAGACCGGCGAGCTGTTCAGCTCCGACGATCCGGAAGACCAGGCCGAGCTGCAGTGGCGCATTGCCGCGCCGATGTCGGTGCTGCTGCTGGCGCTGCTGGCCATCCCGCTGGCGCATACCAGCCCGCGCGCCGGGCGCTACGGCAAGCTCGTGCTCGGCATCCTCGCGTACCTCGTCTACAGCAACCTGCTGGCGGTGGCGCAGGCGTGGGTGGCGAAGGGTTACGTCGCGCCCGCCGTCGGCCTGTGGTGGGTGCACGGCCTGGCGCTGGGGGCGGCGCTGTGGCTGACCGGGCGCCGGCTCGGCTGGAACCTGCGGCGGGCGCCCGCATGACGCGCCTCGACCGCTACATCATTTCCCACATCCTCGGCCTGACCGCGATCGTCGCGATGGCGCTGCTGGCGATCCATACCTTCGTGGCTTTCGTCTCGCAGATCGACGAGATCGGGCAGGGCGACTTCGGCTACCGCGACCTGGTGCTCTACACGCTGTGGATGGCGCCCGCCGGCCTCTACGTGATGCTGCCGATCATCGCCATGCTCGGCACGCTGATGGGCCTGGGCACGCTGGCCGCGCAGAGCGAGCTGACCGCGATGCGCGCCGCCGGCTTCTCGCTGTTGCGGCTGGGCCTGTCCACGCTCGGCGGCGGCGTGATCCTCGGCGCCATCTGTTTCGTGGTCGGCGATTACCTGGCGCCGCGCGGCCAGATCGAGGCCGACACGCTGATGACGGAGGCGCAGTCGGGCGTGCGCACCGGCATCGGCGGCAAGCCGGTGTGGTTGCGGGAAGGCGAGCACGTGTTCCAGATCCGCAATCTCGTGGCCGAGGACCACATCCAGTCGGTCGAGATCTACACGCTGGGCCCGGACCTGAACCTCAAGGCCGCCATGCTGGTGGAGGAGGGCCTCTACCGCGACGGCGCCTGGCATTTCCGCGGCGTGCGCCGCACCGAGTTCGGCGCCAGCAGCGCGCGCGTGGTCGAGCAGCGCGACATGGAATGGCCGGGCAAGCTGTCACCCGAGGTGCTGCGCCTGTTCGTGCTCGAGGCCAACGCGCTGTCGAGCGCGGGCCTGGTGCGCCTGATCGGCTACCTGCAGGACAACACCCTCGACAGCAGTGACTACGCGCTGGCGCTGGCGCGCAAGGTCGTCGCACCCCTGACGGTCATGGCCATGATGCTGTTCGCCATCCCGTTCGTGCTCGGGCCGCTGCGCAACACCGGGGCCGGGCAGCGCCTGTTCATCGGCGTGCTGGTCGGCCTGGTGTTTTACGTCATCAACGAGGTCAGCGCGAACACCGGCCAGCTGTACGGCTGGAATCCGCTGGTCTCGGCCGGCGCGCCCACGCTGGCGTTCGCATTGATCGGGCTGTGGCGCCTGGCCCGGGTCCGCTGAAGTTCCAGGGAGTGAGCTCATGAAACGCAAGAGTGTCCTGCTCGTGATCGCGGCGGCGGTGGCCGCCTGTGCCGGCGACGCCGTCCGCTATTCGCCGGCGGCGGTGCGCGCGGCGGAGGACAGCATCACCGGCGAGCGCTTCATCGAGCACGTGCGCGTGCTGTCGTCGGACCGGTTCGAGGGCCGCGCGCCCGGCACCGAGGGCGAGGCGCTGACGGTCGAGTACCTCTCGGCGCAGTTCGCTGCGCTGGGCCTCAAGCCCGGCAACCCGGACGGCCGCTGGGTGCAGGACGTGCCGCTGGTCGGCATTACCGGCAAGCGCACCGGCAGCATGACCGCCGGCGGCAAGCGCATGCAGATGAATTTCCCGCAGGACTACGTCACCGTGTCGCGCCGCTTCACCGAGAGCATCGAGGTCAAGGACTCCGACGTCGTGTTCGTCGGCTACGGCGTGGTCGCGCCGGAGTACGGCTGGGACGACTACAAGGGCGTCGACGTGCGCGGCAAGACCCTCGTCATGCTGATCAACGACCCGCCGATCATGAGCGCCGACGACCCGGCCCGGCTCGACGACTCGATGTTCGGCGGCCGCGCCATGACCTATTACGGGCGCTGGACCTACAAGTACGAGATCGCCTCGGAAAAGGGCGCCGCCGCCGCGCTGATCGTCCACGAGACCGGCCCGGCGGGCTATCCCTACGAGGTCGTGTCGGGCAGCTGGGGCCGCGAGAACTTCGACATCGGCCGCGACGACGGCAACGTCGGCCGCGTGCCGATCGAGGGCTGGATCACCGAGGAGCGCGCCCGCAAGCTGTTCCAGCTGTCGGGCCAGTCGTTCGACGCGATGAAACAGGCCGCCGTGAAGAAGGACTTCAAGCCGGTGGCGCTGCCGGCCAAGGCCGGCTTCACCCTGCAGAACACGCTGCGCCGCGTGAAGTCGAAGAACGTCGTCGCCCGGCTCGACGGTTCCGATCCGGCGCTGCGAGACCAGTGGGTGGTCTACAGCGCGCACTGGGACCACCTGGGCAAGGATCCGAACCTGCAGGGCGACCAGATCTTCAACGGCGCGCTCGACAATGCCACCGGCACCGCGGCGCTGATCGAGCTGGCGCGGGCGTACACGAAATTGCCGGCGCCGCCGCGCCGCTCGATGCTGTTCCTGGCGGTGACGGCGGAGGAGAAGGGCCTGCTCGGCAGCAAGTGGTACGCGCAGCATCCGCTGTATCCGCTGACGCAGACCGTCGCCAACATCAACATGGACGGCATCGAGATCCTGGGCCGCACCAGTGACGTCGTCGTCGTCGGCAAGGGCCAGTCCACGCTCGAGGACACGCTGGGAGAGCACGTCAGGGCGCAAGGCCGGGTGCTGGTGGCGGAGCACACGCCGGAGAAGGGTTCGTACTACCGCTCGGATCATTTCGAGTTCGCCAAGGTCGGCGTGCCGGCGCTCTACCAGCACAGCGGCGAGAATTACCTCGGCAAGCCGGACGGCTGGGGCCGCGCGCAGAGCGAGGAGTTCACCGCCAAGCACTACCACAAGGTCTCGGACGAGATCATGCCGCTGTGGGACACCGCGGGCTCCGTGCAGGAGATGCAGCTGATTTTCCGCGTCGGGCTCGACGTGGCGTCGAACGACCTGTGGCCGCAGTGGAAGGCCGGCTCCGAGTTCAAGGCGCGTCGCGACGAGATGATGCAGGGCAAGTAGCGCTCGAAAGGGCGGCGTCTTGCAGCACGCGCGCGCAAACCACTGTGCGCTCACGGAGCGAGGTCGCGTGGCTGCCGGAGGGGAACTGCCGAGCCGGCGGAGCCGGCTGGCAGGCCCCGGAGGAAGCCATGCGACCTGCTCCTTCGAGCTAACGGCTCAGGTTTTTGGCAGTAGCACGACCTCGGTGCCGGAGAGCGTGTCGTGCCACGCGCGCTTGCGCGCGTCGATGACGGACCACAGCACGCCGAGGCCCAGCGGCAGCCAGGCGATCCAGGCACAGGCGTAGCGCGCCAGCGCGGCCGGCCAGTCGAGCGGCCGGCCGTCGGTGCGGCGCAGCTGCAGGCGCCAGGCCCGCATGCCGAGCGTCTGGCCGCCGCGCGTCCACGACACCCCGAAGAACAGCGCGCTCGCGATGACCAGCTCGGCGCGCAGCACGTGCACGTTGTAGGGGAGGCCGGCGGTCCCGCGCAGGAACAGGTCGCCCATCACCACCACCACGACGATCGCCGCGAGCAAGAGGGCGTCGTAAGCGGCGCTCGCGAGGCGCCGCCACAGCGGTGCGGGGATGATCGGGCCGGTCATGTGGCGCCCCGCACGGCGGCCCGCGCCGGCCCGCGCCAGCCCGCCAGCAGGCAGCACGCCACCACCAGCGCCATGCCGGCCAGCGACGCCGCGTCGGGACGCTCGCTCCACGACACCCAGCCGATCAGCCCGCCGAACACGACGGCGACGTAGGTGAACGCGCCGATGCGCGCGGCCGGCGCCAGCGCGTAGGCGCGCGTCAGGCACAACTGCCCGACCGTCGCCAGCACGCCGATGCCGACCAGCAGCGCCATGGACTCGGCCGACACCGCGCTCCAGCTCCACGCCAGCGGCACGACGGCGATCAGCGTGGACAGCGCGGAGAAATAGAACACGATGCGCGGCGCCGGCTCGGTGTCGGCGATGCGCCGGATGCTCACCATCGCCGCCGCGGCGCAGACGCCGGACAGCACACCGGCAATGCTGGCCGGCGACAGCGCGAGCCCGGCCGCGGGCCGCGCGATCAGCACGATGCCGATCATCCCCAGCGACACGGCCGGGAAGATCACCGGCGGGGGCGGTTCGCGGATCCAGGCCCAGGCGATGAACGGGATGAACAGCGGTGTGCTGTAGGTCAGCAGGATCGCCTCCGCCAGGTGCAGGTGGGCCAGCGCGTAGAAGAACAGGTACATCGCACAGGTGCCGAACGCCGCCCGCCATAGGTGTCCGGCGAGGCGGTCGGTACGGATCGCGCCGGCGCCCTTGCTCAGCAGCCACGGCAGCAGCACCAGCAGGCTCACCGCGCAGCGGAAGAACACGATCAGCTCGCCGGGCACCTGCCGGGTGGCCACCTTCACGCCCGCGGCCATCACGGAGAAGGCGAGCGCCGCTAGCACGGCGAACAACGCGCCACGGCGCACGTCGTCGGTCGAGCGGCCGGCGTCACCGGCGGGGCGGGGGGAATGGGTCATTTAGACCGGGTGCACCGGCATCGGGCCCGGGGCTACAATTTAATGGATTCCAAAAGGGGCTGGACGTCTAACGTGACTCCGCACCGACTGGCCACGACGGGGGCTGTGGCCGTCCTCGCGATCTGCGCGATCTGCCTGCTCAGCTGGGGGCTGCTGTGGCGGCTGCTCGGCGGTTTGCCGCCGGCGTTGCTCGTCATGCCGATGACGGCCCTGTGCGGCGGGTTGGTCGCCGGCGCGCTGTTGCTGGTGTTACGTGACGCGGTGCCCTGGAAGGCGCGCCTGGTGGCGGGACTGGTCGTCCTGCTTGCCACCGCCGTGCTGCTCGAGTACCTGCTCGGCGTCGGCGGCGGCCTGGAGCGCTTCCTGTTTCCCGAGGCCTCGCGCGCGCTGCTCGGCGGTTCCTGGCCCGGACGCCCGCCGCCGCAGCTGGCGCTGATCCTGCTGTTCCTGGGCCTGGCGCTGTGGCACCTCGCGGCGCCGCGGACCTACCGCTTCGACTTCGCCGATCTCGGCATCGGCCTGGCACTGTTCCTGTCGTTCATGATCCTGATGGGGCACCTGTTCCAGGCCTCGACGCTCTACCAGGCCGCGGGCGGCGGCAGGGTCGGCATGTCGGCGGTCGAGGCGGTCCTCACGCTGCTGCTGGCGCTGTGCGCGCTGTGCCTGAACCCGCAGGGCGTGGTCGTCTCGTACCTGGCCGACGGCGCCGCCGGCGCGGCCAAGCGCCGCATCATGCCGGCCATCGTGCTGGTGCCGGTGACGCTCGGCGTGCTGCAGTACTGGATCGTGCGCAGCGGCGCGCTCGAGACCTCGCTGGCGCTGGCGCTGATGGTCACCGCGAACATCGTCGTGTTTCTCGGCTACTCGGAGTGGGTCAGCCGCTTCCTGTCGCGCCTCGAGGAGGAGCGCACCGGCATCTACGTCAAGCGCGAGTCGGACGCCAAGCAGGAAGGCATGACCGACATGCTGACCACGCTGCTGAACCGGCGCGGCTGGGACCAGGCCGTCAAGGAAGCCGAGGCCAGGTGCCGCAAGGAAAACCTCAACGCCTGCGTCATCGTCATCGACCTCGACGGCCTCAAGAAG
>JANNKD010000123.1:0-2446 GCA_031396115.1 Gammaproteobacteria bacterium
GCGCGCCACCGAGCAGGACATCCGCAACTTCCTGGGCGGCTTCAACTTCCGCGGCGACCGGGTGTTCGAGGCGGTCGAGCCGTTCTCGGGCGGCGAAAAAGCAAGACTCGCTCTGGCGCTGGTCGTGTACCAGCGCCCCAACTTGTTGTTACTCGACGAGCCGACCAACCATCTGGACCTGGACATGCGCCATGCGCTGGAGACGGCGCTGCTGGGCTATGCCGGCGCGGTGGTGCTGGTCTCGCACGACCGCCACCTGCTCTCCGCGACCTGCGACAGCCTGCTGCTGGTGGCTGATGGCACCTGCAAGGCGTTCGAGGGGGACCTGGACGACTACGCGAAGTGGCTCAATAACCGCGATCGTCGTCCCCGCGAAGGCGGGGACCCAGTTCAACTGGATTCCCGCTTACGCGGGAATGACGGCAAACAGCGCCGCAAAGCCGCCGCCGACGATCGCTTGCTGCGGACCAAGGTGGAGAAACTTGACGCCCAGCTCAACAAACTGCACGTGCAGTTGACGGCTCTGGATGCGCGCCTGGCGGATCCGGCGCTTTACGCCAACGGCCGCAGCGAGGAGGCGTCCAAGCTGGAGCGTGAGCAGCGCGACGTGCGCGCCAAGGTGGCAAGGATCGAGGAAGAGTGGCTGGCGGCGGCGGATCAGCTGGAAGCTGGTAGCTGATTCGTCATTCCCGCGTAAGCGGGAATCCAGTTCTGGATGCCCGCTTTCGCGGGCATGACGAACAACTACGCTGCGGCAGCTTCCTTGCGGATCGCCATCGTGTAGTGCAACTCGAGCCCGCAGGGCAGGTTCTTGATGCCGTTGCGCGGGCGCACGCCCGTGCAGCTCGCGATGCCGCTATGGCCGTCGCGGCGCTTGGACAGCGCGCCCAGCAGGTCGCCACTGGGGTCGAAGCCGCCGCCGGTGCAGTCGCGCATCGGGCAGGCGAACTTGAAGTACGCGTGCATGTCCGGGCCGAACAGCATCCCGCGTGGCGAGGGGTTCTGCTTGCCTTCCGGGTCGGCGAACTTCAACTCGATGGAAACTTCGCCGATACCGGGGTATTTGGAGACCAACGGCGACGCATCGAAGAGCAACTTGTGCGCTTCGCGCGCGGCCAGGGGGTTTACGTTCGGTCTGCGAGCCATCGGGGGTGCCTTCTTCGGGCGCCAGGAGGGCACACGGGAGGCGCACCCTATCACATTTCGGGCCTAACCCCTTCATTTTGGGCTATAACCCCGCCCCCGGTGTACCAGGCCAGGGCCGTCCCCAGCACGATCATCCACAGCGGCAGCAGGCCGTTGTTGACGTCGGCGACGATCTGCACCGCGCCGGTCACATTGCGGAACGCGCCAACCAGGAACAGCAGCGCGAATCCGGCTCCGGCCCACCCCAGCCACTTGGGGAATCGCGGTTCGTCGAGCATGGAGAGCCCGGTGAGCAGAAAGAAGGCCGCGAGCGCGGTCTCGCCCAGGAACTCGCCGATGTAGTTGCCGAGGTAGAGGTTCAGGCCGGTGAAGACGGCATCGAGGCTGGCCTGCGTCTCGGCGCCCGCCTGTGACCAGGACGCGGCCAGGATCCAGTGGATGGTGGGCCAGCGCATCAGTCCCAGGCACATCGCCAGCGCGCCCAGCGACGCCGCGATCAGCGCCAGCGTCATCCGGCCACGGCTTGCCGGGCAAGCCAGGTATGCCGCGACCGCGCCCGGCACCAGCAGCAGCGGCAGGAACGCATAGATGGCCCAGATCGCCCGCATGGTCGAGCCGCCGTCGCGAAGGCGCGGCAACACCTCGGCCGCACTGCCGTCGAGAATGTCGGGGTAGTTGAAGTTGGCCGCCAGGTAGCCGAAGACGCCAACGAAGGCCAGGGCGCCGACGATGAAGCTCACTCCCCCGACAGTGATGGTTCTCAAACGCGCGCGCGCCGGCGCATCAGCGTGGTTGTTCTCGTCATGGGGACATCATGTGCTGAAACCCGCTCCGCACCCTGACCCACACGTGTGGTCCAAACGTTGCATTGTCATCGCACTGTGATGTTGGGCAAGTAGTATTCGCGGCCGTCCGGAGGCAGGTTGTTATGAGTGAAATCACGCTGTACACGAATGCGGTATCCCAGTCGAGCGAGAAAGTGCGCTGGGCACTTGATTCTGCAGGCATTTCCTACCGCGAACAGCGCCTGCCGCCGTTCGTCCACACCAAGTGGGCGACCTCGCCCGGTGGCGGGATGCTGGCCACCATGCCGGTGCTGGAGGCCGACGGCCTGACCCTCACCGACAGCACGCGCATCCTGGAGTGGCTGGAGGTGCGCCGTGCACCCTTTCGGCTCATCCCGGCCGATCCGGTGCTGCGCGAGCAGGTGATGGCCGCCGAGTCGCGCTTCGACATGGCCGGCGTGCACCTGTTGCGCGTGGTCTACCGCGAGCTGCTGTCCCGGCGCGACCTGGCGCTG
>JANNKD010000125.1:0-1595 GCA_031396115.1 Gammaproteobacteria bacterium
ATCACGGCAGCGCTGAAACAGGTGGGCGGTCTGCAAACGCAGTACGCACCATCCGGCTACATCGGGCTGTGGAGCCGCCTACGGACGTTCGAGCGCGATGACCTGACTCGGGCACTGGACGACCGGTCGGTCGTGCAGGCGACGTTGATGCGCAGCACCATCCACATGGTGTCGGCGGCCGACTTCTGGGCGATATGCGCCGGCATCCGCGCCAGCCGTCGCGAGTGGTGGCTGCGCATCGCCAAGTCGCGGCAGATGACCGACCTGCCGTACGACGCAGTGGCTGATGTGTTGCGCGACGAGTTGGCCGATGGGCCGCGCCCTCGCCTCGACCTGATCGCCGCGATGGAACGTGCCGGCTACTCCAAAGCGCTATGGGAAGGCGCCGGGCTGTGGCTCGACATGGTCAGGATTCCACCATCGGGCACGTGGGAGCGCCGTCGCGCCGATCGATACGGCCTCGGTGAGCAGTGGGTTCCGCCGACTCTAGTGTCGGAATCCGAGGGTTTACGCCTGTTGTTGACCCGTTATCTCGGTGCCTTCGGACCAGCGACGTTGGCCGACGCAGCAACCTGGGCCGGCGTGCCACGGGCCCGGCTCGGGCCCCGACGCAGAGCGCCTTCTGGGGCAACGCATTGAACGAGAGTATGCACTCGCTGACTTGTTGCGGCGTCCGAACGTCACGTATGCGCAACTGATGACACTGGAGGCGGCGGGGGTCGCCATTGGTCCGGGCGCCACCGACCCCTCCGTGGCTGAACAGGTGGAAATCGGAATCAAGTACGCCGGGTACATCGAGCGGCAACAAGTCGAGATCGATCGCCAGTCGTTCAATGATGCGACACCCTTGCCCTCAGGGCTCGACTACCGCACCGTGCGTGGGCTGTCGGCGGAAGTGCAGCAAAAGCTCAACCAGCACCGGCCCGAGACGCTTGGTCAGGCGTCCCGGATCTCCGGCATCACGCCGGCAGCGATTTCATTGTTGCTGGTGCACCTCAAACGTGGATTTCGCGCCCCCGCAGCAGACAAGCTGAGCGCGTGATGCCGGTCGCCACGTGTCCAGCCAATGGCCTCGGCGAAGGTCTGATGGCGCTGGGCGAGCAGGGGGGAGTTTTCGGTCGCGTGGAAGAACAGTTGCGGCGGTATCTCGCGCTGCTGACAAAGTGGAACCGGGTGTACAACCTGACTGCGATCACCGACCCACAGCAGATGATCACCTACCACCTGCTCGATTCGCTGGCCATCGCCGCGCCGCTCGATGTGCTGCTGGCTCGCACGCAGGACGCGCGCGTGCTCGACGCGGGGAGCGGCGCCGGACTCCCGGGCATTCCGCTGGCGATTGCGCGTCCGGCATGGCAGCTGACGCTGCTCGACGGCAACAGCAAAAAGACCGCGTTCATGGTGCAAGCCGCGGCCGACGATCTTGGTATGGATCAGGCCGAGTTCCGGCGCACCAATTTCGTCCGCGACGACGATTTCCCGCATCGCACACCGTTCGGTTTTCTTACCGACTCTGGCCAGTACGGCAAGTGCCTCGACGTCGGCCTTGAGGCCATCGGGTATCAGGACTTCCTGCGCCAGAAGGCGGACGCGGC
>JANNKD010000179.1:0-2028 GCA_031396115.1 Gammaproteobacteria bacterium
GTCGCGCGAGCTGATCGAGCTCGACGAGCGCGCCAGCGCGTGGCTCGCCCGCAATGCGCCGGCGATCCACGCCGGCCCCGGCACCGGCGTGTCGATGATTTTCGCGCACCTGTCGCAGTCCAACATCTACAGCATGATGAAAGGCGCGCTGGTCTCGGCGATCCTGATCTCGCTGACCATGATCCTGTCGCTGCGCTCGCTGAAGTTCGGCCTGGTCAGCCTGATCCCGAACCTGCTGCCGGCCGCGATCGCCTACGGCATCTGGGGCCTGCTGGTCGGCCAGGTCAACCTCGCCGTGGCCGCCGTGTTCAGCGTCAGCTCCGGCATCGTCATCGACGACACCATCCACTTCCTGAGCAAGTACCTGCGCGCGCGGCGCATCGACGGCAAGAGCCCCGCGGACGCCGTGCGCTACTCGTTCAGCACCACCGGCACGGCGCTGTTCGTCAACACGGCGGTGCTGGTGCTGGGCTTCATGGTGCTGACCGTGTCGCATTTCACCGTCAACTCGTCGCTCGGCACGATGACGGCGCTGATCATCGCCATCGCGCTGTTCTTCGACTTATTCTTCCTGCCAGCGTTGCTCCTGAAGGTCGACCAAGAAGGCACACCCGCATGAAAGCCGAAAGCGCCATCGAACGCAGCATGCTCGCAGCCCGCTGGCTGCTGATGCCGCTGTACGCGGTCCTGATGCTGATCCTCGTCGTGTTCCTGCTGAAAGCGGGGCAGGAGGTCTTCCATATCTTCGCCAAGGTGTTTGAGGAGGACGAGGCGCACCTCGTGCTGCGGGTGTTGTCGCTGATCGACATGGTGCTGGTTGCCAACCTGCTGGTCATGGTGGCGCTGTCAGGCCACGAAACCTTCGTGTCACCGTTCGACACGGTCGGCGAGATGGAGAAGCCGGGCTGGCTCGGCAAGCTCGATCCCGGAACGGTGAAACTGAAGGTGGCCGCCTCGATCGTCGCGATCTCCGCGATCCACCTGCTCAAGCAATACATGACCACCGAGACCTACGACCAGAACCGGCTGCTGACGCTGACTGCCGTGCACCTCGCGTTCGTGCTATCGGCGCTGCTGCTGGCGTGGGTCGACCGCATGTCGGCGAAGCACTGATGTCGCAGGCCGGGCGTTTTTCGACCCACGCGGTCGAGAACCAGGCGCCGCCGCTGGCGCCGTACGACCTGTGGACCACCGACCGCGCGCTGCGCGAGGCGGTGAAGCGCGAGGGCGGCGGCTGGGGCGAGCGCGAGCTTGCGGCTTACGGGCCGGTCGCCGGCGGCGAGATCATGGAACTGGGCTTCGCCGCCAACGAGAACAAGCCGAAGCTCAGGCTGTTCGACCGTTACGGCCATCGCCTCGACGAAGTCGAGTTCCATCCGTCGTGGCACCGCATCCTGCAGCTGAACATGGCGCACGCCGTGCATGCCTTCGGCTGGCGCAACGAGGGCCACGCCGGCGCGCACGTGGTGCGGGCCGGGCTGTCGTACATGGCCGGGCAGGTGGAGGCCGGCAATGGCTGCCCGCTGACCATGACCTACGCCGCGGTGCCGGCGCTGCGTCACGCGCCGGACCTCGCCCGGGAGTGGCTGCCGCGCATCACGTCCACCGAGTACGACCCGCGCGTGATCCCGGCCGCGCAGAAGACCGGCTGCACCGTCGGCATGGGCATGACCGAGAAGCAGGGCGGCTCGGACGTGCGCGCCAACACCAGCAAGGCGCAGCGCCTGGCCGATGGCGCGTACGAGATCGTCGGCCACAAGTGGTTCTTCTCGGCGCCGATGTGCGACGCCTGGCTGGTGCTGGCGTACGTGGAAGCCGGACTGACCTGCTTCCTCATGCCGAAGGTCCGGCCCGACGGCAGCCGCAACGCGATCCACATCCAGCGCCTCAAGGACAAGCTCGGTGACTGGAGCAACGCCTCGAGCGAAGTGGCGAGAAGACCCCGGCCGACCGCTTTGCCAGCGCGGCGGAGTTCGCGGCGGCGCTGAGTGACGTGCACTACCACGCGATGTCGGCCACGGTTGCGAC
>JANNKD010000187.1:0-13799 GCA_031396115.1 Gammaproteobacteria bacterium
AGCGTCTGGCTCTGGCGCAGCAGCTTGTCGACCAGCGTGGTCTTGCCGTGGTCCACGTGGGCAATGATGGCGATGTTGCGCAGGTTCTGGATCACGGGAATGACGGCGGGGGGTGCGAAAAGGGCGCGAAGTATACTGGAAGCGGGAGGAAACGCCATGAAAATCAGACTTCTCGCAAACACCGCCGCCCTGTTGCTCGCCGGCTGCGCCGGGCTGCCGCCCGAGTTGGGCGAAGTGCTCGGCCAGGTCGGCGGCATGGCGGGGACCGCGCCGCTGGCCGAGTCCGAGATCGCCGCGGGCCTGAAGGAGGCCCTCGCCGTCGGCACCGAGCGCGCGGTCGAGCGGGTCGGCGCGGCGGATGGCTACTGGCGCAACGCGGCGATCAACATCCCCTTGCCCGAGCAGCTGCGCAAGGTCGAAAAAACGCTGCGCTCCTTCGGCCAGGGCCGCACGGTGGATGAATTCCATTTGTCCCTGAATCGCGCGGCGGAGGCCGCCGCGCCGGAAGCCGCGGCCATCTTCGGCACCGCCATCCGCAGCATGACGCTGGCCGATGCGCGCCAGATCCTCAACGGCCCGGACAACGCGGCGACCGAGTACTTCCGCGCCAGGACGCTGCCGTCGCTGACCGCGCGTTTCAAGCCGATCGTGACCCAGGCGACGGCGAGTGTCGGGGCGACGCGCAAGTACAAGGACCTGGCGACGAAGGTCTCGAAAGTCTCCTCGAGCTTCCAGTTGCAGGACCTCGACGCCTACGTCACCGATCGCGCGCTGGCGGGCTTGTTCGTGACGCTGGCCGGCGAGGAGCTGAAGATCCGCCGCGACCCGGCGGCGCGGACGACGGAGCTGTTGAAGAAGGTGTTCGGCGACAAGCGCCTGTAGGAGCGTCTCCTAGGCGCGACCGGCGCCGCGGCAAGTCTGTCGCGCCTAGGAGGCGCTCCTACAACAGCGTTACGCGACCTTCACCGCCGCCGCCACCCGCTTCGCCTTGGCCCGCGCCGCGTCCACGTCCTTGTCGAGCGCGAGCGCCACGCCCATGCGGCGCTTGCCCACCACTTCCGGCTTGCCGAACAGCCGCAGCGCGGTGTCGGGCTCGGCCAGCGCGCCGTCGATGTTGAACACCGGCGCCTTGCGGTCGCCCTCGACCAGCAGCGCGCAGGACGCCGACGGCCCGTAGAGCCGGATCCTCGGGATCGGCAGGCCAAGGATGGCGCGCACGTGCAGCGCCATCTCGGACAGGTCCTGCGAGATCAGCGTGACCATGCCGGTGTCGTGCGGCCGCGGCGAGACTTCGCTGAAGATCACCTCATCCCCCTTGACGAACAGCTCGACGCCGAAGATGCCGCGGCCGCCGAGCGCCTTGGTGATCTGGCGCGCGAACACCTGGGCCCGCTTCAACACCTCGGGCTTCATCGGGTGCGGTTGCCAGGACTCGCGGTAGTCGCCGTCGATCTGCAGGTGGCCGATCGGCTCGCAGTACGACGTCACGATCTCCTCGGTGGGTCCGACGTGGCGCACGGTCAGCAGCGTGATCTCGTAGTCGAACGGCACCAAGCCCTCGACGATGACCTTGCCGGCGCCGGCGCGGCCGCCGGCCTGGGCGTACTCCCATGCTTTGTGGATGTCGGAGATCTTGCGCACCACGCTCTGGCCCTTGCCGGACGAGGACATCACCGGCTTGACCACGCACGGCATGCCGAGCTCGCGCACCGCGTTGCGGTACTCGGCCTCGGTCGCGGCGAAGCGGTACGGGGAGGTCGGCAGCTTGAGTTCTTCGGCGGCGAGCCGGCGGATGCCCTCGCGATCCATGGTCAGCCGCGCGGCACGCGCGGTCGGAATCACGTTCCAGCCTTCCTTCTCGAGGTCGACCAGCATCTTCGTGTCGATCGCCTCGATCTCGGGGACGATGAGGTGCGGCTTCTCCTTCTGCACGATTTTGCGGATGGCGTCGCCGTCGAGCATGGGGATGACGTGCGAGCGATGCGCGACCTGCATGGCCGGCGCGTCGGCGTAGCGGTCGACGGCGATCACCTCGACACCCAGGCGCTGGGCCTCGATGACGACTTCCTTGCCGAGCTCGCCCGAGCCCAGCAGCAGCAGGCGCGTGGCGCCCGCCGACAGCGGCGTGCCGATCTTCACGAATTCCCCCGAGCGGCGGCACGGGGGCCGCCACGGCAGGCAGGATACGTCAGCGCCGGTTTCATTGGTAAGCTTCGCCGCGGGTGGCTGAATGCCGCCCGAACGACTGGAACTCTATGAACCGCCGGACAAAAATCGTCGCCACCCTGGGGCCCGCCACCGACAAGGAGCGGGTGCTCAAGAAGGTGCTGGCGGTGGTGGACGTGGTGCGGCTCAACTACTCGCACGGCACCGCGGACGACCAGGCCAAGCGCGTCGAGGCCGTGCGCAAGGTCGCGGCCGAGCTGGGCCGCGACATCGGCATCCTGGCCGACCTGCAGGGCCCCAAGATCCGCGTGGAGAGCTTCAAGGACGGCCCGGTCGAACTGGTCGAAGGCCAGAAATTCGCGCTCGACACGGCCTGGCCGAAGACCGAGGGCACCCTCGAGGTGGTCGGTTGCGCCTACACCGACCTGCCGCGCGACGTGGCTCCCAACGACATCCTGCTGCTGAACGACGGCGCGATCACGATGAAGATCGACTCGGTCGAGGGCACGCGCATCAACAGCACCGTGCTGGTCGGCGGCACGCTCTCCAACCGCAAGGGCATCAACCGGCTCGGCGGCGGGCTGTCGGCCGCGGCGCTGTCGTTCAAGGACAAGATCGACCTGCGCGAGGCGGTGGCGCTCGACGTGGATTTCATCGCGGTGTCGTTCCCGCGCTCGGCGGCCGACATGCTCGAGGCGCGCGCGCTGGTCAAGGAGGCGCAGGGCAACGCCGCGTTGATCGCCAAGATCGAGCGCGCCGAGGCGCTGGTCGAGCTGTCGGAGATCATCGGCGCCTCCGACGGCGTGATGGTGGCGCGGGGCGACCTCGGCGTGGAGATCGGCGATGCCGAGCTGCCGGGCTGGCAGAAGAAGATCATCAATCAGGCGCGCGAGCAGAATCGCATGGTGATCACGGCGACGCAGATGATGGAGTCCATGATCAACCACCCGATCCCGACGCGCGCCGAGGTGCTCGACGTGGCGAACGCCGTGATGGACGGCACGGATGCCGTGATGCTCTCGGCCGAGACCGCCACCGGCAAGTACCCGGTGCAGACGGTCGAGACCATGGCGCGCGTGTGCACCGGCGCCGAGAGGGCCGCGCCGCCATCCGAGCGCGTGCGCATGGAGGGCCATTTCGAGCGCACCGACGAGGCCATCGCCATGGCCGCGGCCTGGACCGCGCGCAACATGCGCGCCAACGCCATCATCGCGCTGACCGAGTCCGGCAGCACGCCGCTGCTGATGTCGCGCACCGACACGCGCATCCCGATCTACGCGCTGACGCGCCACGAGCGCACGCGCCGGCGCATGGGGCTGGTGCGCAACGTCTTCCCGATTGACTTCACGCCGGTGTCGATCATGGCGCCGATCAAGGAAGCGGTGATGGCGCTGGTCAACCGCGGCCTGCTGAAGAACGGCGATCGCGTGCTGCTGACCAAGGGCGACTTCACCGGGCCCGGCGGCACCAACGAGATGAAGATCATCAAGGTCGGCGAGAACTGAGCGCCATGGCGGGACGGAAGGGTTTCACCGTCCTGGCCCATCGCGGCGCGCGCGGCCACGAACCCGAGAACACGCTGGCGGCCTTCGACAAGGCGCTCGCGCTCGGCGCCAAGTGGCTCGAGCTCGACGTGCAGTGGCACGCCGGGCAGCTGTGGGTGTTCCACGACGCGCGGCTCGAGCGCTGCACCAACGGCAAGGGCTGGCTGGTGGACCACAAGGCCGAGGCGCTGCGCAGGCTCGACGCCGGCGGCGGCCAGAAAATCCCGTTCCTGCACGAAGTGCTCGATCGCCTCGACCGGCGCATCGCCGTCAACGTCGAGCTGAAGACCGCCGACGGCACCGCGGCCGAGGTCGCCATCGCGCTACGCGGCTACCTCGCCAGGGGCTGGAAACCCGAGCAGTTGCTGGTGTCTTCGTTCCACCTGCCGGAGCTGCGCGAGTTCAAGCGGCGCCTGCCGGAGATCCCGCTCGGCGTGCTCATGTGCGGCGTGCCGCTGGGCCTCGCCGCCGCCGGCACCGAACTCGGCGCGCAAGTGCTGAGCCTCGATCGCGACTTCGCGGATGCCGCGTTGATCGCGGATGCACACCAGCGCGGCATGCGCGTGTACGTGTACACGGTCAACGAGCCGGAGGACATCGCGCGCTTTCGCGCGGCCGGCGTGGACGGGGTCTTCACGGATTTCCCGGAACGCGCCTAACTCACTGTTTTTGATGGACTTGCAGCCCGTCGTACGCGGGCGAGGTAGCGGCCGCCACAGGGCGGCGGGAGAATAGCCGCCCTTTCGGACGCGCCATGAACCTGCTCTCCACCGCCGATGCCCCCAAGCCGCGCGCCCTCGCCGACGCGCAGCCGGCGGAGCTGTTCCTCAACCGCGACCTGTCGCTGCTCGAGTTCAACAAGCGCGTGCTCGAGTTGGCCAAGGACGCCTCGCTGCCGGTGCTCGAGCGCCTGAAGTTCCTGTGCATCTCGAGCAGCAACCTCGACGAGTTCTTCGAGATCCGCGTTGCCGGCCTCAAGCAGATGCTCACCGTCGGCTCGACCCAGGCCGGCCCCGACGGCACGCTGCCCGCCGACCTGATGACCGCCATCACGGCGCGCGCCCACGCGCTGGTGGACGACCAGTACCGCGTGTTCAACGACGTGCTGGTGCCGGCGCTCGACAAGGAGAAGGTGCGCTTCGTGCGCCGCTCGACCTGGACCCAGGAGCAGGACGCCTGGCTGCGGGATTATTTCGAGAACGAGCTGATGCCGGTGCTGTCGCCGATCGGGCTCGATCCGGCGCACCCCTTCCCGCGCATCCTGAACAAGTCGCTGAACTTCATCGTGTCGCTGTCGGGCAAGGACGCCTTCGGCCGCAACACGGGGTTTGCCGTGGTGCAGGCGCCGCGCGCGCTGCCGCGGCTGATCCGCCTGCCCGCGAGCGTGCCGGGGTCCGGGCCGCACGACTTCGTGTTCCTGTCGAGCGTCATGCACGCCTACGTGGACGACCTGTTCCCGGGCATGCAGGCCACCGGCTGCTACCAGTTCCGCGTGACGCGCAACTCGGACCTGCTGGTCGAGGAGGAAGAGGCCGAGGACCTGCTGGTCGCGCTCGAAGGCGAGCTGTCGCAGCGCCAGTGGGGTGAGGGCGTGCGCCTCGAGGTGGCCGACAACTGCCCCGAGCAGATGTGGCAGTACCTGGCGGACGTGCTGAACCTCAAGCCGGCCGACGTCTACCAGGTCAACGGCCCGGTCAACCTCAACCGCCTGCTGGCGATTCCCGACATGGTGGACCGCCCCGAGCTGAAGTACCCGGCGTTCACGCCGCGGCTGCCAAAGGTCGGCCAGCCGTCGGTGGACTTCTTCGCGGCGCTGCGCGAGCGCGACGTGCTGATGCACCACCCGTTCGACTCGTTCGCGCCGGTCATCGAGTTCCTGCGCGCCGCGGCGCGCGACCCCAACGTGCTCGCCATCAAGCAGACGCTGTACCGCACCGGCGCCAAATCCGGCGTGGTCGATGCGCTGATGGAGGCGGCCAAGAACGGCAAGGAAGTGACGGTTGTGGTCGAGCTGCGGGCACGCTTCGACGAGGAGAACAACATCGACCTCGCCGAGCAGCTGCAGGAAGTCGGCGCGCACGTCGTCTACGGCGTGGTCGGGCACAAGACGCACGCCAAGATGGTGCTGGTGGTGAGGCGCGAGGAAGCAGGGCTGAAGCACTACGCGCACCTGTCCACCGGCAACTACCACCCGCGCACCTCGCGCCTGTACACCGACTACGGCCTGTTCACGGCGGATCAGGCGATCTGCAAGGACGTGCACGGCGTGTTCCTGCAGCTGACCAGCCTGGGCAAGGTCAGCAAGATGAAGCACCTGCTGCAATCGCCGTTCACGCTCGCCAAGGAGCTGCACAAGAGGATCGAGCGCGAGATCGAGGCCGCCGACAAGGGCAAGCCGGCGCGCATCATCGCCAAGCTCAACGCGGTGGTGGAGCCTGAGATCATCAAGGCGCTGTACCGCGCCTCACAGGCCGGCGTCTCCATCGACCTGATCGTGCGCGGCGCCTGCTCGCTCAAGCCCGGCGTGCCGGGCATCTCCGACAACATCCGCGTGCGCTCGGTGATCGGCCGCTTCCTCGAGCATCCGCGCGTGTTCTACTTCGGCAGCGGCAGCGAGCCCGAGGTGTGGCTGTCGAGCGCCGACTGGATGGAGCGCAACTTCTTCCGGCGCGTCGAGGTGGCCTTCCCGATCCTCGACAAGAGACACAAGGAACGCGTGATCGCCGACCTCAACGGCTACCTCGAGGACACCGCGCAGACCTGGCTGCTGCGCGCCGACGGCAGCTACCAGCGCGCCGAGGCGGCGGCCGGCGCCAAGGGCATCCAGCAGAAGCTGCTCGACGAAGCCGCTGCGTGATCTGCGTCTACGGCGCCGGAAGCATCGGCTGCTACGTGGGCGGCCGGCTCGCGGCGACCGGCGCGCCGGTCACGTTCGTGGGCCGCCCGCGCCTCGCCGCGGAGATCCGCCAGCACGGCCTGCACGTGACCGACTGGCAGGGCGCCGATTTGCGCGTGCCGGCGCCGGCCATCCGCTTCGAGACGCAGCCCGCCGCCGCGCGTGACGCCGGCCTGGTGCTGGTCGCGGTGAAATCCGCGGGCACCGAGGAGGCGGGGCGCGAACTCGCCGCCGTGCTCAAGCCCGGCGCGATCGTGATCAGCTTCCAGAACGGGCTGCACAACGCCGAAGTGCTGGCCGCGCAAATGCCCGGGCGCATCGTGCTGACCGGCATGGTCGAGTTCAATGTCGTCAACCGCGGCAACGGCGCCTTTCACCACGGCTCGGAAGGCGGGCTCGTAGTGCAGGAACATGAAGCGCTCGAGCCGTTCCTCGCCGCGTTCGCGGCCGCGGGACTGCCGCTGCGGCGCTACCCAGACATGCGCACGGTGCTGTGGAGCAAGTTGCTGCTGAACCTGAACAACGCGATCAATGCCCTGTGCGGCGTGCCATTGAAGGAAGAGCTCGCGCAGCGCGCGTTCCGCCGCTGCATCGCGCTGGCGCAGCGCGAGACCCTGGCGCTGCTCGACGCGGCCGGCATCGAGCCGGCGCGGCTCAAGCTGCCGCCGCGACTGATCCCCTCACTGCTGTCGGTGCCGGACGTGGTGTTCCGCGCGCTGGCCGGCAGGATGCTGGCGATCGATCCGCTGGCGCGTTCGTCCATGTGGGAGGACCTGCAGGCGGGGCGCGCGACCGAGATCGACTGGCTCAACGGCGAGGTGGTGAAGCTGGCCCATTCGCTCGGCCGCACGGCGCCGGTGAACGGGCGGCTGGTGGCGCTGATCCTGGAAGCCGAGAGAGGCGGCAGGCGCGATTGGACGGGGGAGGAGCTGTTGAAGGAACTGCAGCGAGTCGGTCGCGCCTGAGAGGCGCTCCTACAATAGACGCGCGAGTGTAGGAGCGCCTCTTAGGCGCGATTCATTCGAACTTCAGTTTGAAATCCACCGCCTTGAGGTAGTCCGCCTCGAGCTCAAGGTCCGCGGCGGTCAGCGGATGCTCGTCGAGCCAGTCCTTCGGGAACGTGAGGTCGAGGCTGCGCTTGCCCGCGACGAGCTGGATGCGCGGGCGGGCGCGCTCGACGCGCGAGCGGTGCAGCAGCACGCCGATGCGCAGCAGCACCGAGAGCCGCTGGATCGGCTCGGCCCACTCCTCCGGCAGCTCGGTCCACGCCAGCTCGGAGAACTTGCCGCGATGCAGCCGCACCAGAGCCGCGAGCAGGCGCTGCTCGGTCTGCGAGAAGCCCGGCAGGTCGGCATGGCGCAGCAGGTACTCGCTGTGCTTGTGATAACCCGCGTGCGCGACGGCCAGTCCGCACTCGTGCAGACGCGCAGCCCAGCCCAGCAGCTGGCGCGAGGTTTTCTTGTCGAGCTTCCAGTCCTCGAGCACACCCTCGAGCAGCTTGAGCGCCGTGGCCTCGACGTCGGCGGCGTGCGGGCCGTCGACGCCGTAGCGCTGCGCCAGCGCGCCGATGGTGTCGCTGCGGATGTCGCGGTCGGTCAGGCGGCCGACCAGGTCGTACAGCACGCCTTCGCGCAGCGCGTTCTCGGACGTGAGCATGGTTTCGACCTTGAGGCTGTCGAACACGCCGGCCAGCACGGCGAGACCGCCGGCGAACACCGCGCGACGGTCCTCGCGCAGGTCGGCGTAGTCGATCTTGTCGCTGTGGCCGGTCTCGATCAGCAGCTCGACGGTTTTCTCGAGCGCGTCGCGCGTGATCTCCTCGTCGGCCCAGCCGCGGGCGCGCATCACGCGCCAGGCGCCGCGCACCGTGCCGGACGAGCCGATGGCAAGCTCCCAGCCCGCCTTGCGGTAGCGGTCCTCGAGGAACTCGAGTTCGACGCGCGCCGCGATGCGCGCCTTGCGGAAGCGCTTCTCGGTGATCTCGCCGTCTTCGAAGAAGCGCCGCGTGTGGGTGACGCAGCCCAGGGCGACGCTTTCGAGCAGGCGCGTCTCCGCGCCCTTGCCGATGACCAACTCGGTGCTGCCGCCGCCGATGTCCACCACCAGGCGCCGCGCCGGTCCGGCCAGGCCGTGGGTCACGCCGGCGTAGACCAGGCGCGCTTCCTCGACGCCGGAGATCACTTCGATGGAGTGGCCCAGGGCCTTGTGGGCTGCCTTGAAGAACTCCGGGCTCTTGCGCAGCCGCCGCAGGGTGTTGGTGCCGACGATGCGCACGCGGTCGCGCGGGATCCCGGCCAGGCGCTGGCCGAAGCGCTCCAGGCAGGCCAGCGCGCGTTCCTGCGCGCCGGCATCGAGCTTCTTCTCGGCGTCGAGCCCGGCGGCGATGCGCACCGGCTCGCGCAGGCGGTCGAGCACCTGCAGCTCGGCGCCCTGCTCGCGCGCCACGACGAGGTGGAAGCTGTTGGAGCCGAGGTCTACGGCCGCGACTTCGGCGCTGCGGTCGTCGCCCGTCGCCACTCAGAGCATCCGCAGCGCGGCCAGTCCCAGCGCCAGCGCGACCAGCAGCTGCGCCACGTAGGTGAGCAGCGCCCCCGCCATGCGCAGGAGGTGCAGGCCGCGACCGAGCACGCCGACGGTGTAAAGCAGCCGCGCCACCACGAACACTGCGGCGACGCCGGCCAGGAAGGCCGTGGTGCCGCCGGCCAGCTCGAGGGCCAGCGCCAGCAGCAGGAACAGCGGCGCGTGCTCGGCGGTATTGCCGTGCGTGCGGATCGCCCGCATCAGCGCCGGGTTGCCGCCATCACCGAAGGCGACTTTGTGCTGCACGCGCAGCATGGACACGCGGGCCGCGAGGCCGACCAGGAGCAGGCCGCAGAACGCGGCCAGCGCTACGGTGACCGGAATCGCCATACCGGAGCCTCCATCCTTGGACGCCGGCACTATAGCCTTATTGATTGACTGAAATGGAGTTTTCCCGGAGCATAATGCGCCATCAACTCGGGGAGCGATCATGATGAAGACGGTGCGTTGCGCGGCCGCCGTGCTGGCGCTGCTGGCGTCGCCGCTCTCGCTCGCGGGCGGCAGCCCCGACGCCGGGCGCACCAAGGCCAACACCTGCATGGGCTGCCACGGCATCCCGGGCTACACCAACGCCTACCCGACCTATCGCGTGCCGAAGCTGGGTGGCCAGAGCGCCGAGTACCTCGCGGCCGCGATGAAGGCGTACAAGTCCGGCGAGCGCCCGCACAAGACCATGCAGGCCCAGGCCGCGAGCCTGTCCGACCAGGACATCGAGGACATCGCCGCGTTCCTCGCCGTTTCGCCGGGGACCCACTGACATGCGCCACACCCGCGTGCTGCTCGCAGTGCTGGCCCTCGCCGCCGCGCCCGTCGCGCTCGCCGGCGATGCCCAGGTGCCGGAGAAGGTCGCGGTGTGCGCGGCCTGCCACGGCGCCGACGGCAAGGCCATCCTGCCGCTCTACCCGCACCTCGCCGGCCAGTACTCCAATTACATCGAGCAGGCCCTGCGCGAATACCGCTCAGGCGCCCGCAAGAATCCGGTGATGGCCCCCCAGGCCGCGACGCTCACCGACAAGGAAATCCGGCAGCTGGCCGAGTACTACGGCCACCTGCCTGGAACGCTGCACACGCCGAACATTCACACCGGCGCGAAAAAATAAACGCAGCCGGGCCGGCCCCGCGCCGGCAGCGTTGCTACCGTGACACGGTTCACGGTTTTCCAGGAATCATTTGCCCACGCTGCGGTCTATCGGGCGTCATTCACAAGGGAGCTTTACCCATGAAGGTGACTTACGCGTTGGTTCTTTCCACGCTGCTCGCGCTGCCGCTGGCGGCGCAGGCTGCCGGGCAGTCCGGCTACGGCTCGATGTCCTACAGCTACGGCGATGCGCGCCTGATCGTGGTCGAGCCCGATGGCGGCGGCAGCTATGACGGCATCCGGCTCGACGGCTCGTTCCTGTTCCAGCCGCAGCTGTACGGCGTCGCCGCGATCACCACCTATGGCGACCGCGGTTTCGACATCACCATGCTCGACGGCGGCATCGGTTACCGCCAGCCGCTGCAGAAAAACCTGGACCTCGTTGCCATGGGCGGGCTGGTACTGGCGGAGGTCGAGGCGGGCCCGTTCGACGACGACGACACCGGCCTGTGGCTGACCGGTGGCGTGCGCGGCGTCGCCACGCCGCAGATCGAGTACGGCGCGTATGCCGAGTACCGCAGCATCTTCGACGACGGCGACATCACGCTGACCGGTGAGGGCCTGCTGCACATGAACCGCAACCTCGCGTTGCTGGCCAGCCTCGGCCTCTCCGACGACTTCAACACGGTGACCCTGGGCGCCCGCTGGAGCTTCGCGCGCTGAACCCGCGCGGCCGCGGATAACATTACGATGGGTGGGTCCCGGCGCCATGCCGGGACCCACACCGGAGACGCCCATGACGCGTCGGCAGTTCGTACGCGGCCTCGCCCTGCTCGCGGCCTGCGCCATTGCTGCCCCGGCCGCGGCCGAAAACTACATCAGCCTGGCGATCGGCCAGAGCAAGAATCAGGACTGGCGCGGCGAAGTCCTCAACTTCGACGGCTCGGTCAGCAACATCGGCGACGAGAACACCGCCAGGAGCCTGCGGTTCGCGCTCGGCTTTCCCACCACCGACTACCTCGCGCTCGAGATCGCCTACCTGGACCTCGGCGAAGTCACGGCTGAGGGCACTTCGGATGGCAGCCTGTTTCCCGTGGGGGGATGGCCGGCCGGCCCGGTGGGCGCGACCGTGGCGGTGGACGGCCTCGACCTCGGATTGGTCGGGCGCATGCCGGTGTCCGAGACCTTCGCGCTGTTCGCGCGGACCGGAGTCTTCCTGTGGGAGGTGGAATCCACCACCAAGAGGAGCAACGGCAATTCGCGCTTCACCGACGACGGCGACGACCTGTTCTTCGGCCTCGGCGCCGAGTTCAGCCTCAACCCCTCGGTGTCGTTCCGGGGCGAGTTCACCCGTTACGCCGTTGACGACGCCGACTACGACTCGCTATCGCTCTCGGCAATCCTGCGCTTCGAAGACTGAAGCTTGCTGCGACGCGACAGAGCAGGCCGCCCCGGATAGGTCTAGGATTGCTTTCCCCCGGCGCCCGCCGGGCGGCGCCGGGAGACAGCCATCACGCGCTTCCCGCTGTTCCGCAGGCTCGTCGTGCCGGTGGCATGCATGCTGTTTTGTGCGCCCGCGTCGGCCATCGACGGAGTGGTCGACGCTTACCTCGATCTTTCGTTCGGCCATAGCACGGTGGAGCACTGGAACGCCGAGGATCTCAATTTCGACGGCTCGCTCACCAACACAAAGACCAAGGACACGGACGCGGCACTGCGGATTGCAATCGGCTACGGCGTAACCAAGAACTTCACGATCGAGTTCGGTCATGCCGATCTCGGCGAGGTGACCGCGCGGGGCACCTCCGACGGCACCGGAGGGTTCTGGGCGCCCGGGGCCGTGCGCGTGGCCGCCAAAGTCGTGGGTTACGACCTGGGTTTCATCGCGCGGGCGCCAATGTCCGAAAACTTTTCGATCGTGGCGCGGACCGGCGTCCTCATGTGGACGATGAAGACCTCCAGCCGGGATAGCAGCGGCTCCGCCAGCGACAGCAATGGCGGCAGCGACCTGTTTTACGGCCTCGGCGCAGAGTTCACCCTCAGCCCCTGGTTGTCGTTCCGTGGCGATTTCACGCGCTACGGCGCAGGCCGGCTCGACGTCAACGCGGCATCGGTCTCGGCGATCCTGCGCATGCCCTAGCGCAGGGCTTCCGTTCCGCGCATCCGCTAGCATGCGCGGCGCCGGGGCGAGTCGGTACCGGTGCCATCCAAGGGGGTTCTCGATGATGCGGGCTGCAGGCGTTCTGTGCGTGTTCTTGCTGGCCGTTCCATCGATTGCCCTGGCGCAGGAGGCGGACGCGCCTGCCGCCAGGCACCTCAATGGATTCCTCGACTGGTTCCTGGTGCCGACCGCCGAGCTCAAGGTCAAGGATTCGTCGGGGTTGGTCTCGAATTATCCGGGGTTCATCAACAGCGAGGGCGGCAGCGGGCGAGGCCTGCGCGTGCGCGTGCCCCTCCCCCTAGGCCTGTTCCTGCAGGGCGAAGCCCAGACCAACAACTACGACGGCTTCGATCGCGGCAACACCCAGCCGGCCGAGGCGAAGCTGTTTCGTGCGGGGATCGGCTGGAAGCACGCCCGGTCGCCGCTCTATGGCGTTGTCGAACGCGTCCAGCAGGAGGTCGAGTTTGGCGTCATCGAAGCGTTCTCCTCGGACGGTTTCGGCGCGCATGTCGGCGTCCAGGGCGGCGCTCGCGCAAACTACTACGCCCAGCTCGGCTACGTGGACGCCGGCGATTTCGGCGCCGGCCTGGAGTACGCGATCGGCGGCGCGTTTCGCCTCACGCCGGTGTTCGGGTTGTTCGCGGACTACCGGGCCGGCACGCAGGAGGACGATGCCGGCGGCGCCTACAAGTTCGCCGATGCGCGCATCGGCCTGCGCATCAACTTCGTCCAAGGCAAGAAAAAGGACAAGCCGCGGCGGAAGCGGCCCGCAGCCTGAAGTCCCCGGTGAAATAAAAAGCCCCGCGATGCGGGGCTTTTTTTGGCCTATTGCCGGTGTGCGCTTCAAGTCTCGTCGAGGAACGAGCGCAGGTAGTTGGCGCGGCTCGGGTGGCGCAGCTTGCGCAGCGCCTTGGCCTCGATCTGGCGGATGCGTTCGCGCGTGACGTCGAACTGCTTGCCGACCTCTTCCAGCGTGTGGTCGGTGTTCATGTCGATGCCGAAGCGCATGCGCAGCACCTTGGCCTCGCGCGGCGTCAGCGACGCCAGGATCTGCTGCGTGGCCTCCGACAGCGACGAAGTGGTGGCGGAATCCAGCGGCGACACCGCGGCGGTGTCCTCGATGAAGTCGCCCAGGTGCGAATCCTCGTCGTCGCCGATCGGCGTCTCCATCGAGATCGGTTCCTTGGCGATCTTCAGCACCTTGCGGACCTTGTCCTCCGGCATCTCCATCTTCATCGCCAGCTCTTCCGGCGTCGGCTCGCGGCCCATTTCCTGCAGCATGGTGCGGCTGATGCGGTTGAGCTTGTTGATGGTCTCGATCATGTGCACCGGGATGCGGATGGTGCGCGCCTGGTCGGCGATCGAGCGCGTGAT
>JANNKD010000194.1:0-9633 GCA_031396115.1 Gammaproteobacteria bacterium
CACACCGCCAGCACCGGCAGTGCCGTGGACTTCATCGAGATGCCGAGGCCCGCGATCATGTTGGTCGCGTGGCCGGTCTGCGAGGCCGCGGCGATGTGCTGCACCGGGGCGAACGTGGTGCCGGTGTAGTACTCGGTGATCCAGACGATGACGCCGGTCAGGACCAGGCCGATCAGCGAGCACCAGTACAGGTTCATCGCCAGCTCGGGTGCGAAGAACTGCCGGGTGATCGGGAAGAACGCGATCGCGGCGATCACGGCGGAGACGATCACGCCCTTGTACAGGGCGTTCATGATGTTGCCGCCTTCCTTGGCCGACACGAAGAACGTGCCGATGATCGAGGCGATGATGGACACGCCGCCGAGCACCAGCGGGTAGAGCACGGCATTGGGGCCGAGCGACGCGGCCATCAGGCCGCCGAGCACCATGGTGGCGACCACGGTGACCGCGTAGGTCTCGAACAGGTCGGCCGCCATGCCGGCGCAGTCGCCGACGTTGTCGCCGACGTTATCGGCAATGACCGCCGGGTTGCGCGGGTCGTCTTCCGGAATGCCGGCTTCGACCTTGCCCACCCGGTCGGCGCCGACGTCGGCGCCCTTGGTGAAGATGCCGCCGCCCAGACGCGCGAAGATCGAGATCAGCGAGCCGCCGAAGGCCAGGCCGACCAGGCCGTGCAGGGCCGTTTCCTGGCCCGCCATGTTGGTCACGACCATGTAGTAGCCGGCGACGCCGAGCAGGCCCAGGCCCACGACCAGCATGCCGGTGATGGCGCCGCCGCGGAACGCGACGGCGAGCGCGGCATTCATGCCCTCATGCGCCGCCTGCGCGGTGCGCGAATTGCTGCGCACCGAGATGTTCATGCCGATGTAGCCGGTCGCGCCGGACAGCACCGCGCCGACCAGGAAGCCGACCGCGGTATACCAGCCGAGCGCGAAGCCCAGCACCACGAACAGCACGGCGCCGACGATGGCGATCGTCGTGTACTGGCGGTTGAGGTACGCCATCGCGCCTTCCTGCACGGCGGCGGCGATTTCCTTCATGCGGTCGTTGCCGGCCGACTTGGCCAGCACCCAGCGCGTCGAAAAGATGCCGTAAACGATAGCGGCGAGGGCGCAGCCCAGCGCGATCCAGAGACCGTTGGCGACCAGCATGAAGCTCTCCTATGGGTTTTTTGAGAACGGGGGCTGCGGAAGCCCCCGAAGCGGCGCGGATTCTACAGGGATTCCGGGCATTTCCCTACCCCCGGAGGGGGCAGGGCGGCTAAAGTATCGGGCTGTTGTCAGTCCCTGAACCGAAGGAGTTGCCGATGACACGCTTTGCCGCAATCCCCCTGACCCTCGTTGCCCTGCTGGCCGCCTGCGGACAGGGTCAAGCCCCGAGCCAACCCGCCGCCACCGCCGCTCCGGCCGCGGACCTGACCCTTGCCGCCGGGGCTTACAAGCTGGACCCGAATCACGCCAGCCTGGTCGGCAAGGTCCAGCACATGAACCTGGCGCCGTACAGCGTGCGCTTCACCAAGTTCGACGTCAGCCTGAATCTCGACCCGAAGAACCTGCCGGCTTCCTCCGTTGAGGTCACCGTGGACCCGACCTCGGTGCGCACGGATTACACCGGCGACTACAAGGGCACGCACAAGGACTCGCCGTTCAACAGCTTCGAGGAAGCACTGGCGCAGGGGCCGATGTTCTTCAACGGCAGCCAGTTCCCGGCGATCACCTTCAAGTCCACCAAGGTCGAATCACAGGGGCCGGGGCGCTTCAAGGTCACCGGTGACCTCACGCTGCTGGGCCAGACCCACCCGCTCACGCTCGATGCGATCGTGACCGGGTCGATCGCCGAGCATCCGCGCTCGAAGGCCCCGGCGCTGGGTTTCTCCGCGACGGGGGCGTTCAAGCGCTCGGAGTTCGGCATGAACATCGGCGTCGGCAAATTCCTGGGTGACGACGTCACCGTCCAGTTCGACGGCGAGTTGCAGCAGCAGGGCACTCCGCCGCCGGCGTGACCGCCATGCGGTACACCGCGGTCGCGATCGCCCTGCACTGGGCGATCGCGGCCGCGATCTTCGTCAACCTCGGGCTCGGCTGGTGGATGTCCCGCGCCATCGAAGTCGCGGAGCGGCAGGCAGCCGCCATCGCCGCCTTCCAGATCCACAAATCGCTCGGCCTGACGGTGCTGGTGCTGAGCGTGCTGCGGCTGGCCTGGCGACTGAGCCACCGGGCGCCGCCGCTGCCGGCGTCGATGCCGGACTGGCAGCGCTGGGCCGCGCGCGGCGTGCAGGGCGCGCTCTACTTGCTGATGATCGTCGTGCCGTTGTCCGGCTGGACCTACGTGTCCGCGCAGTGGCGCGGCGATGCGCCGCTGCACGTGCCGACGCTGTGGTTCGGCCTGTTCGGCGTGCCGCACGTGTTCGACGCGACGGCGGTGGACGCCGCCGGGCGCAAGGCGATCGCCGCGCGCAACTTCACGGCGCACCTGTGGCTGGCCTGGAGCATGGCCGCGTTGCTGGCGGTGCATGCGGCCGCGGCGCTGCGGCATCACTTCCTGCATCGCGACGACGTGCTCACCAGCATGGCGCCGCGGCGGGGCGCGGGCCTGGTGATCGGCGCGGTCGTACTGGCGCTGATCGGCCTGGCAAGCGTGTCGGGCATGCGCGGCGGCGTGGACCGCGCGCCCCGCATCGCCAGCGCAGCGGGCGGCTGGATCGTGGATTCCGGCAGCGAGATCGCGTTCTCGGGCACCAACGCCGGCACGCCGTTTCGCGGCCGCTTCACGCGTTGGGAGGCCGACCTGCGGTTCAACCCGCTGGCGCCGAACCCGATCACGGCTGCGGCCACGATCGAGACCGCGTCCGCAACCGACGGCGACACGCTGCACGACGAGACCCTGCCGCTGCCGGAGTGGTTCGACGTCGCGCGCTACCCGACCGCACGCTTCGTGGCGACGCGCATCAGCCCCAAACCGGGCGGCGGACACACGGTCGAGGGCGCGCTGACCATCAAGGACCGCGTGATCCCGGTGCCGCCCATGGACCTCGTGGTGGACGGCGACGAGATGCACATCCAGGGCCGCTTCCAGGTCGACCGCACCGAAGCCAACCTCGGCATGGAGTCCGACCCGCTCAGCGAGTACGTGTCGCGCCGGATCACAGTGGAGATCGACGTGCGGGCCCGGCGGCCAGCCGGACCTTGAGGGGATTGGTATATCTTGCCCACGCCGGAAGGCCGGGATGCGGGACGACAATTACCGAGGGGACTCACCACTAGGGGAATGCACGTGACGAAGAAACCATTCGCAGTACTGATGCTCGGGGCCGCGGCCTGCGCGCCGATGCTGGCCAGCGCGGCCGAGTCCGGGGAGCGGGAGAACCACGGCTACGGCGGCATCGGCCTGGCCCTGGTCTCGAGCAATGCGCAGACTCCGCTGGGCGACACCAATTGGGGCGGCGGGGGTCTCGCTTTCACGGGTGCCGGCGTCTTCGACACCGGCGCGATCGGCATCGGCGTCACGGGCGCGATGGAGTTCGGGACCCGCACCGAGCAGGATACCGACGCGGAACTCACCGACGCGATGATCGCGTTCGATGGCGGCGTGATCGTGGCGGACATGCTGTACCTGAGCCTGGGCCTGAACGTGCTCAACCAGACCGACGACGATATTGACGTCACGGGGACCTACACGGTCGTGCCCCTGGGCATCGGCTTCATCAAGGCGGACGACGACGGGTATTTCCTGGGCCAGATCCGCTTCGGTGGCGGCGAGGCGAGCAACGACCTCAACAACGCGACCGACGACATCGGCTACTTCGGCATCCGCCTCGTCGGCCAGACCGGCATGGCGAACGGGGTGCAGTTCATGGGCGGCATGGAGCTGGATGCCTACGACCTGAAGGACTCCGACATCACCGACAACTACTTCCGCCTGATCTTCGGCGTCGGCTTCGGCACCTGAGGTTTTTCAGCCCTTCTTGAGCTCGAACGGCGGGCACTTCTTCGCGACGGCGGGGTTCTTCAGCTTCACGTAGTGCGGCAGGCCGTTCTTGAACGGCGGCGGGTCCTCGCCTTCGATCAGCGGCGCGAGGTACTTGCGGCACTTGCCGGTGATATGGAAGCCGTCCTCGTTGATGAAGTCGCGCGGCATCTTCTTCTCGACGTTGGCCACCTTGTCGAGCGCCACCTCGCCGGTCTTCCACTTGTAGGGCTGGTCGCTGAGCCGGTCGATGGTGACCATCACGCCGCTCCTGCCCTTGAGCGCGAGCTCGACCGCGGCCTTGCCGACCGCGTAGGACTGCTGCAAGTCGGTCTTGCTGACGATGTGGCGCGCGGCGCGCATCAGGTAGTCGGCGACGGCCCAGTGGTACTTGAGGTTCAGCTTGTCCTTCAGCAATTTCGCCAGCAGCGGCGCAAGGCCACCGAGCTGGCTGTGGCCGAAGGCGTCCTTGCCGCCGGCCTCTGACAGGAACTCGCCCGACGGCGCGTGCAGGCCCTCGCTGGCGACGATCGTGCACCAGCCGACCTTCTTCACGGTCGCGTCGACCTTGGCCAGGAATTTCGCCTCGTCGAACACGATCTCGGGAAACAGGATCACCTGCGGGCCGTCACCGTCCTGCTCGGCGGCGAGGCCGCCCGCCGCCGCGGTCCAGCCCGCGTGGCGGCCCATCACCTCGAGGATGAACACCTTGGTCGAGGTCTTGGCCATCGAGGCGAGGTCGAAGCTGGCTTCGCGGATCGACACCGCCGTGTACTTCGCCACCGAACCGAAGCCCGGGCAGGTGTCGGTGATCGGCAGGTCGTTGTCCATCGTCTTCGGCACGTGGATCGCCTGCAGCGGATAGCCCAGCTTCGCGGACAGCTGCGAGACCTTCAGGCAGGTATCGGCGGAGTCGCCGCCGCCGTTATAAAAAAAGATGCCGATGTCGTGTGCCTTGAAGACCTCGATCAGCCGCTCATATTCAGCCTGGTTTTTATCAAAACCCTTGAGCTTGTAGCGGCACGAGCCGAACGCACCGGCCGGCGTGTGCTTGAGGGCGGCGATGTTGGCGGCCGATTCCTTCGAGGTGTCGATCAGGTCCTCGGTCAGCGCGCCGATGATGCCGTTGCGCCCGGCGTAGACCTTGCCGATCTTGTTCTTGTGCTTGCGCGCAGTTTCGATCACGCCCGCGGCCGAGGCGTTGATGACGGCGGTGACGCCACCGGACTGGGCGTAGAACGCGTTGCGCGGCTTGGGCATGCGGGGCTCCGAACGAGGCGCACAGGTTACTAAAATTTGTTACCGTGGCCCGCTCACATGGGGGAACCAATGCGACTCGTGTTCATGGGTGCGCCCGGCTCAGGCAAGGGCACCCAGGCCCGGCGCCTGATGGAGGCGTACGCCAGCCCGCAGATTTCCACGGGCGACCTGCTGCGCGCGGCGGTGGCGGCCGGCACGGCACTGGGCAAGAAGGCCAAGTCGGCGATGGACGCCGGCCAGCTCGTCGCCGACGACATCGTGGTCGGCATGATCCGCGAGCGCCTCGGGCAGAAGGACACCAAGTTCGGCTTCATCCTCGACGGTTTCCCGCGCTCGCTGGCGCAGGCCACGGCGCTCGACACGATGCTGGCCGAGGTGAACCAGCCGCTGAACAAGGCCATCCTCCTTGACGTCAAGTTCGACAACCTGGTCAAGCGGCTCACCGGCCGGCGCACCTGCAAGGTCTGCGGCCACCTGTACAACGTGCACTTCAGCCCGCCGAAGAAAGCCGGCGTGTGCGACCTCGACGGCGGCGAGTTGCTGCAGCGCGCCGACGACAACGTAGAGACCATCACCAAGCGCCTGAAGGTCTATCAGGACCAGACGTCGCCGCTGGTGGATTACTACAAGAAGCAGGGCAAGTTCGGTTCCGTCGACGGCGAGGGCTCGATGGACGAGATCTTCCACCGCATCGAGAAGGTGCTGCCGCTGTAGGAGCGCTTGTAGGAGCGCCTCTTAGGCGCGACAGAGGCGCCAATGCGGTCGCGCCTGAGAGGCGCTCCTACAGTTTCGCCAGCAGTTCCTCGCCGAGCAGTTCCCGCCGCCAGCCGCTGAGCAGCGGGATCGCCGCGCCCGGGCCCTCGCGCACCAGCCGCTCGATGTCGCTGCGCGTCGCGATCAGCGTCGCCGCGACCTCCTCGGCCTGCGCGCGGTTGCGCAGCAGGTCGAGCAGGCCCTGGATCTGCGCCTTCTGCGCCGGCGTGTCACGCGCCTCGACCACCAGCGGCGCGGCGTCCGTCACCGGCTCGTGCACCAGCGCCAGCAGCGCATCGCCGGCGCGTTGCACCAGCTTGGCCGACACGCCTTCGACTTCCGACAACGCGGCCCGCGTCGCGGGCCGGCGCAGCGCGATCTGGCACACCGGCGTGTCCTCGAGGATCCAGCGGCGCGGCCGGTTGCGGCGCAGCGCTTCCTCTTCGCGCCAGCGGGCGAGGCGCGCGGCGAGGTGTTGCCCGGCGGGCGGCAGGCGGGCGAGCCCCTTGACGCCGCGCCAGGCCGACGCGGGATCCGGCCGGTAACGGCTGGCTTCGGTCAGGCGCGCGGACTCGGCCTCGAGCCAGCCCAGGCGTCCGCGCTGTTCGAGCTCGGCGCGCAGCGCCGGGTACATGGCGCCCAGGTGCCGCACGTCGTCCGCGGCGTAGGTCAGCTGCGCCTCGGACAGCGGGCGCTTCGCCCAGTCGGTGCGCGACAGGCTCTTGTCCACTTTCAGGCCGAGCCGGCGCTCGACCAGCGCCGCATAGCCGAGCTGCTCGCCGTGGCCGAGCAGGGCCGCGGCGACCTGGGTGTCGAACAGCGGGCGCGGGCAGTCGCCGCCGCGCTGCACGAACAGCTCCATGTCCTGGCTGGCCGAGTGCAGCACCTTCAGCGGGCGGGGCTGCTGCAGGAAGGCCCACAGCGGCGCCAGGTCCACGGCGAGGGCGTCGACGCAGGCCTGCGTGGCGCCGTCGCCGAGTTGCACCAGGCACAGTTCCCCGTGGTAGGTGTCCTCGCGCACGAACTCGGTGTCGACCGCCAGCCAGGGCGTCTCGCGCCAGCGCTCGAGCGCGGCGGCGAGGGCGTCGGCCGTCGCGATCAGCGTGTAGCCGGGTGCAGGGGCAGGCCCCAAGTCGGGATTGCGCATGGATTCATCATAAAATGGCGGACCCTTCTCTGGACAATCCGATGCTGCAACAGGCTGCCATCGTGGCGCTGCGGATTCTGCTGTTCCGCGCCGGGCCGCAGGACTTCCCCCACGCGCCGCAGCTGGCAGTGCCGCTGCCCGCGATCGCGGTCGCCACGTACTTCGCGGTGTTCGTCATCCTGCTGCCGCCCGGCGCGTCGCTGGTGATCGCGCTGGCCAGCGTCGGCGCGCTGGCGCTGGTCACGCACTCGCTGCTCAGCGCGCGGCGCCTGGCCAGCCGTTTCCAGCAGACGTTCCATGCGCTGCTGGCCACCGGCATCGTGCTGACCCTGGCCTCGATCCCCGCGATGAGCGCGCTGGCGCCCGCGCTGCAGCAGATCGCGGCCACTCCCGAGCTGCTGCAGCAGCCCGGCGCCGTGCAGACCTCGCCGGTGGCCTCCTTGCTGCTCAACGCGCTCAACCTCTGGAACCTCGCGGTCTACTCGCACATCTTCCGTCATGCAGTGGAGACGCGCCTGTGGACCGGCGTGCTGATAGCGCTGTTCGTCGCCTTCAGCGTGCTGCTGCTGTCGATCCTCGCGGTGCAGCTGCTGCTGCCGGCAGCGAGGCCCTGACGTGCACGTCCACATCCTCGGCATCTGCGGCACATTCATGGCCGGCATCGCGGCGATCGCGCGCGAGGCGGGCCATCGCGTCACCGGCGCGGACGCGGCGGCCTGGCCGCCGATGTCCACGCAGCTCGAGGCGCTCGGCATCCAGGTCACGCGCGGCTACGACCCCGCGCAGCTGGTGCCGCCGCCCGACGTGGTGATCGTCGGCAACGTCATCACGCGCGGCAATCCGGCCAACGAGCACGTCCTCGACCAGGGCCTGCGCCACGTCTCCGGCCCGCAGTGGCTGGCCGAGAATGTGCTGGCCGGCCAGCACGTGCTGGCGGTGGCCGGCACGCACGGCAAGACCACGACCTCGAGCCTGCTGGCGTGGCTGCTCGAATGCGCCGGCCTGGAGCCGGGCTTCCTGATCGGCGGCGTGCCGCAGAACTTCGGCGTGTCGGCGCGCCTGGGCGGCGGCAAGCCCTCCGCCGCAGGCGGAAAACCGGTGTTCGTGGTGGAGGCCGACGAGTACGACACGGCGTTCTTCGACAAGCGCAGCAAGTTCGTGCACTACGGGCCGCGCACGGCGATCCTCAACAATCTCGAGTTCGACCACGCCGACATCTTCCCGGACCTGGCCGCGATCGAACGGCAGTTCCATCACCTGGTGCGCACCGTGCCGCGCAACGGACGGATCATCGTCAACGCGGGCGACGAGGCGCTCAAGCGCGTGCTGGCGATGGGCTGCTGGAGCGACGTGCAGCGCTTCGACGAGGCCACCTACGGCGCCTTCGTCTCGCCGCTGGCGGGCCATCACAACCGCCTCAACGCCGTCGCCGCGATCGCCGCCGCCGCGCACGTCGGCGTGCCAGTGGCCAAGTCGATCGCGGCGCTGGCGCAGTTCCGCAACGTCAAGCGCCGGCTCGAGCTGGTCGGCGAGGCTCGCGGCGTGAAGGTCTACGACGATTTCGCGCACCATCCGACGGCGATCGCGGTCACCATCGCCGCGCTGCGCGGGCAGGGACAGGGCCGGGTGCTGGCCGTGGTCGAACCGCGCTCCAACACGATGCGCCTCGGCACCATGGCCGTGGCCCTGACCGACAGCCTGCTCGCCGCCGACCACAGCTACGTGCTGGCGCGGCCCGACCTGCAGTGGGACGCGCGCTCGGTGCTCGGCGGACTGGGCGACCAGCTCACCGTGCGCGACGCCGTCGAGCCGCTGGCCGCCGACCTCGCGCGCGACGCGCGGCCCGGCGACCGCGTGCTGGTGATGAGCAACGGCGACTTCGGCGGCATCCACGCCAGGCTGCTCGCCATGCTGAAGGCCGGCTGATGCGCCAGCGCTTCGAGCTGCCGGCGCACGCGGAGCTGGAGCCCTGGGTCGAGCGGGCGCTCGACACCGCGCGCCGCGGCGGCGCCACGCAGGCCGACGCCAGCGTCTCGGTCAGCCGCGGCCTGTCGCTGACCGTGCGCAAGGGGGAAGTCGAGTCGGTCGAGTTCCATCACGACCGCGACCTTTCGGTCGAAGTGTTCTTCGGCCAGCGCTCCGGCTCGGCCAGCACCGCCGACCTCAGCGCGGCCGGGCTCGACGACGCGGTGGCGGCGGCCTGCGCCATCGCCAAGGCCAGCGGCGAAGACCCGTGCAGCGGCCTGGCCGATGCCGACCGCATGGCGCGGGAGCTCCCCGAACTCGACCTGGATCACGCGTGGGAGCTGTCCACGGACGAGGCCATCGACCACGCGCGCGTGTGCGAGGCGGCCGCGCTGGCCGTGCCCGGCGTGGCGCAGTCCGAGGGCGCCAGCCTGCACAGCTCGCGCGGCATCGATTTGTACGGCAACACGCACGGCTTTCGCGGCGAGCGCAACGGCAGCAACCACTACGTGAGCTGCTCGGCCATCGCCGGGCAGGGCGAG
>JANNKD010000218.1:0-3928 GCA_031396115.1 Gammaproteobacteria bacterium
AAGTTCAAGACCGGCTTCCAGATGACCGCCATCGGCATGATGATCTGGGAGGCCAACTGGCCGATCCTGCCGTGGTACGAGGTCGGCTTCGCCCTGTTGTTGGTCGCCTCCGTGCTGACCCTGTACTCGATGATTCAGTACCTGCTGGCGGCCTGGCCGATGATGAAGGAGTCGGGTTGACAGGGTAGGGACCTTCCCTACAATAGCGCCCCTGTAGCGCGGGAGTAGCTCAGTTGGTAGAGCGCAACCTTGCCAAGGTTGAGGTCGCGAGTTCGAGCCTCGTTTCCCGCTCCAGTTTCCCCTGAAAACCTCGCTGCCAGCGGGGTTTTTTGGTTTGTAGGAGCGCCTTTCAGGCGCGACAGGTTCGCGGCTCGGTGGCAGAGTGGTTATGCAGGGGACTGCAAATCCCCGTACGTCGGTTCAATTCCGGCCCGAGCCTCCACATCGCCGCCATGAAACGCAACCCAGTCACGGGTCCCGCGCTGGTCGAGAGCCTCACGGCGCGTCTTTGCGCGCGCGGTCCGCTGGCGGGCCTGGCTGCGGATGTCGTCGCCGCCGTCGTGCGTTCCAGCGCCTTGGTGGAGCTCGACGCAAGCGAGATGCTGATCCGCGAAGGCGAGCCGGTCACAGCGGAGATCTATCTGCTGATCGAGGGCACGCTCGTGGTCCAGTCGAAGGGCGCCTTCATCGCCCGGCTCGACGAGCTGGGCGCCGTGGTCGGCGAGGCTGCGGTCGTGCTGGGATCGAAGCGCACGGCCGACGTCGTTGCCGAATCCGGGGTGCACGCCCTGGTGGTCCCTTCGCAGGTGCTGACGCGGCCGGAGTTCGCCGATGTGGCGGCGGGCATCCGCGGCGCGATGCTGCGCGACGACTGGATCCAGTACTAGGCCGGCGCGGCAGTGCGCGAGGCGTCGCCGGCTTCCACCGGTTATTGACTTGCGTCAATTGCCGGGGGCAGGCCGTGAGGTACCGTGACGGGGACGCGAGGACGAAATCCTCGCGACCGATCCAACCCAGAGGCACCGCACGTGGACAAGTCCAACGCGACGGAGTGGGCAGTTCAGGGGCAGTCCCCCGATCTACCCGGCCGGACCGGCCCGCTGACCGCGTGGCCGGCCGAAGGCCTGCCGGACTACCTGGTCCGCCACTACGCCTGGGCCTATCTCTGGCCGATCTCGGTGTGGTTTTTCGATCACCAGCCGATCATCAACGCCATCCTGTTCGGCAACTACCGCGCGATCATGCGCGAAACGCTGCGACTGCTGGACGCGCCGCGGGCCGGCCGCACGCTGCAGATCGCCGGGGTCTACGGCGAGCTGACGCCGAAACTGGCCGAACACATCGACGACCTGCACATGATCGACGTCGCGCCGGTGCAATTGCGCGCGGCGCAGCGCAAGCTGGCGGCCATCGGCAGGACGGCGCGGCTGGAGCGGATGAACGCCGAGAGCCTGCGCTATCCCGACGCGACCTTCGACACCGCGCTGATGTTCCTGTTGTTGCACGAACTCCCCCGCGCCGCGCGCCTGCGCAGCCTGCGCGAGGCGATCCGGGTGATGCGTCCGGGCGGGCGGCTGGTGATCGCCGAGTACGGCGAGACGCGCAAGCGCCATTTCTTCCACCGCTTCGCGCCGATGCGCTGGATCCTGACCTGGGCCGAACCCTTTCTGGGCGCCTTCTGGAGCGAAGAGCTGAACCCGGTGCTGCAGGACTGCGCGCGGGCCGGCGGCCGCACGATCCGCCTCGACGAGCACGTCGACATCTTCGGCGGGTTCTATCGCGTCGCGCGCTACACCATCGATTGACGACGCCCCGGGCGAGCCTGGGCGCCTGGATGCGGCGATGAGCAAAAAGGACACGGGCGTCGACGACCCGGCGGGCAGCGGTCGCGTGGAGACCCGGCCGTTCTTCCGCAACCTCGCGCTGTCCCGGCTCGGCGTCGGCGTCGGCGTGCGCCTGGGCGGGCACTTGCTGTTGAACGTGCTGCGCGGCGAGCGCGGCCGCGAGCGCGCCGATCGCGAGTTCTACAACGCGCAGGCGCAGGCCTTGGCCGGTGAACTGGGCCGCCTGAAAGGCAGCGCCATGAAGGCGGGCCAGTTGCTGGCGCTGTTCGGCCAGCACTTCCTGCCGCCCGAAGCCGTCGCCACGCTGTCGCAACTCAACGACCTGGCGCAGCCGGTGGCGTGGAGTTCGCTGGAACCGGCCTTGCGGCGCGCCATCGGGCGCGAGCGCATGGCCGAGCTGGAGATCGACGAGACTGCGATCGGCGCCGCCTCGCTCGGGCAGGTGCACCGCGCGCGGCGGCGGTCCGACGGCGCGCAGCTGTGCCTCAAGATCCAGTATCCCGGCGTGGCCGAGGCGATCGACAGCGACGTGCAGTCGCTCGAGCGCCTGCTGATCCTGAGCCGGCTGGCGCCGCACGACCTCGAGCTAAAGCCGATGTTCGCCGAGCTCAGGCGCCTGTTGCACCATGAAGTGGATTACGCGCGCGAGCGGGCCTTCACCGAGGAATACACGCGCCGGCTCGCGGACGATCCGCGCTTCATCGTGCCGCGGGTCTATCCCGAGTACAGCGGGCCGCGCGTGCTGGCCATGAGCTTCGAAGACGGCCTCGATGCGCTCGACCCGGCGGTGCAGGCGCTGCCCCTGGCGCGGCGCAACCGCCTGGCCGACAGCCTGATCGACCTGTTCCTGACGGAATTCTTCGAGTGGGGGATGGTGCAGACCGATCCCAACTTCGGCAACTACCGCTTCCGCCTCGATGCCTCCGGCCGCGACCGCATCGTGCTGCTGGACTTCGGCGCCACGCGCCGGTTCGACCGGCACTTCGCGGACGGCTACCGCGAGATCGTCAGCGGCGCGCTGCTGCGCGACCGTCCGCGCGTCGTGCGCGGCGCCACGGACCTGAAGATGCTGCGGCTGGACCTGCCGGCCGCCGTCCACGACAGCTACGCCCACGCCTGCGAGATCATCGTCGAACCTTTCAACGACCACGTCCGCGACGGGACCCCGTCCCGGCTGCTCAACGCCGAGGGGGCCTACCGCTGGGCCGACTCGGACATGCTGAGCCGCGCCTCGGCGGCCACCGCCCGCAGCGCCATGACCGTGCATTTCCGCCTGCCGCCGCCGGAGCTGGTGTTCCTGAACCGCAGGCTGATGGGCACTTTCGTGATGCTGGGCGTCCTCGGCGCGGAGTTGAACGCCCGCGACCGGCTGCTGCGTGCGCTGGCGCTGGACCCGGCCGGCGGCCAGGCCCCGGATTGACGCAAGTCAATGGCGGCAAAGGCGTTATCGCGTAACTTTTGGCGTGGAGGTTCGATCATCCATGCCCGAGCCGACGTCCCCGCAAAACGCCGGCAGCGCGATGCAGCAGGCTGTCGCCGCGGAACAGGCTGCGCGCCGTGCCATCACCGAGGCCGAAGCCCAGGCCGCCGCGACGCTTGAGGGCGCACGCGCCCAGTCGCGGACGGCCCTGAACGCGGTCCCCTCGCGCATTGCGCGGCTGCTCGAGCGTGGCCAGCGAACCCTGCAGCGGGCACTCACTGCGACTGCCGCCGAAGAGGCCGCAGCGACCTTGAAGCTGCGCGAAACCGCGTATGCGCCGGACCTGTTCGGGCGCGCGCTGGAGCGGCTCGTGCGCCGGCTGACCCGCGAGGGCAGCGAGCGATGAGCCGCACGGTTGCCTTCGCCTACGCGGGCGCGCGCGCCCAGGCCCGTTACGGGCAGTTGTTGTCTGAGGGTCAGTGGGAACGCCTGGCGCGGGTGCCGGATTTCGAGTCGTTCGTGCAAACCGCGCGCGATACGGCCTTGCGGCCCTGGGTGATGAACCTGGACGCGCACAGCGAGGCGCACGTCATCGAGGCCTCGCTGCGCGCGCAGTTCCGCTTGCGCGTGCGCGCGGTGGCGCAGTGGGCGCCGGCGCCCTGGC